>NZ_CP155729.1:3611226-3911847 GCF_039724765.1 Sagittula stellata E-37 | reverse complement strand
GTCTTCGACGCGTCCGACACCCTGCTTGCCGGCCTGTCCGTCTCGGCGCTGAAGACGCGGCTGGGCGGAAAGCGGCGCAAGGATGTCGTTTCGATCATGACGGGCGCGCTGGAGCGCGCCGGTTTCAAGACCTGAGGACAAGACATGTATCCCATCCATTTCTTCGATCGCGCAGCGCGCCTGTGGCCGGACCATGTCGCGGTCGAATGCGGCGGCGAGCGCGTCACATACAGCGACTTGCAGGACCGGGTTCAGGCGCTGGCAACGGGGTTGCAGGCCATCGACCCGGAGTTCGGATCGCGGGTCGGTATCTGCTGTTACAACACGGTCGAGCATCTCGTGGCGTGGCTAGCGGTGCTTGCGGCGGGCAAGGTCTGGGTGCCGCTCCAGCCGATGAATGCACAGGAAGAGCTGTTGCGTTCGGTTGAGCTCACCCGGGCGAGCATCGTCATCGTGCAGCCGGAGACGGCGCAGAAGCTGTCCGGCGCGCAGGCACAGTTCGTGATGGCCGATGCGCGGTCCGACAAGGCCGACACCACGGCGGCGCTTTGCCGGACATACGCCGGTCAGTCGCCCGAGGCAGGGCACCTGCCACTTTCGGCAACCCAGGCCATCAAGTTCACCGGCGGCACGACCGGGCGACCCAAGGGCGTCATGCAGCCTTACCGGGCGTGGAACACCAATATCGCCATCCAGATCGCGGCGTGGTCTCTGGGGGAGGGGCAGCGCTACCTGGCCGCGGCGCCGATCACCCATGGCACTTCGACGTACATCCTGCCGACGTTGGCGACCGGGGGCACGCTGGTGCTGCTGGACCGCCCGCGCCCCGAAGAGACGCTGCATTTCCTGCAGGCGGAACGGATCACCACGACCTTCGTGCCGCCGACCGTGCTGTACATGCTGATGGAGTTGCTGACCGTGCGCGATGCCGACTATGCGCACCTGAAGAACCTGATCTACGGCGCGGGGCCGATGCGTCCCGAGGCGATTGGCCGGGCGCAGGAGATCTTTGGCCCGTGCCTGGCGTCCACCTACGGCCAGACCGAGGCACCGCAGATCGCCACGATGATCTCGGCCCGGGAACTGGCCGATCCGGAGAAGCGCACATCCGTCGGGCGGGAGACGCTGCTGTCGCGTGTCGAGATGATGGGGCCGGACGGGCAGATCCTTCCCCCCGGCGAGACCGGAGAGATCGTCATTCGCGGCGACCTCCTGATGACCGGTTACTGGGATCAGCCCGAGGCGACGGAAAAGGCGCTGAAGGACGGCTGGCTGCACACCGGCGATCTGGGTGTGAAGGATGAGGACGGCTATGTCTACATCCGCGGCCGCGCCAAGGAGATGATCATCACCGGCGGCTTCAACGTCTATCCCGCCGACGTCGAGACGGTGATGGGCGAACACCCCGACATCGTCGATTGCGCGGTCTTCGGCGTGCCCGACGACAAGTGGGGCGAGGCCGTGCATGCCGCCGTTCAACTGCGCGACGGTGCGCGCGTGACCGGGGCGGCAATCATAGCCTTCGTCAGGGAAAAGCTGGGGCCGGTGAAGACGCCGAAATCGGTGCGCTTCATGGCGGACCTGCCGCGCAACGCCATCGGAAAACTACAGAAATCGCAACTTGCCGAACAACATCTCGCCGAGATGGCGGTTGCAGTGAAGGAGGGATGACCATGTCCACGCAGGCGCCGACCACGTCCTTGTGCCGGTACACCGACACGGAGATCTTCTACCGCGACCGCAATCTCGTCGACGACCTGTTGTCGGGCGAGGCGGACTTCGTTTCGGTGATGATGAGCCACATCCTCGGGCGCGAGGTGTCGCCCGCGCAGCAGCGGGTGATGCACGCCATTCTGATCGTGATGATGGAGCACGGCCTGACGCCAAGCGCCATCGCCACGCGGTCGATCTACATGTCCGCGCCGGAGAACCTTCAGGGCGCGGTGGCGGCGGGCCTTCTGGCCGTGGGCAGCCAGTTCGTCGGCACCATCGAGAACAACGCCCGCCTTCTGGCGGAACTGGTGGACCTCGACGGCGACGCGCAGGCAACGCGCGCGGCAGAGATCGTGCGCGAGCATCGTGCCCGCAAGGCACATCTGCCGGGCTTCGGCCACCACCTGCACCGGCCCGACGACCCGCGCGCCCTGAAACTGATCGAGATCGGCAAGGCGGAAAGCGCTTCGACCCGGTATGTCGATGCGTTGCTGACGCTGTCGGCCGCGGTCGATGCGGAGTTCGGACGCCACATCACCATCAACGCGACCGGCGCGACGGCAGCCTTGCTGGGCGATATGGACATTCCGGTCGTGCTGATGCGCGGGTTCGCCGTCATCTCCCGCGCGGCAGGGCTGGTCGCCCACATCGCCGAAGAGCAACAGAAACCGTCGGGCCGCTTCATCTGGGAAACGGTCGACAAGGCGATGCCGTTCGGAGACTGATGCCATGACGGATCATGCCATCGTGACAGGCGGGGCGCGCGGCATTGGCGCGGCCATCGCGGAACGGTTGAAGGCGGAGGGCCTGTCGGTCGCCGTGGTCGACCGGATCGCGCCGGAGCATGGGCATGCGGATGCGTTCCTGGAACTCGACCTGTCGGACGTGGAGGCGACGCGGGACGCGCTGGCCCGCTTCTGCGAAGGGCGGCGCGTGACGCGGCTGGTGAACAATGCGGGGATCGTGATGCCCGCCACCGTCGAGGACACGGATCCGGCCTCCATCGATCAGGTCTCTGCCGTCAACCTGCGCGCGCCGCTGGTCTGTCTTCAGGCCGTGCTGCCGTCGATGAAGGCGGCGGGGATGGGGCGTGTCGTCAACATCTCCAGCCGCGTGGCGCTGGGGAAGGAACTGCGCACCGCCTACGCGGCGACCAAGGCCGGGCTGCATGGCATGACGAAGACATGGGCGCTGGAGCTGGGCCGTCACGGCATCACCGTGAACGCGGTGGGGCCGGGTCCTATCGCCACCGAGTTGTTCAACAAGGTCAACCCGCCGGGCGATCCGCGCACCGAGAAGATCATCGAAACCGTGCCCGTCAAGCGCACCGGCACCCCGGAGGACGTGGCAGAGGCCGTGGGCTTCTTCTGCTCGGAAGGTGCGGGCTTCGTGACGGGGCAGGTCCTGTACGTCTGCGGCGGCATGACCATCGGTTCGGCATGACGGTCAGCGGCAGGAGGCCGGAATAAAACTTTGATCGAAACTGGAGGAGGAGAATGACAATGAAGATCAACAGAAGAAGCACGCTGGCCGCGCTCGGCGCGGTGTCGATGCTGGCTCTGGGCACGGTGGCCCATGCGCAGGAGTATCCGGCAAAGCGCATCACCATCATCGTGCCCTACAGCGCGGGCGGGTCCACCGACATCCTGGCACGCCAGGTGGCGGACGGCCTGACAAAGGTGCTGGACGAGACTGTGACGGTCGAGAACCGTCCCGGTGCCGGGGCGACGCTGGGCACGACCATGGCGGCCAAGGCGCGGCCCGACGGCTACACGCTGTTCATGGGGCAGGTGTCCTCGCACGGGATCGCCCCGGCGGTCTACAAGAACCTGCAGTACGATCCGGTCGCCGACTTTGCGCCGATCAAGCTGCTCATCACCATCCCGAACGTCATGGTCGTGAACAAGGACAGCCCCTACCAGACGGCGGCGGAGTTCCTCGACGCGGCCACGGCCGAAGGCAAGACCTTCGGGTCTTCCGGCGTCGGCAGTTCGATCCACCTGTCGGGCGAGATGTTCAAGTCGCGCACCGGAGCGAACATGACGCACGTGCCGTTCCGTGGCAGCGGTGAGGCGGTGCCCGCGCTGCTGGCGGGCGACGTCGACGTGATGTTCGACAACCTGCCGTCGGCCATGCCGCACATCCAGTCCGGCGCCCTGCGCGCGCTTGCGATGACCACGCCGACGCGCTCGGAGAAGTTGCAGGACGTGCCGACGCTGGACGAACTCGACATCCCGGAACTGGACGGGTTCGCAGCGCGGTCGTGGTTCGGTCTGCTGGCGCCCGCTAGCACCGATCCGGAGATCGTGGCAACGCTGTCCTCGGCGCTGGACGAAGTCATCGCGAGCGAGTCCTTCGTCTCTTTCGCCGACACACGCGGCGCGCAGATCGAAGGCGGCAGCCCCGAGGACTTCTCCGCGTTCATCGCGGACGAACTGTCGAGCTGGAAGACGGTCGTCGATGACGCGGGTGTGACCGTCGAGTGATGCACTTCCCGCGAAGGCGGCCATTGCGGGCCGCCTTCGCGGACACCGATACGTCGGCCAGAGGGAGGGGCGGACAATGAGCGACACGTCGCACCAGTCGGATGCCCGGAAAGGGCGCCGCCGAGAGATCGTCTTTGCGGCACTGACACTGATCGCTGCCGCGCTGTTCGCGGCAATCGTCATACCGGCGGGCGTGACGACGCCCGGGTCGGTCAAGCATCTGCCGTTGTCACCGGCCTTCCTGCCGTATGTTCTGACCGGAGCGATCGCGCTGTTCGCGCTGGTCCACCTGCTTGAGGCGCTGTTCGCGCCGCATGTTCCCGACGACGACGCGACGCCGCCGGACCTGCATGCGCACTGGAAATTGCGCCTTCTGGTCCTTTGCGTGCTGCTGCTGATCTACCTGCTGGTGCCGGAAACGCTGGGGATGCTGCTGACCTCCATCGTGGTGACTGTCGTTCTGATGGCGATGGGCGGTGAACGCAGGCCGCTCGTGCTGTTGGGCGTCGGCATCACGGTGCCCCTGCTGATCTACCTTTTCTTCGTGCATGTGGCGCAGGTGCCCATGCCTGCCGGTATCTTCGAAGACTGGATGTGACCCATGCTTGAGAACATCGCGACCGGCTTTCAGCTCTTCCTGACGTTCCAGAACCTGCTGGCCATCACCATCGGCGTGTGCCTCGGCGTGACGGTCGGGGCCATCCCCGGCCTGACCGCGACGATGGCCGTGGCGCTGGCGCTGCCGTTCACCTTCAACCTCGATCCGGTGACGGGCATTCTGCTGTTGGTGGGGGTCTACAAGGGCGGGGTCTTCGGCGGGTCGATCACAGCGATCCTGATCCGTGCACCGGGCACGCCCGCCGCGGCCTGCACGCTGCTGGACGGTTACCCGCTGGCGCAGAAGGGGCAGGCGGGCAAGGCGATGAACATGGCGCTTTACGCGTCCTGCATCGCGGACTTCCTGTCGAACCTGTCGCTGATCTTCTTCGCGAGCCTGATCGCCGGGCTGGCACTGGCCTTCGGCCCGCCGGAGTACTTCTGGCTGATCTGCTTCTCGCTGACGGTCGTGATCTCGATCTCGGGCTCGTCGCTGACCAAGGGGCTGATCTCGGGCCTTCTGGGGCTGCTGACCTCGACCATCGGTCTGGATCTCGTTTACGGCACGCAGCGGTTTACCTTCGACAACTTCAACCTGATGGCCGGGGTCAGCTATATCCCGCTGCTGATCGGGCTTTTTGCGTTGCCCGAGGTCATCGACTTCTACATGCGCAAGATCGCCCCGCACACCATCAAGGCCGCCGACCGCAGCCGTGTCACGATGGAGGAATTCAAGGGCAGCCTTCTGACGATCATCCGCGGCAGTTTCATCGGTGTCATCATCGGCACGATCCCCGGTGCCGGGGCGACGGCGGCGGCCTTCCTGTCCTATGGCGAAGCACGGCGGACGTCGAAGACGCCGGAGACCTTCGGCAAGGGCAACATCGAGGGCGTGGCCGCCTCCGAGTCCGGGAACAACGGCGTGGCGGGCGCGACGCTGATCCCGCTGCTGGCTCTTGGCATTCCGGGCGACGTCGTGACGGCGGTGATCCTCGGGGCTTTCATGTTGCAGGGACTGACGCCGGGACCGCTGATGTTTCAGGACAATATCACGATCATCTACGCGATCTTCATCGGCATCATGCTGAGTTCGATCGTGCTGTTCGGCTCCGGCAAACTGGCGATCCGTTACTTTGCCAAGATCGCCGACATTCCGCGCCACATCCTTCTGCCCGTGGTCCTGCTGTTCTGCGTCTTCGGCAGCTACGCGGTGCAAAGCCAGATGTTCGACGTCGGTGTGATGCTGGCATTCGGCGCTTTGGGCTACATCATGATGAAGATCAACATGGCGGCGGCGCCGTTCCTGATGGGCTTCATCCTCGGCCCGCTGTTCGAGGACAACCTGCGCCGCTCGTTCCTGATTTCCGAGGACGTCGGTATCTTTTTCCGCAGTCCGATCTGCTGGATCTTCATCTTGATCACCGCATTCTCGCTGTTCGTGGGCGTGCGCCGGGAATTGCGCATGACGCGGGCCAGACGCAGCGCTCTCCGCTCGGCAGAGGCGAAATGACAGGAGCGGCCGCCATGCAGTTGAAGGATCGCGTCGCAATCGTCATCGGCGCCGGTGCAATTGCCGAGGGCATCGGGATCGGCCGGGCCATAAGCATGGGTCTGGCGCGCGAAGGGGCCTTTGTGGTCGCCGCTGACGACAACGAGGATGCAGCGGCGCGCACCGTCGACCTGATCCGGGACGAAGGCTTCGCGGCAGAGGCAGCGGTCGTCGATGTTCTGGACGACGCAAGCGTCGAGCGGCTGGTGGAGGGCGTGGCCGACCGGCATGGCCGCATCGACATCCTGCATTGCAACGTCGGGCTCGGAAAAAGCGGACCGTCCGGCCAGACCACGCCCGCCGACTGGCGGCGGATCAGCGATGCCAACCTGACGTCCCTTCACGTCGCTGCGCAGGCGGTTCTGCCCCACATGCGCGCTCAGGGCAGGGGGGTCATCACCGTGACATCCTCCATCGCGTCTATCCGCAACGTGGGCTATCCGCACCTCGCATACTCGGCGACCAAGGCCGGGGCCAATCAGTTCGCGCGGGCGCTGGCGGTGGAACTGGCCCCCGAGAACATCCGCGTCAACGCGATCATCGCCGGTCTGATCGACACGCCGCGCATCGGCATCACGTTGGCCAACAGCTATGGCGACAAGTCCGAGCAGGAGATGCGCGCGGCCCGTGCCCGGCAGTGCCCGATGGGGCGCATGGGCTCGGCCTGGGACATCGCGGAGGCCGCGGTCTTCCTGGCATCCGACAAGGCGGGCTACATCACCGGGTCCGAGATGATCGTCGACGGCGGACTGTCCGCCAGCATCCGGCAGGTGGTGGACGGCTGATACGCACGCGACAGAAAGAACGGCACGGGACGAGCTGAATCTCGTCGTTGCGCTGGGACGGCCTTGCACATCATCTTGCTTCCTTCGCCATATTCGGGCGGATGGCCGCGTCATGGTGGGTCCTGCACGGTGGCTCCGACGTGGCAGGGGGGCGCCTGTGTCTTTGGCAATTCGTCGCGTTCCGACCGGATTTCGTGAAAAGCCGATCCGGCGCGCTTGATTTCCCGAAACGCGGCAGAGAAAGTGGAATGCCATTTTTCTGTCAGTGTAACGGATGTCCGATGGTCGATGAAATCGAAGGCATATGGGCGCCGGACGCGCCGACGGCGACGGCACAATGGGTGGCCGACATCCTGCGCGACAGGATCGTCAAGGGCGTCTACGCGCCGGGATCGCGCATCGTCGAACGCAAGATCTCTGCCGAACTCGACGTGTCTCGCACGCCGGTGCGGGAGGCCCTGAAGCTGATCGACGCGGACGGGCTGATCGCGATTTCCCGCAACAAGGGTGCGCAGGTGCTGCAATACGGCGCCGCCGAGGCGCTGGAGCTGTTCGACGTGATCGCCTCGCTTGAAAGCCTCGCAGCAGAGAGGCTGGCCGAAACCATCGACGAGGGCGCGCTGGATACCCTCGAAGAGATGCATGACCGGATGATGACCTACCACAAGATCGGCAACCACGCGGACTACTTCGACACGAATTCGGAAATCCACGATTTCATCGTGGCGTGCAGCGGCAACGGTATTGTGTTCGAAACGCATCGCAGGCTGATGGCGCGCGCGAGGCGCGGGCGGTTCCTGGCGATCATGAAGCCCGAACGCCTGACCGAGGCGGTGTCGGAGCACGAGGTGTTGATGCAGGCCCTGCGGCAGCGCGATACGGAGCGCGCGGCGCGGATCTGGCGGCAGCACCTCCTGCACACCGGCCAGACCGTCGCTGCGCTTCTCTGACCGCTCAGGCCGCCGCAGCCCGGGCCCAGAGCCCTTTTGCCACGCGCTGTGCCTCTGCCACGACCTCGGCTGCGTCGACGCGGGTGGGTTTGCGGTCGCGCACCAGCCACTCTCCCTGAACCATGACGTCGGTCACGTTGCCGGCCGATCCGGAGTGCACCACGACGCCTACCCCGTCGATGACCGGGCGCAGGTTGGGCGCCAGCGGGTCGAGCAGTATGAGATCCGCCGGGTCGCCGACAGTCAGTCGCCCGGTGGCCGCGTGAACCTTGAGCGCGTCTGCGCCGCCTGCCGTGGCCCAGCCGAAGACCTCGGCGGCATCCAGGTCGAACGACATGCCCGCGCGCCAGCGGGCGGTGGCGATGGCCATGCGCATGGCCTCGAACATGTCCGCCGATTTGGTATCCGTGCACAGCGTGATCGCTGCCCCGGCATCCCTGAGCGCCTTGATCGGTGCGGCTGCGCCGAAGCTGGCGTTGCCGATAGGGGCATGCGTGACGACGCCACCCGCCGCGCCGAAGCGGGCGATGTCGCTGTCGGACATGAAGATGCAATGCGCGGCGATCAGGTCGGGCGACAGCAGCCCCACGTCGTCGAGAAACTCGGTCGGGGTCATGCCTTCGCGGGCGAGGATCTGGTCCACCTCCATTTGCGACTGGCTGAGGTGGGTGTGCACCTGTTTTCCCGTGCGCTCGGCGAGGGCGCGAAATTCGGTGAACATGTCCCGAGAGCAACTGTCCGGCGCGTGCGGTGCGAGGATGGTGCCGATCCGGTCGTGCCCGTCCCATTTCTCCACAAGGTCCAGTGCGGCGCGCAGGGTTTCGTCTCCAAGCGCAGGCGCGCGTTCGAAACGGCCTTCCGCAAGGGCGGCCGTGTCCATGTCGATGACCCGGCCACCGACCATGGCGCGCATGCCCATCTCGTCGGCGGCGCGGGCCAGCGCCTCGGGGCAGCGATAGTAGTCGACGATGGTGGTGGCCCCCGCCATCAGCATTTCGAGCACGCCCAGCCGTGCGAGCGCGTGTGTTTCCTCCTCTGACAGCCAGTGCCCCTGTGGAACGCCAGGGATGTAGGCGGGGGCAAATCCTCTGTCCTCGACCATGCCGCGCACGATCATCAGGGGCGAATGGTTGTGGCTGTTCACAAATCCGGGAAGGCACAGCGACCCCCGGGCGTCGGCGACCTCTGCGCCCTCGGGCGTCGCTAGGCCGGTACCGATTCCCGTCACGATGCCGTTTTCGCCGATGACGATGTCCGCGTCCGTCCGGACGGGTGCGCCGTGAGTCACGAGCGTGACGTTTTTCAAATGGAATGCCATTTTGGTTTTCCTTTAGCCTACGAGTTGGGCGTCGCCGCTGCAGAGGGCGCAATTTTTGACGTCTTTGTGTTTCCGTGCCGTCCGCAAGGGTTTTGACCTGGCCCCACGCCGACAGAATCGAGCTAAGGCAAATGGCATCCCATTTTCAAGTCGGCAGAAGAACCGGCGCTTCAAACAGCGAAATGGTCTCATGATCCGAACAGAGAGGAACGTCATGACACAGATTCAGAAAGCCGGGCTGACACGCCGCAGCCTGCTGCGCACCTCCGCCTTGGCCGCCGTCGGCACGCTGGCGGCGCCCTCCATCCTGCGCGCCCAGTCGAGCGAGATCGTCATCGGCTGCGCGGGTTCGCACACCGCCTGGATGGAACAGATCGTCGTCCCGCACATGAAGGAGGCGATCGGCGCGGATATCCTGTTCGAGGGCACGAAGTCCTCCGTGAACCTCGAAAAGATGGCGTCCAACAAGGATGCGCCGTACCTGTCGGTGGTGCAGATGGACGACCCGGTGATGATCCAGGCGGTCGAGGCCGATCTGCTGACGCCGATCACGCCCGACGCCGTGCCGAACATGACCGACCTGCGCGCCGACGCGGTGCACATGGACGGTATGTGGTGCAACTACGTGCAGCCCTGGGCGGGCGTCGCCTACAACACGGATTACGCCGAGGGCGTGCCGTCGTGGGAAGCGCTCTGGGCGCCGGAGAACGCCGGGCAGGTCATCATTCCATCGCTGCAGAATACCGAAGGCATGTGGACCATGTTCGTCGCCGCGATGCTGGGATCGGGCAAGCCGTTCTCCGAAGCGCAGTATGAGGTCGACGCGGCCTTTGCCAAACTGGAGGAGCTGAAGCCGAACCTGCTGTCGGTCTACACGACCATGAGCCAGGCCTTCAATCTGCTGGAGCAGGGCGAGATTTCCATGCTGGCGGGCAACTTCTCGTCCTACACGCTGCCGCGCAAGGCAGAGGGCGTGCCGGTCGATCTCGCCGCACCGAAAGAAGGCATCTTCGCCATGCCGTCGGGCATCTGCCTGGTGAAGGGCGGGCCGAACCCGGAGCTGGCACAGGCCTATGTCAACGAGATGCTGGGCGAGACCATGCAGGCGGCGATTGCCGACTTCGCGTCGTCGGTGCCGGCCAACACAACCGTCAAGGCAGGCGCCGTCATCCCGGATGGTGTGCCGATCTACTCTCCAGACTGGGCCTTCGTCGCCGAGAACCGCCGCGCGTGGATCGAACGCTTCGACAAGCTCATGGCGCTCTGAGGCGGACTGCGGACATGGCTCTGGATCAAGGCAAACCGGTTTCCCGCTACCTCGACGTCGTGGGCGTGGAGAAATCGTTCAAAGGCACACGGGTCATGTCCGACATGAATTTCCGGGTGAACCGGGGGGAGCTTGTGTCTCTCCTCGGTCCCTCGGGCTGCGGCAAGTCCACGCTGCTGCGCATCGTCGCCGGTCTGTTGGAGGCCGACGACGGGTCGGTGGTGCTGGATGGCCGCGACATCACGCGCATCCCCGCGCACAAACGCAACGTGTCGGTGGTCTTTCAGAACTACGCGCTGTTTCCACACCTGACCGTGGCCGAGAACGTGGCCTTCGGGCTGCGCGCGCGCGGCATGGCGAAAGGCGACACCGGCGCACCGGTGGCAGAGGCGCTGTCGCTCGTGCGCATGACCGAATTCGCCGACCGGCCCATCGCGGCGCTGTCGGGCGGGCAGCAGCAACGCGTCGCCGTGGCGCGCGCGCTGGTGGTCGGCCCCGACCTTTTGTTGCTGGATGAGCCGTTTTCGGCCCTCGACCGCAAGCTGCGCGAGACCATGCAGGTCGAACTGAAGTCCCTGCTGCTGGATCGCGGCATCACCGCCATCTTCGTGACCCACGACCAGGAGGAGGCGATGGGCGTCTCCGACCGGATCGCGGTGATGAATTCCGGCCGGATCGAACAGTTCGCGGATCCCTCGACGCTCTACGCCCGGCCCACGTCGCCTTTCGTGATGGACTTCGTCGGCCTGTCCACCCGGGTCACCGGCACGGTGGCCGAGCAGGCCGGAGGGACGATCACGGTCGATACGCCCTACGGCGCGCTACGAGCGAAGAGCGAAGCCGCCGTCGGTACGCGGGTCCTGCTGGGCGTCCGGCCCGAACTGATCTCCGTCGGCGAAGGAGAGAACACCATTCCCGCACGGCTGGCCGATGTCATGGTGCTGGGCTCGAAGACCGTGCTGCACGGCGCGGCGCAGGAGGGCGACCGGGTGCTGTGCGAATTGCCCGGCATCCGCAGCGGCCTGACGCGCGGACAGGAGGTCATGCTGGGGTGGAGTGTCGACGATACCCTGGCCTACGAGGTCGCGGCATGACGGCCCGTATCGACCGTATCGCCCTTCTTGCGGTTCCCGGGCTGGCCTATCTTGCCGTGATCTACGCGCTGCCCCTGCTGATGCTGCTCGCCAAGTCGGTGCAGACCGCCGAGGGCTTCTCGCTCGCGGAATACCGCGCCTTCTTTGCCGACGAATACAACCTTCGCGTCCTGTGGCGCACATTGCGCGTGGCCGCTTTGACCACGCTGCTGGCGCTCGCCATCGCCTATCCGACCGCCTTTGTCATGAGCCGCGCCAAGGGGCCGTGGCTGACCGTCTTCCTCGTGGCGATGGTGTTGCCCATGTCGCTGGGCGTGGTGGTCAAGGCCTTCGCATGGTCGATCCTGTTCCGCGCGAACGGTTTCATCAACACGTCGCTGCAATGGATCGGCCTGACGGAAAAGCCGGTGCGGATGTTGTTTACCGAGACGGCCCTGGTCATCGGCGCGGCGAATGTCTTCCTGCCGTTCATGGTGCTGCCGATCTACGCCGTGGTGCGCCAGCTTGACCGCGGCCTGCCCGAAGCTGCGGTCTCGCTGGGTGCCGGGCCGTTCTTCCGGTTCTTCAACGTCACGCTGCCGCTGACCTTGCCGGGTGTGGTGGCCGGATCGGCCTTCACCTTTTCCATGGCCATCTCGATGTACGTGATCCCCTCGCTGATCGTGGGCGAGCGCCAGCAGACGCTGTCCATGCTGATCGCCCGCAGTTTCCTCTACCTGCGCAACGAGCCGCTTGGCTCGACCATCTCCGCCGTGCTGCTGGCCATCGCGATCTTCGTGGTCGTGTTCTCCAGTTGGCTGGCCCGGCGACTGGGGGCACGTACATGACGCAGACCGACCGCATCTTTCGCACCCTTAGCTGGATCGTCGCCCTCGGCTGCGTCGTCTTCCTGATGCTGCCGATCTTCATCACCGTGGCGGCGTCCTTCTCGGCATCGCCGGTCTACACGCTGCCACCGCCGGAATGGTCGCTGCGTTGGTACGCCTCTCTTGAGCGGCGCTCGGGCCTGTGGGATGCGGTGGTGTTGTCGCTGAACCTGGCCTTCGTCTCGACGCTGATCTCGCTGGTGCTGGGCACGCTCGCCTCCATCGCGGTCACGCGCGGCAACTTCCGTGGACGGGAGGCGATTGCCACGTTCGCCGTCTCGCCGCTGATGATGCCGGGGCTGGTGGTGGGTGTCGCGCTTCTGCAGTTCTTCCGCGAGATCGGGCTGCGCGACGCCTATGTCTCTCTGTTGCTTGGGCATATCGTCATCACGCTGCCCTTCGTGATGCGCACGCTGCTGGCGTCCATGGCGCAATTCGATTTCTCGATGATCGACGCGGCGCGCACCCTGGGCCTGAGCTATCCGAAGGCGATCCTGAAGGTGCTGGTGCCCAGCCTTGCACCCGCCTACCTCACCTCCGGCCTGTTCGCCTTTCTCGCGTCGATGGATAACTACCCGATCTCCATCTTCCTGACCGACGCACGCAACAAGACGCTGCCGATCAAGATGCTGCAATACCTGGAAGAACAACCCGACCCGTCGCTGGCGGCCATGTCTTCCGGACTGATCCTGCTGGCAATTCTGGTGCTGGTCTTCGGCGCGCGCACGGTCGGTCTGAACCGCATGATCCAGGGATGAGCGAATGAACGATCGACGCGACTTCAAAGGCTATTTCGGCGCCGAGCCCGCGCCCTGCTGGCCGGACGGCAAGCAGCTTGCGGTGTCTTTCGTGGTGAACGTCGAGGAGGGGGCAGAGTTATCCATCGGCGACGGCGATCCCCGCAACGAAAGCACCTACGAGATCCGGGAAGAGGTGGAAGGCGCGCCCGACCCCTGTATGGAGACGCACTTTGCCTACGGCACGCGGCAGGGTTATGCGCGCATCGCCGGGGCTTTCGACAGTTACGGTGTCAAGGCGACCTTCTCGACTTGTGGCCGCGTCGCGGAGCGCAGCCCGTGGCTGATGCGGGACATCGTGGCGCGCGGGCACGAAGTGTCCTGTCACGGCTGGCTCTGGCAGCGCCACGCCCACATGACACGGACCGAGGAAGAGGCAATCATCGAGCGAACCCACGCCGCGATCAAGGCGGCCTGCGGCGTTGCGCCGGTCGGCTGGCACACGCGCTCTGCACCATCGGTCAACACCCGCGATCTGCTGATCGGGCGTGGCGATTTCCTATATGACAGCGACGTCTACGACGACGACATACCTCGGATGGCGGGTGGCCATGTGATCCTACCCTATGCCTTCGACACGAACGACATGCGGTTCTCGCCCGGCGGCGGGTTCGTTCAGGCGCGGGATTTCAGCGACTATGTGATCGGCGCCTTCGACCGGCTTCTTGCCGAAGGCGAAGGCGCGGCCCGGATGATGTCCATCGGTCTGCACCTTCGCCTGATCGGGCGACCGGGCAGGATCGGCGGGCTTGAGGACGTGCTGGCCCACATCTGTGCGCATGACGATGTCTGGATCGCCCCGCGCCGCGAGATCGCCGCCTGCTGGGCCGAAGCGCAGAGGGCAGAGGCATGAACGCCATGGATCTGTCGGCCTCGGACTTCGCCGCGCGAGTCCGCGCCGGAGAGTTGTCGCCAGCCCAGGTGGCGCAGGCCGCGCGGGCACGGGTGGCGGAACGCGACCCGGCGCTGAACGCGATGACGGTTCTGAACCCCGCGCTTGACGACGAGGCGGCGGAAGTCGCTGCCCGCCTTGCCGCAGGGGAGGACCTGCCGCTGGCCGGCGTGCCGGTGGTCATCAAGGACAACATCTGGGTCAGGGGCCTGCCGGTTACACAGGGGTCGCGGCTGTTCGCGGACTTCGTGGCGCCCGAAGACGCCCGAGCCGTGTCGAGACTGCGTGCAGCGGGGGCGATGATCCTTGGCATCGCGGCTTGTTCGGAGTTCGCCTGCAAGGGCGTGACCAACACGCCCCTGCATGGCAAGACCCGCAATCCGGTGGACACGAAGCTCACCACCGGCGGATCGTCCGGCGGGCCGGTCGCGGCAGTGGCGGCGGGCATGGCGCCGCTGGCCCTGGGCACGGACGCGGGCGGATCGTCCCGGCGTCCCCCGGCGCACACCGGTCTTTACGGGTTCAAGCCGACGCAGGATCTTGTGCCCTACGGACCTGGCTTCGACGAGCCGGTGGACGGCATTTCTGCCATTTGCCCGATGGCCCGTACGCTGGACGATATCGAGTTGGCGATGTCGGTCCTTGCCGATCTGCGCCCCGGCATCCCCATGCCCGGCCCTTACGTCTGGAGCGCGGACTTCGGACACGGGCAGCCGCTCGACGCGGATGTCGCGACATCCTTCGAAACATTTGTCCGTGGCATGGTGGCGTCCGGGGGCGAGATGACCGAGGCGGCCCCCGATTGGGGAGGGCTGACCGGCGGGTCCGTCATGGCTTTGCAGCATGCCGGTCTTGCGCGTTTGTTCGGCCCGGCGTGGAAGAAGGACCCGTCCGTCTTCGATTCCGACATCGCCGGTCAGATCGAGACCGGCATGGCCCTCCGTGCCGCGACCTTGGCCGAGGCGCAACGGGCCTCGGCGCGCATCGGTGCGATCCTGAACGGCTTTCTCGACCGGTACGGTATCGTGATGGTGCCGACGACGCCCTGTCCCGCCTGGCCTGTCGATCAACTGGCGCCGACGGAGATCGGCGGCCAGCCCTGTGCGCCGCGCGACCACGCGGCCTTCACGCCGCAAGCCAACCATGCGGGCTGTCCGGCGCTGACAGTCCCGTTTGCCCGGACACGTGCCGGACTGCCCATCGGGCTCCAGATCATGGCCCCAAGGGGGCGCGACGCCGATCTGCTCGCGACCGCACGGACCATCACGGCCGCCTTGGCCCGCAACACGCACGAAAGGGCCACTTGATGCGCATTCTGCTGGTCAATCCCAACATGACCCAAGCCATGACGGACACCATGACGGACATTGCACGTGGCTTGGCCGGCGACCGGGCAGAGATCGTGCCGCTGACGGCAACGACCGGATTTCCCTACATCGCCTCGCGCGCAGAGGCTCAGGTGGCCGGGGGCATCGCGCTCGGGATGATCGCCGAGCACATCGCGGGCGTCGACGCCGTTGTGATCGCGGCCTTCGGCGACCCGGGGCTGACCGCCGCGCGGGAGGTTTTCGACGTGCCCGTCGTGGGCATGGCAGAGGCCGCCGTCCTGACCGCCGCGATGCTGGGGGAACGTCTGTCCATCGTCACGTTCTCGCCGGTGATGACGCGCTGGTATGCCGACTGCGTGCGGGCGACCGGGCTGGGCGCGCGCTTTGCAGGTGTGCGCACGCCGGATGCGCATGGGGGCGACGTGGCCAATGCGGCACAGAACATGCGGGCCGAACTGGTGACTCTGGCGCGGCGCGCCGTGTCCGAGGACGGCGCTGACGTGGTGATCCTTGGCGGCGCGCCGCTCGCGGGGCTCGCGCCCGAGGTCGCCGGAGAGATCCCGGCCGTCGTCATCGACCCCATCGCGGCCGCCGTGGCGCAGGCCATGACGCTGGCCTCCCTGCGCCTGCGTCTTGAGGGCAGGGCGTGCAAGCCGGTCGCCAAGGAGTCTGTCGGGCTGCCGCCTGCGCTGTCGCGTGTGATCGCGCATGAGGCGGCGGTCTAGATCGGGCATAGTGATTTGGTCGTGTTGCAGAGTGGCGCCATCGGTGAGGACCGCCGGACCGCGTCCCGTGGCTGGAATACCCTTCCGGACCTGAGGTTGCCCCCGAAAGGTTCGGCGCCGAGTCCGGTGGCGGCACCCGCGAAAGAGATCAGCTCTTGAAGATCTCTTCGAGGCTCGGCCGCTCGGCATGGACGGGTTCGAGGTCGAGCGTCGCCGCGATGCCGTCGATATGGGCCTTGATGACCGCGTCGAGCCGATCCGTGTCGCCCCCGGTAAGCGCCTCGACGATCCCGGCATGTTCGTCATGAGAGCAAATGCCCTGATCGGGAATCTCGTAAAGCTGGATGATCAGCGACTCCCGCGCGATCAGGTCCGCGAGGTAGCGTTCCAGAATGGCGTTGCCGGAGATCTGCGCAAGCAGCAGGTGAAACTCTCCGGACAGGGCGATCATGCTTTGTCGGTCGCCGCTGGCATGGGCCGCCTTCTCCTTTTCGATGTGCGCCCTCAGCCGGCCCGCTGCCACGGTGTCGATGCGGGCTGCCGCCTCGTGGGCGGTGGCGCGTTCGATGCAATGGCGGGCGACGAAGAGGTCGGCGGCATCCTTGACTGTCGGCTGCGCGACAGAGGCGCCGCGGTTGGGCTGATGATCCACCAGGCCGTCGAAGGCAAGGCGCGCCAGAACTTTGCGGATCGTGCCGCGCGTGGTGCCGAAGATCCGGCAAAGCTCCACCTCGCGCAGCCGTTGGCCGGGCAGGAGTTGCCGGTCGCCGATCGCGGTGCGGATGCGTTCGTAGACATCTGTCTCTGCGGCGTTGAGGCGGGCCAAGTGCGATCTCGTGGGGTTGTGACGCGTGAATATTAGGCACTGGCCGTTGGGTGTGCAATCCGGCGGTTCTCGGGGTCAGAAACGGGATCCGTGGTTAGAGAGTTGTTAACGCTTGTAAAAATACAGGCCGCGCGTCGTCTTTCGCCGAGTGGGCTCAATAATTGCGCACAAAATTAATTTTAATTGTTAACAATCTTGCCCCTTGATTGAGCGGTCGGCGCCGTGGCCGTTCATCGGTTTGCACGCGCGCCTGCGGTTTTCATGTCTGCAACAGGAGCCCCCTGCCATGCCTCGCCTTTCCCGTGTCTCGATTCTCTCTCTCGCCGCCGCTGCCGGACTGGCCCTGACGGCCCCGGCCGAGGCCCAGTCCCTGCGCTGGCTGACCCAAAGCCAGGAAAGCGCCGCGCAGTACCCGGCCGAAATCGCCGCAATCGAAGCCGCCGGAGAGGCAGGTTTCGACGTGACGCGGAACGAGTTTCAGGTCCTGGGCGTGAACCTTGCCGATGCGTTGCGGCTGGTGGGCTCCGGTGCCTTCGACCTGGCCACGGTGCAGATCGGCAGTGCCGCGAAGGACGATCCCTTTCTCGAAGGCATCGACCTGATCGGCGTCTCGACCGACATGAACGACCTGAAAGGTGCGGTCGATGCCTACCGAGAAGCGTTCAACGCGCGTCTGGGCGAGAAATTCGGCGCCAAGGCCATGGCGATCTGGCCTTTCGGTCCCCAGGTCTTTTTGTGCAGCGCCGACATGTCCTCCTTGGCCGATCTCGACG
Organism: Sagittula stellata E-37; assembly: GCF_039724765.1. Classification (NCBI taxonomy): domain Bacteria; kingdom Pseudomonadati; phylum Pseudomonadota; class Alphaproteobacteria; order Rhodobacterales; family Roseobacteraceae; genus Sagittula; species Sagittula stellata. The sequence goes on along the minus strand of NZ_CP155729.1, from coordinate 3,893,881 downwards.
GGCTCAAGGTGCGGTCCTTCACCGCGTCGATGTCGATGCTGCTGGAAGAGCTGGGTGCGACGCCCGTGACTCTGTCCTTCCCTGAGGTCTACCCGGCGCTTCAGCGTGGCGTCGCTTCCTGCGGCGTGACCTCGCCCACGTCGTCCAACACCGGCAAATGGCCGGAGGTGACGACGCACCTTTACCCGCTGTCTGTGTCGGGCTCCGTACAGGCGCATGTGGTCAACCTCGACTGGCTGAACGGCCTCGACGAGGAAAAGCGCGCGGCCTTCGAAACCGTCATGTCCGATCTCGAAACCGCCCTGTGGGAGCTTGCGATCACCACAAACGGTACGGCGCAGGCATGTTCCACCGGTGGAGAATGCCCGGAAGGGATCTACACTTCCTACGAGATGACGCTGGTGCCGGTGTCGGATGCGGACAAGGCGAAGGTGGCCGAGATTTCCGCGACGAAGATCCTGCCGGAGTGGGGCGCCCGCTGCGAGGCCTCCTACGAGGGCTGCGTGGACCTGTGGAACGAGACGGTGGGCACGGCGCGCGGCCTGACGATCTCGCTCGACACGCAGTAAACTGACCATGGTTCGGATACTGGGCCTTGCCCGGGGACTGGCCTTCGCACTCGCGCTTGTCGCGGGTGCGTCGGTCCTCGTTCTCGCAGTGCTGATCTTCGTCGATATCGTCGGTCGTGACGTCTTTGGCGCGTCGATCCAGGGCACGGATGAACTGGGCGGCTATGCTCTGGCATTTGTGGGATCGCTTGGCCTGTCGCTGACGCTGCTCAACCGGGGGCATCCGAAGATCGACATCTTCCTGCGGATGTTCCCCTTGGGCCTGCGTGCGGCCCTGCACGTGCTGGCGCAGGCGAGCATTGCGGCGCTTGGCCTGTTCATGGCCTGGCACGCCTGGGGCGAACTGTCCGAGACCATGCGCTTTGGCGCGGTGACAAACACGCCGCTGCAGACCCCGCTCTGGGTGCCGCAAGCGGTGTGGGTGGCGGGGACGGCGATCTTCGCGCTGGTCGCCTGCCTGACCACGCTGCACGCGTTGTTCCTTCTGCGGACCGATCCAAGCGCCGTCGAAGCACACTACGGCCCGCCCACCGTCGATGAGGAAGTCGGCCACTACATCGACCACACCGGGGAGAGCGACGATGCTCGGAATTGAAGGCGCGGCCATCGGCTTTGGCTTGCTGCTGTTCCTGCTGTTCATCGGACAGCACATTGCGACGGCCCTGTTCACCGTGGCGCTGACCGGCGCCTGGCTGTTCTTCGGGGATGCGATGCTGCGGCCTTTCGGGACGATGATGTGGGGCACGCTGAACAACTTCCTGCTGGTCGCTATCCCGCTGTTCGTGCTGATGGGCGAAATCCTCGTCCGGGGCGGCGTGACCGAGCGCATGTACCGCGCGCTGGCGGACTGGACACGACCGCTGCCGGGGGGCCTGTTGCACACGAATATCGCCGCCTCGACGGTCTTTGCGGCGATCTCCGGCTCGTCGGTGGCCACGGCGGCGACCATCGGGACGGTGGCCTTTCCCACCTTCCGCCGCCAGAACTACGCCGAGGCTTGGGTGGCGGGCAGCGTCGCCTCCGGCGCCACGCTGGGCATTCTCATCCCGCCGTCGATCAACCTCATCATCTATGGTGCAATCACCAACACCTCCATCGGGGCGCTGTTCCTTGCGGGGATCCTGCCGGGCATCGTGCTGGCGCTGGCCTTCATGGGGGTCATCATCGTCGCGAGCCTGTTGAACCCCGCCGTGGCCGGACGACCGGAGCGCATGGCGCCCTGGCCCGAGCGCCGCAAGCGGCTGGGCGATCTCCTGCCGCCTCTGGCGATCTTCGTGTTGGTGATGGGGTCGATCTACCTAGGCTTCGCCACGCCCACAGAGGCCGCGGGCGTGGGCGTCGTGGGTGCGCTGATCCTGACTGCCGCATACCGGTCGCTGACCTGGCCCATGCTGCGCGAGGCGATGTTGTCCACCGTGACGACCACGGCGATGACGCTGCTGATCCTCGTCGCGGCATTCTACCTGAACTTCATCCTCGGTGTGCTGGGCGTGCCTGCGCAGGTCTCGGCCTTCGTGTCGGGGCTGGAGGTCGGGCCGGTCACCATGCTGATGCTGCTGGTGGTACTTTATCTGATCCTCGGCTGTTTCCTGGATGCTCTGGCGATGATGATCGCGACCATCCCCATCGTGCTGCCGGTGGTCACGCATCTGGGGTACGACAGCGTGTGGTTCGGCATCTTCCTGGTGATGATGTGCGAACTGGCGCTGATCACGCCGCCCGTGGGCATGAACCTTTATGTCACGCAAAGCGTGCGCGGACGTGGACAGGTCGGGACGGTCATCCTCGGTGTGCTGCCGTTCCTCGCCTGCATCCTTGCGGTCGTCGCGCTGATCGCGGTCTTTCCGGGGTTGTTGTGATGCGGCTTCTGGCGCTGAACCCGAACACATCGGCGGAGGTGACCGGCGCCTTCGTGGCCGAGGCCATGCGCATAGCCCCGCCCGGCGTCACGATAGAGGGAGTCAACGGCGGGTTCGGGGCGCGCATCGTGACGACCGAGGCAGAGAACCTGATCGCCGGACACGCGGCACTGGAGCTGGCCGCCGTTCATGCGCTCGGGTGTGACGGCGTGATCCTCGCCATCTCCTTCGACACGGCGTTGCGCGCCTTGTCCGAACTGCTTCCGGTGCCCGTCACCGGGCTGACGGAAGCGGCGCTGGCCGCAGCTGGGGAAGCGCCGGTCGGCGTGGTGATCTTCGGCGCGTCGAGTCGGCCACTCTACCGGCGTCTTCTCGAAGGCTACGGCCATGCGCCCGTTGCTTGGGAGGTGATCGAGTTCGCCACCCGTGCCGAATACCTGAACGCCGAGGCGCGGGACGATGCTGTTCTTGCCGCGGTGGACCGTCTGGCCAAGGCCGGCGCGGGCGCGGCGGTCATCCTCGGTGCGGCCGTCGTCGGCATGGCCGCGCGCCTCGCCCCACGTGCCAGCATTCCCGTCAGCGACGGGGCGGCTGCGGTGGCGTTGAGCGTTGCGCGGGTCACGGGCGGCGCGCCGCTGCCGTCCCGCCCCGTACCCATCGCGGAAACCATCGGCCTCTCTCCGGCGCTGACCCGGCTGATCGCCGGGGACCTCCCGGCATGACAAGTACCCTGTTCCGCAATGTGCACCTGCTCGACCCCTGTTCCGACACGGGGATGACCGCGGCGACGGACCTTCTGGTGACCAGAGGCCGGATCGTCGGTTCGGGCGATGCACTGGCGGTGCCGCCCGGCGCCACTGTCATCGACGGCAAGGGCGACCTGCTGATGCCGGGGCTGATCAACGCCCACTTCCATTCCTCCGTGAACCACATGAAGGGGCGTCTGCCCTGCCTGCCGCTCGAACTCTTCATGCTGTACGAAAGCCCGGCGCTGGAAACGCTGCGCCCGACACCCCGGCAGGCCTACCTCCGAACCATGCTCGGCTGTATCGAGATGCTGCGGGGTGGGACGACGGCGGTGATGGACGACTGCTTCTTCGTGCCCGAACCCACGCCCGAGATCATCGACGCGGTGGCGCAGGCCTATGCCGACAGCGGAATCCGCGCGACACTTGCCCTTGATGAGCCAGAGTTGTCGGAACTGGAGAAGCTGCCGTTCCTCGATGCACTGGCTCTCGACGACCTGCGGCCGCAACTCGCCCGCCGCCCGAAGCTGACCGCGCGCGATCTGCTGGCGCTCTACGATCACCTTGTTGACCGCTGGCACGGAGCCGAAGACGGGCGCATCGCCGCTGCGGTGTCCTGCTCGGCGCCGCAGCGCGTCAGTCCGGACTACTTCGCCGCGCTCGATGGTCTGAGCCGTCAGTACGATCTGCCGGTCTTTGCCCACATGCTGGAGACAAAGCTGCAGCGCGTGCTCGGTCATGAAAGGTTCGGCGGACGCTCCCTCGTGCGATACACGCACGACCTGGGTCTTTTGACCGACCGGATGCAGGTGATCCACGCGATCTGGGTCGACGCCTGCGATCTGGACCTGATCGCGGCAGCCGGGGCGAAGGTGGCGCACAACCCGATCAGCAATCTGCGGCTCGGCTCGGGCGTGATGCCGTTGCGCGAGATGCTGGACAGGGGCATCTCCGTCTCGCTCGGTGTGGACGAGGCCATCGCCGACGATGCAGTGAACATGTGGTCGGTGATGAAGACCGCCGGGATGATCCACACGCTGTCCGGCGACGATCCCGACCGCTGGCCCACGGCGCATGAGGTGCTGCACGCGGCGACTGTCGGCGGGGGAGAAGCCATGCGGCGGCCCGGCCTCGGCACGCTCGACGCGGGCGCACCGGCTGACCTGATCCTCGTCGATTTGTCGTCGCTGCCCTTCCTGCCGATGAACGACCTTTTCCGCCAGCTGGTTCACGTCGAAAACGGCAGCTCCGTGCGGATGACCATGGTGGCGGGCCGGGTCGTGGCAGAGAGCGGGCGCGTGGTTTCCGTGGACGAAGCCGCCTTGCTGGACGAGGCGCGCGATGTCTTTGGCGGCCTGGCTCCGATCCTGCGCCGCGCCGCCGACGAAGTGGCCGGCCTGCTTCCGGTCTATCGCGCCATCCACGACCGAGCCGCCGCCCGGGATGTCGGCATGACCCGAAAGCTGACAGGGGGTCTGGCATGACGCTGCCGTGGTCCTACTCCGCCCTTCCGGCGCGCCCGGAGGGCAGGTGGCCCAACGGCGCGCGGGTTGCGCTCTGGGTGGCGGTAGGTGTCGAAAGCTACCGTCCCGACGGCGGCATGACAGAAGACATCCTGCCGCGCGGCGCCGCACCCGACCTCGTGAACGCAGCATGGAGGGACTTTGGCAACAGGGTAGGGGCGTTCCGCCTGTTCGACCGCTTGGCGGCCGCAGGTATCCGACCGGCGGTCCTGCTGAACACCGATGTGTATGACGAGGCACCGGAGGTCCTGACCGCCGCCCGCGCCGTGGGAGCCGAGATCGTGGGGCATGGGCATTCCAATTCCGACAGCCTGACAGCCTTGCCGGAAGGGGCGGAGCAGGGCTACGTCTGTCAGGTTCTCGAACGCATCGCACGTGAAGAAGGCGCCGCGCCCGGAGGCTGGTCCTCGCCCTGGCTCGCGCATACGCCGACCTCGCTGAAAAGCCTCCATGGTGCCGGGTACCGCTACCTGCTGGACCTGCGGCTTGACGACCAGCCGGTGTGGCTGCGGGCGGGGACGGGGCGGATCCTGAGCATTCCCTATGCCGCCGAACTCAACGACAGCACCACGATGGTCGGCCGCCAGTTGGACGCCCGTGGCTTTGCGGCGATGATCCGGGACGAGGCAAAGGAACTGATGGCGTCGAGGCACCCGGTGGTCATGAGCGTCGTGCTTCACAGCTTCATATCCGGCCAGCCGTGGCGCCTGCGACCCGTGGCAGAGGCGCTGGCCGAAGTGGCCGCGATGGATGGCGTCTGGTGCGCCACTCCGGCGGAAATCCACGCCGCGGTCCTTTCGGATCCTGATCTCGCGGCGGGGTGAGCCATGCCTATCCTATTCGCCAACCCGAACAGATCGGACGTCATGGCTTGGGGCATGGCGGCAGGGGTCTGGCGGATCGCCTCGACCGGCTTGATCGACGGCAGGTCGAAGGCGATGCGGACCGAACCGGAATAGGCGTTCGTGCCGACTAATGGCGGAATGCCCCCTCGCGGTCAGGCGAACAGCGCGTAGAGGAAGCGCAGCGCCACGAGCGCGAGGAAGGTACCGAAGGCCAGTTCCAGCGCGCGCCGTTCCATCCGGTGCGCCATCGCCACGCCGAAGCGGGTGGTCAGCAGCGACGTGGGAATCGTCAGCGCAAATGCGGCGAGCGAGACGAAGCCAAGGGACGCTGGCGGCAGGCCGTCCTTGCCCATGCCCGCAAGGATGTACCCAACGGTGCCCGGTATCGCGATCAGGACGCCGACGCCGGCAGAGGTCGAAACCGCGCGGTGGATCGGCACGCCGTGCAGTGTGAGAAACAGGTTCGACACCGCACCGCCGCCGATCCCCATGATCGCCGAGACGAGGCCGATCCCGCCGCCACCCAGCCGCATCACCCACGGGCCGGGCAGCGTGTCGCGCAACTGCCAGCTTTTGCCCCTCCGCAATAGTTTTACGGCGTTGACGCTGGCGATGGTGACGAAGACGGCCTGGAAGACCTCGGGTGCGGCGTAGCGCGCAATGAACGAACCCAGCATCACACCGATCAGCACCGGCACGGCCCATGTCTTCAGGATCGCCATGTCGAGCGTGCCCTTGGCGTTGTGTGCGCGTGCCGACACGATCGAGGTCGGGATGATCACGGCCAGCGATGTGCCCACGGCGACGGGCATCGCGATGTCCGGCGGATACCCGAGCGCGCCGAAGATCTCGTAGAAGACGGGAACGGAAATCGCGCCGCCGCCAACGCCGAACAGACCGGCAAGGAAACCTATGGCGGCACCGGCCAGCACGAGCGCCGCCGCGATTTCTATCAGTACGGTTTGGTTGGCGAGTATGTCCAAGTCACGGGTCCGGAAGCTATGTCGTCAGGCGCGCGCCGCAGCAACCGTCAGGGCTGGCGGCAGTCGTCCCCTCGTAGCCCGCGCGCGTGACCTTCGACAAGGGCTTCGGCATGTCGCACCGCGCCTGCGGCCCGCTGGCCGCGCGAACCGGACCGGAGCCGGTAAATTCCTGCACGTCGCCACAGTCACGGGCGGGCAGGACAGCGGTCAGTCTGCCAGGCCTGCCGACCGGGATCGTTGCGCGCCGTCCAGACGTCGACAGCCCGCCGCTTCAGTCCGGCATGACGACGCGCGTGCCCCAGGTCTTGCACTGTGCGGCAAGGCTGGGGGGCAGGGGTTTGTCGGTAAAGAAGGCGTCGACGTCAGACAGAGAGGCGATGCGCGCGGGGGCCGTCCGGGCGAACTTGGTCTGGTCGGCCACGAGGAAGGTCTTGCGCGAGTGGCGCAGGATGGCCTGGTTCACGCTGACCTCCTGAATGTCGAAATCGAGCAGGTCGCCGTCGCGATCCAGCGCCGAACACCCGATCACCGCCAGATCGAACTTGAATTGCCGGATGGTCTCGGTCGCGAGATTGCCGACAAGTCCGCCGTCGGCGCGGCGCAACTGCCCACCGGTCAGGAGGATCTCGCAACGCGGGTTGGCGGCGAGGATATTGGCCACGTTCATGTTGTTGGTGACGACCATCAGGTTCTCGTGGTGCAGCAGCGCCTCGGCCACCGCTTCGGTGGACGTTCCGATGCTCAGGAAAAGCGAGATGGCATTGGGCACTTGCGCGGCGCAGGCCTGCGCGATGGCGTGCTTGGCCTCGCGGTTCAGGGATCGCCGTTCGCCGTATTCGATGTTGGTTGTCCCTGACGGCATCACCGCACCGCCGTGCACCCGTTCCAGTCGGCCGGCTTCGGCGAGGTCGGTCAGATCGCGGCGGATGGTCTGGAGGGTGACGCCGAAATGCGCGGCCAGCCCGTCCACGGTGACCTTCCCTTCGCGGCGGACGATGTCGAGAATCTCCGGATGGCGGAATGTTTGGGACACGTTCGTTACTTTCGAATTGCAGATGCGCGGCGCGCTTTTGGTCAGCCTGCCTCTTCGGAAAGGTCGTTGCAAATGCGCGGTTCCGCAACCTTCTGCCCGCATTTTGTTGCGGTTGGTGCGCGGGCGCGATGTGGGCCGGACCGGTAAACCTTTGAGTGGTCGGGGAAATCCAAAAGCGAACACAAACGAAAGAAAACGCTTGCGTAAATTGGTTATTGTGAACATAAATGATGCAGATACGCGCATCATAGGGGGGAATCGCGTGACGCATACCGCAGCCGATACGGTTACCGATCTTTTCATCATCGGTGGCGGCATCAACGGATGCGGCATCGCGCGCGACGCCACGGGACGTGGTCTGTCGGTGACGCTGGCCGAGATGAACGACCTGGCCTCCGCCACCTCGTCCTCTTCCACCAAGCTGTTCCATGGCGGTCTGCGCTATCTCGAATACTTCGAATTCCGCCTTGTCCGCGAAGCGCTGATCGAGCGCGAGGTGCTGCTGAGCGCCATGCCGCACATCAGCTGGCCGATGCGCTTCGTGCTGCCCTACCACAAGGACATGCGCTTCGAGTCCGAGACGCCGACATCGAAGCTGCTCAGCCTGTTCATGCCGTGGATGAAGGGGCGCCGCCCTGCGTGGCTGATCCGGCTGGGACTGTTCATGTACGACAACCTCGGAGGACGGAAAATCCTGCCGGGCACATCGACGGTCGATCTGCGCGCCGCGCCCGAGGGCAAGCCGCTGGAGGATCGTTTCGAGAAGGCCTACGAATATTCCGACTGTTGGATCGAGGATTCCCGGCTGGTGGTTCTGAACGCCCGCGACGCGGCGGCGCGCGGGGCAGAGATCCTGACGCGGACGAAGGTCAAGTCGGCGCACCCCGAAGACGGTCTGTGGCATATCGAGACGGTCAACGCCGAGACCGGCGAGACCCGGGCGCACAAAGCGCGGATGCTGGTCAACGCCGGCGGGCCTTGGGTCGGCGACATCATCCAGACCAAGGTACGTGTGAATTCGCGCGAAGGCGTGCGCCTCGTGCGCGGCAGCCACATCGTGACCAAGCGCCTTTACGACCACGACAAATGCTATTTCTTCCAGGGCACGGACGGGCGGATCATCTTCTCGATCCCCTACGAGACGGATTTTACCCTGATCGGGACCACCGATGCCGAACATGACGATCCGTCGGTCAAGCCGGTATGCACGCCGGAAGAACGGCGCTACCTGATCGACTTCGCCAATCACTATTTCCGCAAGGACCTGACCGACGAGGACGTGGTCTGGACCTATTCCGGCGTCCGCCCGCTGTACGACGACGGTGCCAGCAGCGCCACGGCGGCGACGCGGGATTACACGCTGAAGGTCGACACCAGCACCGGCGCGCCGATGCTGAACATCTTCGGCGGCAAGATCACCACCTATCGCCGCCTGGCCGAAAGCGCGCTGGAAAAGATCGGCACGCAACTGAAGGTGACAAAGGGCGCGTGGACTGCGGGCGTACCTTTGCCCGGCGGCGATTTCCCGGTGACGGGCGTGGCAGACCAGATCGGCGCGCTCAAGGCGAAGTATCCCTTCCTGACCGAGTTCTGGGCGAAACGCCTTGTCCGGGCCTACGGCACGGAAGCCAAAAAGGTCCTCGGCGACGCGAAGGCAGCGGCGGACCTGGGTCAGGATTTCGGCGCCACGATGACAGAGGCGGAAGTGACCTGGTTGATGGACCACGAATTCGCCCGCACCGCCGAGGACGTGGTCTGGCGCCGCAACAAGCTGGGTCTCCGGCTGGATCGGGCGCAGATCGAGGCACTGAACACATGGATGACGCAGAACCGGCGCGACGCCTCTGCGGCAGCCGAATGAAGGGGAGGACCGGATGACGCTGGAACTGAAGGGCGTGTCCAAGATCGTGGAGGGGCAGACGCATATCTACCCCACCGACTTGACGCTGGAAAAGGGCACGATGAACGTCCTTCTGGGGCCGACGCTTTCGGGCAAGACCTCGCTGATGCGGCTGATGGCCGGGCTGGACGCTCCGGCGACGGGGAAGGTGTTCTGGAACGGCGACGACGTGACCGGACAGCGCGTGCAGGACCGCAAGGTCGCCATGGTCTACCAGCAGTTCATCAATTACCCGTCGATGACCGTCTACGACAACATTGCCTCGCCGATGAAGCTGATGGGGGTCGACAAGGCCGAGATTGACCGCCGCGTGCGCGAGACCGCAGAGATGATGAAGCTCACCCCGATGCTGTCGCGCAAGCCGCTGGAACTGTCGGGCGGTCAGCAGCAGCGCTGCGCGTTGGCCCGCGCGCTGGTCAAGAACGCCGGTCTGGTGTTGCTGGACGAACCGCTGGCGAACCTCGACTACAAGCTGCGCGAGGAATTGCGCGTCGAGATCCCGAAGATCTTCGAGGCCTCGGGAAGCATCTTCGTATACGCCACGACGGAACCGGAGGAGGCGCTTCTGCTGGGAGGCCATGTCGCGACGCTCTGGGAAGGGCGGATCACCCAGTTCGGTCCGACGCCCTCGGTCTATCGCCAGCCTGTCGATGCCACGACGGCGCGGGTCTTCAGCGATCCACCGATGAACTTCCTGCAGATCACCAAGACCGGCAGCCAGATTGCGTTCGGTGACGGTCAGACCGCGCCGGCCACGGGCCAGATCGCGGCTCTGGCCGATGGCCGCTACACGGCGGGTTTCCGTCCCAACCACCTTGAGATCATGCGCCACGCCGCCGACGCCATCGAGTTCAAGGCGACGCTTGGCGTGACCGAACTGACCGGATCGGAGACCTTCGTGCATCTGGACCACCACGGGGAACGCTGGGTCGGCCTGATCCACGGAGTTCACCATCTGTCGCTTGGCGAGAAACTGAGCGTCTGGCTCGACCCGCGTCACATCTACATCTTCGGCGAAGACGGCAATCTCGTCGCGCCCGCCGCCTACGCGCTGGCGGCCTGAGGGGGAGGGGACAATGGCCAAGATCACGCTCGACAACCTCGCCCATTCCTACCTGCCGAACCCGAAGGGCGAGGATGACTTTGCCCTGAAGGAGCTGAACCACGATTGGGACGACGGCGCGGCCTATGCGCTGCTCGGCTCTTCGGGGTGCGGGAAGTCCACGCTGCTCAACATCATCTCGGGGCTGCTGCATCCCAGCCAGGGGCGCATCCTGTTCGACGGGCAGGACGTGACCCATGCGCCCACGGCAGAGCGCAACATCGCGCAGGTGTTCCAGTTCCCGGTTGTCTACGACACGATGACCGTGCAGGACAATCTGGCTTTCCCGCTGCGCAACCGGGGTCGGGAAGAAAGCTATGTCGCTGAACGCGTTCAGGAAATCGCCCGAATGATCGGTATGGAAGACATGCTGAAGAAGAAGGCGCGCGGCCTGACGGCGGATGCGAAGCAGAAGATTTCGCTGGGACGCGGGATGGTGCGCAAGGACGTGAACGCGCTGCTCTTCGACGAGCCGCTGACCGTCATCGACCCGCACATGAAGTGGGAACTTCGGACGCAACTGAAGAAGCTGCACCACGATTTCGGTCACACGATGATCTACGTCACGCACGACCAGACGGAGGCGCTGACCTTCGCCGACAAGGTCGTGGTGATGTACGACGGGCGCGTCGTCCAGATCGGCACACCCGAAGAGCTGTTCGAGCGGCCCGAACACACCTTCGTCGGTTATTTCATCGGCTCGCCGGGCATGAACGTCATCCCCGCGCGGGTCGAGGGTTCCACCGCACATCTCGATGGCGACGTCATCCCGCTGGCCGACAGCTACGGTCCGCTCGACGGCCGAGTAGAGATCGGCGTCCGCCCGGAATACGTGCGCCTCAGCCAGACGGAAGGTGTGCCGGTGAAGGTGAACCGCGTCGAGGACGTGGGCCGCCACAAGATCATCCGGGCCGAGTATTCCGGCCACGACATCAATATCATCGCCGGCGAGGACGAGCAGATCGGCGCGGACATGAACCGCGTCGTCTTCGATCCGGACCACGTAAACGTCTACGCCAACGACTGGCGTGTCGCCCCGCTCGGGCGGAGCGCACCGGCAGGGGAGGCCGCGTGATGGAAAAGACGATCAATCAGAAGGCCTGGTTCCTTGTCCTTCCCGTCCTGCTGCTGGTCGCCTTCTCGGCGGTGATCCCGCTCATGACGGTGGTCAACTACTCGGTTCAGGACACGTTCGGAAACAACCAGTTCTTCTGGGCCGGGCTCGAATGGTTCGAGGAGATGCTCTCGTCCGAACGGATGTGGAATGCGCTGGGACGGCAGCTGATGTTCTCGGCCATCATCCTCGCGATCGAGATCCCGCTGGGCATCTTCGTCGCGCTCAACATGCCCAAGAGCGGTTTCTGGTCGAGCCTCTGCCTCGTGCTCATGTCCCTGCCGCTTCTCATTCCATGGAACGTGGTGGGCACCATCTGGCAGATCTTCGGGCGCGTCGACATCGGCCTACTGGGCTACATGCTGGACGCCATCGGGGTCAGCTACAATTACACGCAGGACACTGTCGCGGCGTGGATCACCATCATCGTGATGGACGTCTGGCACTGGACTTCGCTTGTCGCGCTTCTCGCTTTTGCAGGGCTGAAATCGATCCCCGATGCCTATTACCAGGCGGCCAAGATCGACCAGGCGTCGCGCTGGAAGGTGTTCCGCTTCATCGAACTGCCCAAGATGATGGGCGTCCTGATGATCGCCATCCTGCTGCGCTTCATGGACAGCTTCATGATCTACACCGAGCCCTTCGTCGTCACAGGCGGTGGCCCCGGCAACGCTACGACGCTTCTGTCCATCGACCTGGTGAAGATGGCGCTGGGACAGTTCGACCTCGGACCGGCGGCGGCGTTCTCGCTGATGTACTTCCTCGTGATCCTGCTGATTTCATGGGTGTTCTACACCGTCATGACCAACCTCGACAAACGGGAGGGCTGACCGATGGCCGACACGACCTCTGCCCCCGGAGCGGCGTCCCTTCCGGGCGACGTGACCGCGAAACGCGCGCAGGCCAGGACGCGCCGCCCCTTCCGGCCCAATGGCTCTGCCGTGGTGATGACGCTCTACCTGCTGTTCCTGCTGCTGCCGATCTATTGGCTGCTGAACATGAGCCTGAAGACCAACACGGAGATCCTGAACGCCTTCACCCTGTTTCCGCGTGACCTGACGCTCGACAACTACCGCACGATCCTCACCGATCCCGCGTGGTACATGGGCTACGTGAACTCGCTGATCTACGTGGTGATGAACACGGTCATCAGCCTCGCCGTGGCGCTGCCCGCCGCCTACGCCTTTTCTCGGTACAGCTTCATGGGGGACAAGCACCTGTTCTTCTGGCTGCTGACCAACCGCATGGCGCCTCCGGCGGTCTTCGCGCTGCCGTTCTTCCAGCTCTACTCGTCGGTGGGTCTTTTCGATACGCACATCGCCGTCGCTCTGGCGCACTGCCTGTTCAACGTGCCGCTGGCGGTCTGGATCCTCGAAGGCTTCATGCGCGGCGTGCCGAAGGAAATCGACGAGACGGCCTATATCGACGGCTATTCGTTCGGCGCCTTCTTCGTGAAGATCTTCACGCCGCTCATCGCCAGCGGAATCGGCGTCGCGGCCTTCTTCTGCTTCATGTTCTCGTGGGTCGAGCTGCTGCTCTCGCGGACGCTGACCACGGTGGACGCAAAGCCCATCGCCGCGATCATGACCCGTACGCAGGGCGCATCGGGGATCGACTGGGGGGTCCTGGCGGCGGCGGGCATCCTGACCATCGTGCCGGGGGCGCTCGTAATCTACTTCGTGCGCAACTACATCGCCAAGGGTTTTGCACTTGGGAGAGTATGATGGAAGCCTTTACTTCAAATTATGAGCGCATGGAAATCGGCGCAGTTCTGACGCACCACGAGTTTCAGCCTGTGGCTCATCCTGCGCCGGGTAACAACCAGCCAGCCTACATAGAGTTCGCAGACAATTCCCGGCTTGGTGGAACAGTACGTCATAGAGAGGGAAACTTCTGGAATTTCGAAACGCCCGAAGGGGTTTGGGTGCTCGAGCTAACCGGAAAGCCCATTCTGAAAGACAAAATGCGGATGCGTGAATTTACGGTCCGAAGCTTCGAGGAGACCTGACCAATGGACTGGATGGCATGGACCTGGCCGACCGCGATCTTCTTCATGGTGATCGCCTCGTTGCTGATCCTCTTCACGATCCTCGCGATCAAGTTCCCGGAGACGCCGCGCACCGGCATCCTCCGGATCGAGACCACACGGGGCGACCGGCTGTTCATCACGCTGCTGGGGTCCGCCTTCATCAATCTCGCGTGGCTCGGCCTCGTGGGGCCGGACACGCAGCTTTACGCCTTGATCGTCTGTCTCGTCTACGCCGCGGCGGTGTTCCGCTGGGTGTAGGCACAGGCCGGAGTGACCGGGGCAAGAGGAGCCCGGCCACGACGGAAATACCCGGAAAAAACGGTTCTGAAATGGGAGGAAACCGAACATGAACTACAAGCTGAAATCAACCACGGCAGCGCTGCTGATCCTTGCGGGTCCGGCCTTTGCCGACATGGACGCCGCGCGTGCGTTCCTAGACGAGGAGATCGGCGACATGTCGTCGCTCACCCGCGAGGAACAGGAAGCGGAGATGCAGTTCTTCGTGGACGCCGCCCAGCCTTTCCAGGGCATGGACATCAAGGTGGTCTCGGAAACCATCACCACGCACGAATATGAAAGCCAGGTGCTTGCGCCGGCCTTCACCGCCATCACCGGCATCAACGTCACCCACGACCTGATCGGCGAAGGCGACGTGGTCGAGAAGCTGCAGACCCAGATGCAGTCGGGTGAGAACATCTATGACGCCTATGTCAACGACTCCGACCTGATCGGCACGCACTGGCGCTATCAGCAGGTGCGCAACCTGACCGACTGGATGGCGAATGAAGGCGCGGATGTGACCAACCCCGGCCTCGACCTCGACGACTTCATCGGCACGGCCTTTACCTCTGCGCCCGACGGCAAGCTGTACCAGTTGCCGACCCAGCAGTTCGCGAACCTCTATTGGTTCCGCTACGACTGGTTCAACGACGAAAAGAACAAGGCCGATTTCCAGGAGAAATATGGCTACGAGCTGGGTGTGCCGGTCAACTGGTCGGCTTATGAGGACATCGCCGAGTTCTTCACCGGGCGTGACCTGTCGCACATGGGTGTGGACGGCGAAGTCTTCGGGAACATGGACTACGGCAAGAAGGACCCGAGCCTCGGCTGGCGCTACACCGATGCGTGGCTGTCGATGGCGGGCGCCGGATCGAAGGGTGAGCCGAACGGCCTACCGGTGGACGAATGGGGCATCCGCGTGAACGAGAACTCGCAGCCCGTCGGTTCCTGTGTCGCCCGCGGTGGCGCGACCAACGGCCCCGCTGCCGTCTATGCCGTGACCAAGGCCATCGAGTGGCTTGAAAAGTACACGCCCCCGGCAGCCGCGGGCATGACCTTCTCCGAGGCAGGCCCGATCCCGGCGCAGGGTAACGTCGCTCAGCAGATGTTCTGGTACACCGCCTTCACCGCCGACACGGTGAAGCCCGGCCTGCCGGTGATGAACGAGGACGGCACGCCCAAGTGGCGCATGGCCCCGTCGCCGCATGGCGTCTACTGGGAAGAGGGCACCAAGATCGGTTATCAGGACGTGGGTTCCTGGACGCTGATGAAGTCCACCCCCGAGGACCGCGCCAAGGCCGCATGGCTTTACGCGCAGTTCGTGACCTCCAAGACCGTGGACGTGAAGAAGAGCCACGTCGGCCTGACCTTCATCCGCGACAGTTCCATCAACCACGAGTCCTTCACCGAGCGTGCGGACAAGCTGGGAGGCCTGGTGGAATTCTACCGTTCGCCTGCCCGCGTCGCGTGGTCGCCCACGGGCACCAACGTGCCGGACTACCCGAAGCTGGCGCAGCTGTGGTGGCAGAACATCGGCGACGCCATGTCGGGCGCCAAGACCCCGCAAGAGGCGCTCGACGCGCTTTGTGCTGATCAGGAGCGGGTGATGGAGCGTCTGGAGCGCGCCGGCATCCAAGGCGACATCGGCCCCAAGCTGAACGAGGAGAAGGACCCGCAGGAGTGGCTTGCGATGGAAGGCTCGCCCAAGGCGAAGCTGGACAACGAGGACGAAGAGCCCAAGACCGTGTCCTATGACGAGCTGATCAAATCCTGGCAGTAAGCCGTCTTCTTGACCGGGGCCCCTGATCGGGCCCCGGTCTTTCTGGATTTTCCCCAAATGACGTGCCGCAACGGCGCCCCGACATCGCTTTGAGGAGAGGCGGTCATGACTCATATTCTGGCCATCGATCAGGGCACCACCTCGACCCGTGCCATCGTATTCGACGCGTCGATGACGGCCGTGGCTTCCGCGCAGGAGGAGTTTCCCCAGCACTTCCCCGCCAGCGGCTGGGTCGAGCACGAGGCCACGGACCTGTGGGCGACAACCGCCGCCACATGCCGCGCCGCCATCGAGAAGTCTGGCACAACCGACATCGCCGCAATCGGCATCACCAACCAGCGCGAAACCACACTGGTCTGGGACCGCAAGACCGGCAAACCCGTACACAATGCCATCGTCTGGCAGGACCGCCGCACCTCCGGCATGTGCCGGACGCTGAAGGAGGAGGGCTTCGAGGACACCGTCACAGACCGCACCGGATTGCTGCTCGATCCCTACTTCTCCGGCACGAAACTGGCATGGCTGCTCGACAACGTGGATGGCGCGCGTGCACGCGCCGAGGCCGGAGAGCTGGTCTTCGGCACGGTCGACACGTGGCTCCTGTGGAACCTGACCGGGGGCGCGGTGCACGTCACCGACGCCACCAACGCCGCGCGGACCATGCTGTACGATATCCGCAAAGGGCGCTGGTCTCGCACCATCTGCAACCGGCTGGGCATTCCGATGGACATGCTGCCGGAGGTGCGTGATTGCGCCGCCGACTTCGGAAAGACGCGGCCGGACCTCTTCGGCCGCCCGATCCCGATCCTCGGCATCGCCGGGGATCAGCAGGCGGCGACCGTTGGGCAGGCCTGTTTCGAACCGGGCATGCTGAAGTCGACTTATGGCACAGGCTGCTTTGCGCTCCTGAACACTGGCGACACGCCCGTCCGGTCGCAAAACCGACTGCTCACCACCATCGCCTATCAGCTTGACGGCAAGCCGACCTACGCGCTCGAAGGGTCGATCTTCGTGGCGGGCGCGGTGGTGCAATGGCTGCGGGACGGGCTGAAGATCATCCGCACCGCGGCCGAGACGCAGGCCCTGGCCGAACAGGCCGACCCGGCGCAGGACCTCGTGCTTGTCCCGGCCTTCACGGGCCTCGGCGCGCCCTACTGGAACGCCGATTGCCGTGGCGCGGTGTTTGGGCTGACCCGCAATTCCGGCCCCGCCGAGTTCGCGCGCGCCGCACTCGAAAGCGTGGGCTACCAGACTCGCGACCTGCTGACCGCGATGCAGGCGGACATGGGAGCGGACGCATCCGACGCCGCCACGCTTCGGGTGGACGGCGGGATGAGCGCATCGGATTTCGCCATGCAGTTCCTGTCGGACATCATCGGGGCCCCCGTGGACCGCCCGAAGGTGCTGGAGACGACGGCCCTTGGCGCTGCATGGCTGGCCGGGCAAAAGGCCGGTGTCTATCCGGATCAAGAGGCTTTCGCCCGGGGCTGGGCGCTGGAGCGCAGTTTCGCCCCGACAATTAGCGAAGAGACGCGCACCGCCAAATACGGCGCATGGCGCCGCGCGGTCGAGGCCACGATCAGCGTCTGAAACGCCGGGGTAGATGCTTGTTCCGCAGGCGTTGGCCTGGCGCGAAGCGTGATGCAGCGCCGCGGCGACTGGACCCGGCCCGCATCGGATGCCAGACCGGAAGGCGCCCCGCCGGAAGGACACCCGATGAAGAGCCACGTTTTCGATTTCGCCAGACTGACCCCGAAAGAGCGGTACAAGCTTCTGATCGGGACGGTCATCCCGCGCCCCATCGCCCTCATCACGACGCTGTCGGAAGACGGCACCCCGAATGCCGGATCGTTCAGCTTCTTCAACATCCTGACCCACGATCCGGCGATCATGGCCATCGGTATCGAAAACAGGCCGGACGGCACGCCGAAGGACACCGCAGCCAACATCCTCGCCACGCAGGAGTTCACTGTCCACATTTCCGACCACGCGCTGGTGGACCAGATGGAGATCTGCTCGATAAAGTTCCCGTCGGACGTGGACGAACTGTCGGTCGCGGGGCTTGAAACCGTGCCGGGCGAAACCGTGCGCAGCCCGCGCATTGTCGCTGCGCCCGCGGCCTTCGAATGCCACCTCGTGCAGACCGTACCTGTCACGCCCGCGCGTGTCATCGTGCTGGGAGAGGTCAGGCGTATGTTCGTGCGCGAAACGCTGGTCGACCCCGAAACGCTGCAGGTCGACCAGATCGGCATCGACGCGGTGGGGCGGCTGGGCGGGCACCTCTACGCCCGGCAGCGAGACCAGTTCGAGCGGGTGACACCCTCCGTCGAGCAGTTCATGGCCACGTCGGGCGCCGTGGAAAGCTGACCTGTCTTCGGCGCCGTCAGACCGGTCCACGAAGGAAAATGGGCCAGCCGGCCGACCGGCCCCCTCTGCGTTGCACGAACGCGCATTCACACCAGAAAATCGAGCGAGGTCTCTACTTCGATCCCGCCGGACACGCTCGTCGTCACGCTGAAATCCGCGTCCGTGACGCCGGTAAAACTGCCGCTGCCGGTGAACAACGACAGGCTGTCCGTCTGCCCCCCGACGTCGAGGACGAGTTGCCCGGAGTTGCCGGAGCAGGTGAAGGAAAGGCGGACCGGACCTCCGGCGTTGAGGTCGGTAAATTGGAAAGTGTCCCCGGCCTCGAAGTCCTTCACCACCGCGTTGAAGGTCGAAGAGCAGGACATGCTGACGACATCGTCCGCCTTGCCGAAGCGCACCCGAGAGTCAGCCTGACCGTTTTGCCGGGCGCGGGGCACCTGCTGTACGCCACGCGGGCGCGGCTGGTCTGTCGTGCGCCGGTGGACCGGATGGACTGGCGCGGACGGGATCGCGGGACCGCAGGGGCGGTCCGGCGCTCAGCCGGTCACCCGCGCGTGGACGGTGTAGCGGCGGTACAGTCCTCTGTGCTCCACGCGCGCCACACGCCCGCCGAGGTTGTCGAGCGTATCGGTCAGCCGGTCGCGAGGCGCGACATGGAACCGTGCGAGCCACGCCCGCAATCCGGTCCGGAACCACCGCGGGAGCCCAGCCTGATCGCCGAAATCGACGATATGCAACTGCCCGCCGGGAGCGAGATGGCGCAGCGCCTCGTCCACGGCGCGCTGCCAGTCGGGGATCATCGACAGGCAGTAGGAACAGACGATGTGATCGAAACGGGCGATGCCGAACAACGACTGCGCATCGAAGGTGCAGGCGTCCGCCTGCGCCAGCACCACGCCCGCGCCCAGCTTGCGCCGCGCCGAGAGCAGCATCTGCTCCGAGATGTCCAGCCCGTAAAGCCGCGCGTCCGGGTGGCGTGCGCGCAGGGCCGCAAGGTTGCGCCCGGTGCCACAGGCGATCTCAAGCACCGACTGGCCGGGGCGGACGTCCATCCGGTCGATCAACTCGTCGCGGCCCAGCAGGTAATATTTGCGAGTCACGTCGTAGAACAGCCGCTGATAGCGATAGACGTCGTCCATCAGCCGACCGTGATCCGAGGTCATCGTCATGTTCAGGCCTTCCGGTACAGGTGCACGCCGCCGTAGATGGCGGAGCGGTCGGTGGCGAAGGCGGTGGCGGAGGCGGCTTCATCATAAACCCATTGGCCGAGCAGAGCCTCTGGCACGCGCCCGGGCAGGATGTCCGCCGCGCCGCCGGTGCGGAACAGAACGCGGGCGCCGGGCCGGGCGGTGCGGGTGATCTGTTCCCACAGCGCGGTCAGCTGCGCATCTGTCATCCAGTCCTGCGCATCCAGCAGCACATAGACCGACTTCGACGCGGCGGGTGCCTCTGCCAGCGCGTCGGTGATCGAGCGGTTCCAGACCGACACACGGGGCGCGGCGGCGCGCACCGCCTCGAAGTTCTGTCGTTCCAGGTAGGGCGGCACTGGGCCATCGCCTTCGGGCTTGTAGGCGCGGGTCGCGGCCTGCCAGGCAAAGTAGGTCTCGGCGATGGGGAAATCGCAGAACAGCTTGCGCGTCCGTTCCCGCAATACCGGGATGACGTCGCCGCCCGCATCCGCCGCCAGCTTGTCGTATTGCGCGGGCGGGATGCCAAGCCCGAACAGCGACGCCCGACGCCGCGCGGCAAAACGCACCAGCCGCGTCTCGTACAGCGGCGCGATCTGAGTATCGAAGAAGACGCGCTGTTCCTGCAGCGTGGTGGCCGTCAGCAGACCGTCCCACCGCACGCCCGACATGCGGGTGACAAGATGCACCGCGCCAAGGAAACGGCCCAGCACGCCATACCGATGAAAGCCACGCGAGAACAGCGCCTTGCGCCGGATGAAACCTTCACGTCCCTGCCAGAACGCCCGTGCCTCCGGGTCCAGCCTGCGCAGGATGTAGCGGTCGAAGAGCGCCACGTTCCCGCGGCGGTCGGCATGGCCGAAGAGGTCGTAGAAAGCCGCGTGGTCGGGCAGGGTCTGGGCCGCCAGAAGCTTCAGCCGGTTCAGCTCCACGTGCCATGGCGACAGGTCCACCGCAGTGACGGAGGTTGGCGCCGCGACCAGGTACGACATCACGTTGCAGCCGCCCGAGGCGATGCACACGATGTCGTCCTCTGCCGTCAGGCCAAGCGCCACCATATCGCAAACCGGGTCCTCCCAGATCTGCGGGTAGACAAGGCCCCGGAACAGCCGGGCAAACATCCGGTCCGACAGCGTGCCCAGCGACCATGTGCGGTTCTGGTAGACGGCCTCTGCGATGAGGGCCTGCGTGGTGTCGCTCATTGCGCTTCCTGTTCAAGCTGTGCGTGTGACGACTGCGCGGCGATCCGGGCGCGCTTGCGGCTGCGCCGTTCAAGGACGAACTGCCGGTTCTTTCGGGCTTCCCAGTCTACCAGCCGCATCTCGCCCGCCGCGTTCTCGATGACCGCCGTGCAGCTTTCGACCCAGTCCCCGGTGTTGATGTAGCGGATGTCGCCGATCTCGCGGATCGAGGCATGGTGGATGTGGCCACAGATCACCCCGTCGAACCCTTTCTGACGGGCGTCGAGCGCCAGCACCTCCTCGAACTTGCAGATGTAGTTGACCGCTTGCTTCACCTGCTGTTTCGACCATTTCGACAGTGACCAGTACCGATGCGACCAGAGCCTGCGAACCATGTTGATCTTCGGATTGAGCCAGATCAGCGCGGCATAGGCACTGTCGCCAAGGCAGGCGAGCCACTTTGCGTTGGCCACCACCGCATCGAACTCGTCGCCATGGGTGACAAGGTAGCGCCGACCGTCCGCCGCCGTGAAACTGTCCTGCCGCTTCAGCTCGATCCCGCCAAGGTGCAGCCCGACATAGTCGCGAAAGACCTCGTCGTGGTTGCCGGGGATGAAGATCACCCGTGTGCCGCTACGCGCCTTTTCGAGGATCGCCTGAATGACCGCGTTGTGGTCCTCGGGCCAGTGCCAGCCCTTCTTCAACCGCCAGCCATCTACGATGTCGCCAACAAGGTAAAGCGTTTCCGCATCGTGCTTCGCTAGGAACTCCGCCAGCAGCCGCGCCCGGCAACCGCGCGTGCCGAGGTGGACATCTGACAGGAAGATCGTGCGATCGGTCACCGTTTCGTCCGCGCTTCTGGTTGCCATTCCAGATACGCATAGGCGGGCTATGTATCATCGGGGTGACTGTTTTGTATCGGTCCCGTGACCCGGCGCGCGCCGAACACATCAGGCGGTCCGAGGCTTGCGACCGACGCTTCTGGGATTGACGCGCTGCTTTTCACGCAATGGAAACCGAGGAAGGCCACGGTGCCGGCCTGCCGTGCAGACAAGGTCTAAATGTGGATGGCCCCTGAAGGGCGCTGCGCGTTGCGCGCCTTCATCACGGGCGTGACCCGGGCAGGGCGCGCGCCGGGACGTCAATCTTCCAGCGTCAGGGTGATCCGGTCGCCCGCCCACCATGTCCGCCCGAACTCTGTCGGCACGCCCTCGGTGTCGACGTTCAGGCTGGTGGTCTTCAGAAGCGGTGCGCCCTCCGGCAGGTGCAGGTGAATCGCCTGCATCGCCGATGCCGCCACGGCGGTGATCCGGGTCGAGGCGCGGGTATAGTCCGACACGCCCGCCGCGTTCAGCGCATGAGTCACGCCCTTGCCCTCCGCCAGAGCCTCCGGCAGTCCCGGCAGGCGGTCGAGCGGGTAGACCGACTCCGCCAGGGCCACCGGTTGCCCGTCGGAGAACGAAAGCGAATGGGTCGCCAGCACCCGCGCGCCTTCCGCCACCTCCAATACCTGTGCCTCGCCGGTACTGGCGTTGCGCACCTCCTGTCCCAGGATTTCTCGCCCCGGCGTCCGGCCCGCGCGGCGCAGGTTCTCGGTGAAGCGCACGCGCGCGCCGATGGGATACTGTGTCGGCGCAGCAGCCACGAAGACGCCCGATCCCCGGCGCGACCGCAGCACGCCGGCCTCCACCAGCGCCGCCACCCCGTGCCGCACCGTGTGCCGATTCACCCCGAAGCGCTCCGCCATCTGCGCCTCGGTCGGCAGCTTGTCTCCCGGGAGATAACGGCCTTCGGCAATCTCTTCCCGCAGTGCGCGGGCAATTCCTGCCCAGAGCGGCGTCCGCTTTGATGGTTCCTTGCCCAAGGTGCACACTTTCCGACTCGCGCCCGAGGGCGTCATCTGCAATAATGAGTCTAGTTGTATAGATATGGCGGGATTTGTCGAGATGAAGAGCCTTGACGACGACACGAAGGGCACCGGCGACCAGCATGCCGTGCAGGGCACTCTGGAACGGACGCCCCTGTCCCGGGCGCTCCGGCCGTCTTCACGGAGCCTCGCGCCTTGCCGGGTCCTCGCCCTTTCCTTGGGCCTTTCGCGAAGCGGAAGAGGGAACCTGTCTCTGGGCAAAGTTGGTTCGGGACGGACCTTCGAAGGTTCTGAGTCCGGTCAATGCCGCAGGGTTTTATACTCCTCGTCCCGGGTGAGGACCAGGAAGGGGAAGGTCAGGAGAGGGGGCGAGGGGGACATGTCAGGCCAAGAGGGCAAGGCCCGCAACGGGTACACAGTCCACGGTTGCGGCCCGAGGCACGTCAAGCTCCATGAATCCAGTCGCCGCCACGGCCACGCCGCCACCGCCCCGTTGGAGGGCCGCCATGTCTTGGGCCCCGCACCGGTCCCGCCTTTCGAAAATCCCGGGCCGGGCGGCTGCCCGGCGATCCGACCGTTCGATGCCGGACACGAGCCGGTGTGCCATACCCGGATACCTGACGGCCGGATGGCCAGCCCCGGCATCGAGGATCAGCCGTTCGGGGCCTCGGAGCCCGATCGCCACTGCGGGACCGAGGACAGCCATTTCGACGCGGTGATCGCCGAGAACCGTGGCGGGCGGCTATTCGACTACCCGGCGATGGCCCACTGCGAACTCCGGAAGGCACAGGGTTCACGGGGGGAAACGGCGGCATGAGCGATCTTATCCTGCGTGCGCCAGAGGAACGCGACATCCCCGCCCTGCACGAAATGATCCTGCGCCCCGCCGTGCAATGGGGCACCGGACGGCTGCCCTGGCAGAGGGCGGACTGGGTGGCAGAGCGGGTGCGGGCCAGGACCGAAGGGGTCCACAGCCTCGTGGCGGAGAAGGATGGCAGGGTTGTCGGCTGGACAACCCTGACGCGCGGCCCGGACCGCCGGTCGCACTCCGGGTCGCTGGCGATCACCGTCCACGACCTGCATCACCGGCAGGGGATCGGTCGGGCGCTGATGGCCGCGATCCTCGACCTCGCAGACAGCTGGCTGGGCCTGATCCGGACGGAGCTGGAGGTCAACTTGGACAACCACGGGGCCATCGCGCTGTATCGGGCGTTCGGTTTCGAGGACGAGGGCATCCGGCGCGCCAGCCTGTTGCGTGACGGCGTCTATGTGGACAGCCTGCTCATGGGCCGGCTGATCGCGCCACGCCCCTTGGCCTCTCAGCTGCCGGGTTTCGCGACGACATCCGATGGCTCGGAGGACGGAGCTTGAGGGCGTGCTTCGCCGGTGGCGGTCTGACCTTCGGGGCCGGCCCGGGCGCGACGGAGGGACCTCTGCGCAGCCGGGTTTCGTGCCCGAGCCACGGCCTCGGGGAAGGGCGTGAAGGCCGTAGCGACCGTTGGCGGCCCGGTGGAGGCCGGCCATGAGCGGCCGGCTGATCGCGGTGGTCGGGCCCTCGGGTGTCGGTAAGGACAGCGTGATGCAGGGGATCGCCGCGGCTTCACCCACGGTCGGGCTGGTGCGGCGGGTCAGCACCCGTGATGCGGCGGCGGGCGGCGAGGTGTTCGATGCCGTGACGCCCACGCGGTTTGGCGAGATGCGCGCCCAAGGGGCGTTTTGCCTTTCCTGGCAGGCGCACGGGTTGTCCTACGGCATCCCGTCGCGCGTGCTGGAGGCAGTGCGGGACGGCGCCGAGCTGGTGGCGAACTTGTCGCGGTCGGTCCTGCCCGAAGCGCAGGCGCAATTCCCGTGCGTCGTGGTGCTGAACCTGACCGCCACGCCAGAGACGCTGGCCGCGCGGCTGGCGGGGCGGGGGCGGGAAAGCGCGCCCGAGATCGCCCGGCGGCTGGCGCGGGCAGGCTATGCCTTGCCCGCGGGCATGACCCGCATCGACGTTTCGAACGACGGCCCGCTGGAGCGCACCGTCACCGAGGCGCTGGCGCGGCTTCACCCGGTGAGGGCGTAGCGATGGATCAGCTCGAACCGGCCATCGGGACGTTCGCCGCAAAGGCAGATGTCGGCCATGACGAAAGGTTCCGGCAGCGGGGGGAGGGCGTCCGTGATTGCGGCCTCGACGGCGTCAAGGATGTCCTTCTCGACCTTGCCGGTCAGCGTCAGGTGGAAACGGAACTGGTCGAGCACGTAGGGGTAGCCCCACTTGCGCAGGTGATGGTCCTGCCGGTCGGTCAGCCCGGCCTTGCGGCGGCGGTCGAGTTCGGCCACGGACGGGGGCGTGCGGAAGGCGTCGAGCTCGGTCACGCAGGCGGCGGCGATGCGGCCGATGCCGGAGATGTCTCCGGTGGGGGTCAGCGCGAACCAGCGGCCCAGCCGGGTGAGCGCGAGGCCCGCCGCGCGGGCGGGGGCGGTGCGTTGCGCCAGCGTGGCCACGGCTTCCTTGAGGTCGGGCAGGCTGCCCTGCAGGTGGAAAGGCGGCTTCAGCGTACCGTGAAAGCCGTACTTGCGGGGCGCCCGGGTGATCTGTTCGATGGGCGGCACGGTGGCGGGCAGGGCGGTTTGCGCCACCTCTGCCCCGGCGATGGCATCCCAGCCCAGCCAACCGGCGCCGAAAGTCTGCAACGCGCCCTCGGACGGCATGAAATACACAGCGTAACGGGAATGGTCTGACATGAACTCTCCGGTCTTTTCGAGCGACATGACACGCGGTGATGACAGGCGCGTGTCGGCCTCCTTCTGCCTTGCCAATGCCCGTCTGGTTCTGGACGACCGCGTGGTGACGGGCAAGCTTTGCGTGGAGGACGGGGTGATCGCGGAGATCCGCGAAGGCGCGGACGTGCCGGCGGGCGCGGTCGACTGCGGCGGCGATTTCGTGTTGCCCGGGTTGATCGAATTGCACACCGACAACCTGGAACGGCACATCCAGCCGCGCCCGGGCGTTGACTGGCCGCATGTCGCGGCGCTGTTGGCGCACGACGGGGAGCTGGCGTCCTGCGGGATCACCACAGTGTTCGACGCGATGCGGGTGGGATCGATCCATTCGGGCAAGGGGCGCTATGCGCAATACGCGCGGGGACTGGCGTCCGAGATGATGGCGCTGCGGGGCGCGGGGGCGATGCGGATCAGCCATTTCCTGCACCTGCGGGCTGAAATCTGCTCAGAGACGCTGCTGGACGAGCTGGCGGCCTTCGGGCCGGAGGACCGGGTCGGCATCGTCAGTCTGATGGACCACACGCCGGGGCAGCGGCAGTTCCGCGACCTCGCTAAGATGAAGCAATACGTCGCCAAGAAGCGCAACATGTCGGATGCGGAATTCGACGCGCATGTGGCGCACCTGAAGGGCCTGCAGGCGGAATACGGTATCCGGCACGAGGCAGGCGCGGTCGAGGAGGCGCGGCGGATCGGCGCCGTGCTGGCCAGCCACGACGACACGACGGAGGATCAGGTGGCACGGAGCGGTGCGTTGGGTGTGGGCTTTGCCGAGTTTCCGACCACGGTGGAGGCGGCGGAGGCCTGCCGTGAGCAGGGCATCGCGATCATGATGGGCGCGCCGAACGTGATCCGGGGCGGGTCGCATTCGGGCAATGTTTCGGCGCTGGCGCTGGCGGAGTTCGGCCTGCTGGACATCCTGTCGTCGGACTACGTGCCGTCTGCGCTGCTTCTGTCGGCGTGGCGGCTGGGGGCGCTGTGGGACGACCTGCCGCGCGCGGTGCGGACGGTGACACAGGCTCCGGCGCGGGCGACGGGCCTGACGGACAGGGGGGCTCTGGCAGAGGGGCTGCGGGCGGATCTGCTGCGGGTCGAGCCCTTCGGTGACGCGCCGGTGCTGCGCGGGGTCTGGTCGCGCGGGTGTCAGGTGGGGTGAGGCGTGGGCGCGCTATGCGGCAGCCCCGCAAAAGGATCAGGCCGCCCGGGGAGCGGCCTGATGTTCGTTGCAGCAGAGGTCAGCCCGGGCAGGCGGCGCCTGTCTCGATCCAGGCTTCGGTGAGCTGGCCGAAGATTTCCTGCGTGCCCGGCGCGGGGGTCCGGCCTTCGCCCGGCTCCCATCCCCAGCCGACGAGGCCGTCCTCGGCGTTGTGCTCGTGCAGTTCCGCGAGCGACTTGCCACCGTTGGTCTCCGGGTCCTTGAGCTGGGCGCAGATCTCTGCTGCCGACTTGCCGATCCAGCCCATTTCCAGCGGTGCAAGCTGCCACGGGCTGTGGCCGGGGATCGACCCCGTGCCGGTCTCGAAGGCGTAGTTCTCCTCGCCGTGGCAGGTGTTGCAGCGCATGCCCGGCGCGCCGAAGTCCGCGTCGCCGCGCACCACCGGCGGCATGTGGATCGTCATCTCGTCGCCTTGCCGCGGGGTGTTGTCCACCGGGTGGCAGTTCAGGCAACGCGGGCTTTCGATCACGACCAGCATCTCTTCGAACAGCGAGACGGAGCGTTCCGTTTCGTCAGTGATGCCGTCGAATTCGTCCACGGTGCGCAGACCGTTGACAGTTTCGGCGAAGGCAGGCGCCATGAGGGCCGGGGCGACGCCAACGAGCGCCGCCATGAGAAGTGTTTTGTTCATGGGTCAGGCCTCCATGTTGGCGGTAAAGGGCAGGCGGGTGACGGTCTTGCCCGTAAGAGCGCGCCATGCGTTGGCAACGGCCGGGCCGATGGGCGGCAGGCCGGGTTCGCCGACGCCGGTGGGATCGGCGTCGGACTGGATGATCTCGACCACCACTTCCGGCATCTCGTGGATGCGCAGCATGCGGTAGGTGTCGAAGTTCGACTGTTGGACCTCGCCGCCGTCGCCCAGCGTGATCTCGTCGAAGAGGACGGAGCCGAGACCATAGCCGATGCCGCCCTCCATCTGGGCGCGGATCACGTTGGGGTTGACTGCGACGCCGCAGTCGACGGCGCACCACACGCGGTGGACTTTGGGGAAACCGCCCTGGTCCGAGACTTCGGCGATCTCGGCGACGTAGGTGTTGAAGCTTTTCACCAACGCGATACCGTAGCCCTTGCCGTCACGCACGGTGGTGCCGTCCCAGCCGGCCATTTCGGCGACCTTTTCGAGCACGCCACGATATCGGTCGCCGTCTTCTCTCAGCAGGTCGAGGCGGCCTTGCAACGGGTCCTTCCCCTGCGCTTCGAGCACCATGTCCAGGAAGACCTCGGCGGCATAGCCGGTGTGGCTGTGGCCGACAGAGCGCCACCAGAGCACGCTGACCGGGTTTTCCTGTGCGGCCCAGCCGACGCGGGAATGGCCCAGGTCATAGGGCAGGTTCGACGACCCTTCGTAGGAGGTCGGGTCCATGCCGTCCTGCATCATCTGCGCCATGGGGCCGCCCGCCATGATCGACTGGTTGGCCACCACGTTTTCCCAGCCCAGAAGCGCGCCGCCCTCATCCAGACCGGCGCGGAAGCGGTGCACGGTCAGGGGGCGGTAGTATCCGCCGTGGATGTCGTCTTCGCGCGTCCAGACCAGCTTGTAGGTCCCGGGACCGGCGGCCTTGCCGATCTCGGCCAGTTCGGAGGCGAAGTGCGCGGTGTCCTGCGCGCGACGGCCGAAGCTGCCCCCGGCGTACAACACGTTGATCTTCACGGACGCCGGGTCGAGCCCGAGCGGACCGGCGATGGCGGACAGGTCGAGGGTCGGGAACTGAGAGCCCATCCAGGCCTCTGCCCCGTCCTCGCGCACTTCCAGAACACCGTCGAGCGGCTCCATCGGGGCGTGGGCGAGGTAGGGGAAGCGGAACTCGGCCTCGATGACCTGCGCGGCGCCGGCGATGCCTGCGGCACCGTCGCCGTGGACCTCCGCATCGCGCCCGCCCTCGGCAGCGGCGGCGGAGAACGCCTCGTACATCTCGTCGGTCGAACGGGTCTCGGCCGCGCTGTCGTCCCATTCGACGGTCAGCGCGTTGCGGCCCTTGATCGCCGCATATGTCGATGTGGCGTAGACGGCCACGCCCTGCGGGATCTGGTGGACCGCCTCGACACCCGGGACCTTCAGCGCCTCCGCGTCGTCGTAGGAGGCGACGGTCGCGCCGAACTTCGGCGGGTGGGCGACGACCACGGTCAGCATCCCATCGCGGTAGATGTCCATGGTGAAGGTCGCGGTGCCGTTCGACTTGGCGGCGGTGTCGAGCTTGGGCAGGTCGGTGCCGATCAGGCGGAACTGGTCGGCGGACTTCACGGCCGGATCCTGGGGCACCGTCTGCATCGCGGCCTTTTCGGCCAGCGCGCCGAAGCCCGAAGAGTGACCGTCGGGATGGCTGACGGTGCCGTTCTCGACGGAGATCTCGCTGGCGGGAACGCCCCATTCCTCGGCGGCGGCGGCGACCAGCATGGCGCGGGCGGCGGCCCCGGCCTTGCGCATCTGCATATAGCTGTTGGCCATGGCGGTGGAGCCGCCTGTGCCCTGCATGCCGAAGGCGAGGTTCTTATAAAGTTCGGTGTTCGCGGGCGCGCTTTCGGCGCGCATCTGCGACCAGTCGGCGTCCATCTCCTCGGCGACGAGGGTGGCGAGGCCGGTGTTGGGGCCTTGGCCGAACTCGATATGCTTGATCATCACGGTCACGGTGTCGTCGGGCGCCACGCGGACAAAGGCGTTGGGGGCAAAGGTGCCCTCGGTGCCGTCGCCTTCGAAGGCGAGTGCGGCACCGGATTGGGCGCGCCCGGCCATCGGCAGCGTGAGGCCGATCACCAGACCGGCGGAAGAGGCGAGGAAGCCCCTGCGGGACAGTTGCTTGTTCATGGGATCAGCCCTCCAGCGCGTCGGCGGCATCGTGGATCGCCTTGCGGATGCGCACGTAGGTGGCGCAGCGGCAGACATTCCCGGCCATGGCATTGTCGATGTCTTCGTCGGTGGGGGCGGACTTTTCCCGCAGTAGCGCGGTGGCGCTCATGACCTGGCCCGACTGGCACCAGCCGCACTGCGGCACGTCGAGGCCGGCCCACGCCGCCTGAACCGCCTCGACCTCGGGGCCTTCCATGCCCTCGATGGTGGTGACGAAGCTGCCGTCGACCATGGAGATCGGTGTCACGCAGGAACGCCGCGTCATGCCGTTGAGCATCACCGTGCAGGCGCCGCATTGCGCGACGCCGCAGCCGAATTTGGTGCCCGTGAGCTTCAGCTCGTCCCGCAGCACCCAAAGCAGCGGCGTGTCCGGGTCGACGTCTACGGTCACCTCCTCGCCGTTCAGTTCGAAAGAGATCATCTGGCTAGCCCTCCCTGTGGGTATTCGCTTTGCGGGGAAATAGAGCGCGCACCGGCCTCGTCCATGGCTGCAAAGAAAAAATCGGAGGGGCGCTCCGTTTATATGCCCGAGACGGTGGACCTGCGCAGTCAGACGGGCGCGCACCGCCTATTTGATCAACAATTTTTCCTTATCGCATAACGACTTTGCTGCGTTGCGGCGGAAAGCCGTTGGTTTCGGTGGCCATCCGTTCTATTTTCATGACGTGGCGATGGACGGCATGTCCATGCCCGAGGGTCCGGGTTGGCAGCCGGTATGCCGACCCCCGCGATGCCGCCTGAAACGGCTGGTGACGCACCCGGTATATGGCTGAACGAAACGTAAACAGAGTATCCTGAAAGGAGCTCCCCATTAAGGATTCATCTTATCAACCCGCCGCCCCCTATGACCGTGTCGCCGTGCTGGGCGCCGGTAGCTGGGGCACCGCGCTGGCCACTGTGTTGGCGCGCAACGGTCGTCAGGTGAAACTCTGGGCGCGCCGTCCCGACCAGGCCGATGCGATCAACGCGGGCGGCCAGAATGCCGATTACCTGCCGGACGTGCCGCTGCCCGAAGGCTTGACCGCCACCGCCGATCTGGCCGAGGCGCTGGACGGGGCGGAGGCCGTGCTGATGGTCACGCCGTCCTCGACCCTGCGGCCCATGTGCCGGGCCATCGCTCCGCATCTGCCGAAGGATGTGCCGGTGGCGCTGGCCTGCAAGGGTGTCGAGCGTGGTACCGGCCTGTTGCTGTCGGAAGTCGTGTCCGACGAACTGCCGGGGCACCCGGTTGGCGCGGTGTCCGGCCCGACCTTCGCGCGGGAGACAGCGCTGGACCATCCCACGGCGGCAACCGTGGCCTTTCACTTCCGCTATGCCGACCGGCTGGCGCCGACGTCGAGCCCGGCGGCCCGTCTGGCGCTGTCGTTGTCCGGAAACGGGTTCCGGCCCTACGTGTCGGACGACCTTGTCGGCGTCGAAGTCGGCGGCGCGGTCAAGAACGTGATCGCCATCGCCTGCGGGATGATGTCGGGCGCGGGCTTTGCCGAGAACACCCGCGCCGCGCTCATCACGCGCGGCATCGACGAGATGAAGCGGCTGGCGCAGGCGCTGGGAGGACGGCGCGAGACAGTGACCGGCCTGTCCGGCGCGGGAGACCTGACGCTGACCTGTTCGTCGACGACGTCGCGCAACATGTCGCTGGGTTATCAACTGGGGCAGGGCATCCCGCGGGTGTCGTGTTTCGAGGGACGCCCGGTGGTGGTCGAGGGCGAGGTCAACGCGGTTTCGGTCATCGAACTGGCGCAGCGCGTGGGTGTTCCCATGCCGATCTGCGAGACGGTCAACGCCGTGCTGCACGAGGGCGCCGATCTGCAGGAGGCGTTCAGCACGCTCTGGGCGCGCCCCATCGAGGCAGAGCCGCAGGCGCTGGACCTGTCGATTGCCCATCCGCAACCCGACGTGCCGCTGCAATTCGGAGAAAGCTGACATGAACGTACATGCCACATCGCGCCCGCCCATCGCCGCGCGCCGTATGACGCTGGCCACCGATCTGGACGGAACCTTCCTTGGCGGCACCGACGCCGAGCGGGACAGGCTTTACGGCTGGATCGAAGCCAACCGCGCCAGCGTCGGGCTGATCTTCGTCACCGGGCGCGACCCGGAGTTCATCATGGAGATGTGCCGCGAGAAGGGCCTGCCCTGGCCGGAATACGTGGTCGGCGACGTGGGCACCACAATCGCCGAGGTCACGGCGGACGGCCATGTCACGCCCATTGCCAGACTGGAAGAGGACATCGCCGAGCGCTGGGGCGACAAGGGAGAGCTGGTGCGTGTGACGCTGGACGGCCATCCCGGCCTGACGCTGCAACCGACCGCCTTCCGCTATCGGGTCAGCTATGACCTCGACCCCGCCGACTTCGACGCCAACGCAAAGGAACGCGTGGCGGAGATGGGGCTGGATTGGCTGATTTCCGACAACCGCTATTTCGACGTGCTGCCGAAAGGGGTCTCGAAGGGGCCGTCGATCCGGCGGCTTGTCGACCACCTGGGCATCCCGGAGGCGCGCGTGCTGTGCGCCGGGGACACGCTCAACGACCTGTCCATGCTGGAGAGCGGCCTGCCGGCCGTGGCCGTGGGCAATTCCGAAGCCGACCTGAAGGCGCGGCTCGATGGCTGCAAGACCGTCTACCACGCAAAGGCGCACGGTGCGGCGGGGATCCTCGAAGCCATCGCCGCGCTTGACCTGCATGACACCCCGAAAGGAGCCTGAACCATGCCATCCGATCTGGTGATCGTTTACCACCGCCAGCCCTATGAAGAAGTCGAAGTCGACGGCAAGATCGAGTTCCGGGAAAACAAGAGCCCCAACGGCATCGTCCCCACCCTCAAGAGCTTCTTCGGCCGCTTCGACAAGGGCGCCTGGGTGGCATGGAAAAACGCCGACGATCCGTCCAACCCGGGCTTTGAACGGGTGGTGGAGATCGAGGACCAGCACGGCAAGTACTCCGTGTCCCGCCTGCCGCTGACGCCGGAACAGGTGACGTCCTTCTACCACGTTTCCTCGAAAGAGGCGTTCTGGCCGATCCTGCATGGCTTCAAGGAACGCTACAACTACGACCCGGTCGACTGGTCGACCTTCCGGGAGGTGAACTGGGCCTTCGCGGAGGCCGCCGCCGCCGAGGCCGCGCAGGGGGCCGTGGTGTGGGTGCACGACTACAACCTGTGGCTGGTGCCCGGTTACCTGCGGACCCTGCGCCCCGATGTTAAGATCAGCTTCTTCCACCACACGCCGTTCCCGCCCGCCGACATCTTCAACGTGCTGCCCTGGCGGCGCGAGATCCTCGAGTCGCTGCTGGCCTGCGACGTGGTGGGCTTCCACATCCCGCGCTATGTGAACAATTTCGTCTCCGCCGCGCGGTCGCTGCTGGAGGTCGATACCCAGAAGCGCGAGAAGGTGAAGGACGAGTTGAACGCCCAGACATCCGCCCTGTCGGAGCAGTCGGTCATCACCGAGGTCGCCTATGACGGGCGCACGGTGCTGCTGCAGGCGAGCCCGGTGGGCGTTGACGTGGACTACATCGAGACGCTGGCGCAAAGCGAGGAGACGGCGAAGCGGGTCGGCGAGATACGCGAGGGCCTGAAGGACCGCCAGTTGATCCTGTCTGTGGGCCGGACCGATTACACCAAGGGCGGCATCGAGCAGCTCGAGTCGTTCGAGCGGATGCTGGAAAACCGCCCCGACCTGCGTGGCAAGGTGCAACTGATGCACGTTTCGGTCAGCGCGAATGCCAACATGACCGCCTATCAGCAGATCCAGGAGGATCTGGAGTCGATTGCGGGTCGGATCAACGGACGGTACGGCAATTTCGACTGGCAGCCGTTGTTGCTGATCTCGAACCCGGTGCCGTTCACCGATCTCGTGGCCTTCTACCGGGCGGCGGACGTGGCATGGATCACGCCGCTGGCAGACGGCATGAACCTTGTCTGCAAGGAGTTCTGCGCGGCCCGCACCGATGGCGACGGTGTGCTGGTGCTGTCGGAATTCGCCGGCGCGGCGGTGGAACTGGCGACCGCGGTTCCGACCAATCCGTTTTCGCACAAGTCCATGGACTCTGCCATCGAGTTCGCGCTCGCCATGCCGGAGGAAGATCGCCGTGGCCGGATGAAGGTCAACCGCGCGATGGTGCAGAAGCAGGACATCCGCTTCTGGGCCGAGGACCAGATGCGCGCCTTCAGCACGCCAAAGGAGAAGACGGCGAGCGCCGCGGAACCGGCCTGAGCGACCGCTATCGCGTGACGGAGTACTTCAGCGGACGGGCGTGGGCCCGTCCGCTTTTTCATATCCGGCTACCCGCAATACGGGAAATGTGGTAGAATTCTTCATTCATTGATTTTCGGCGGCCCGCTCTGGCCGCATTTTCAGCACGAAGGGGGATTTGTCCCGTGGCCCGTTTTCTTGCCTTGCCGAAGAACGACCCTGTCATCGCCTCGCTCAGCATGGCCGATGTGACCATGGCGCCCGAAGCACGCGCCGAGCAGGTCACACGTGTCATGGAGGCGCGCCGCCGTCTTGGTGCGCAGACCCGGGGGCCGGAGCCTGCCGCCCGCGCGCGCATGCGCTCGGCCGAGATCGTGTCCCACCCGGAGGAGACGACGTCGGTGACCGGCGTGATGGTCTTCGACATGGCGGACCCGGAGGAACTGGAGCGTCTTAAGACCGACCTGCCGAACTACGAAGTGGTGGAGGATCTGCCGCTGTCGCTGATCCCGCCAGTGCGTGCCACGGCGGGCCATTCCGAGGCGGAGGGGCTGGACCTCTGGCATCTCGACGCGGTGGCTGTGGCCAACGCCCGGGCGGCGGGTTTTGGCGGCACGGGGCGTGGCGTGGGTGTCGCCATCCTCGACACGGGGGTGGACGAGGTGGCGGAAATCGCCGGGCGGGTGGCGTCGGCTTTCCGGCTGGACCGCAGCACGAGCGAACCGGTCGCGATCCAGACCGAGGACACGGAAGGCCATGGCACCCATGTGGCGGGGCTGGTGGCCGGTTCGCAGGTCGGCGTGGCCCCGGAGGCGGAGCTGATGAACTACATCATGATCCCCAACGCGCTTGGCAACATATCGGACTTCATCTTTGCCATCGACTTCGTGGCACGGCGGCCGGAAATCTCGATCCTCAATATGTCGGCGGGGATTCCAGGCTTTCACGGCGCGATGAAGTCCTCGGTCGGTCTGCTGAAACGCATGGGCATCCTGCCGGTGGTCGCGGTGGGCAACGAGGGTCCGAACACCAGCCGCAGCCCCGGCAACTACACGGAGGTGCTGTCAGTCGGCGCCGCCAACCGCCATGGCCGGGTGGCAAGTTTCTCCTCTGGCGGGAGCATGGTTGCCGACGCGCAAAGCTACACCGTGCCGGACCTCGTGGCGCCGGGGGCGGAGGTGACGTCCTGCGTGATGGGTGGCGGCTATGAGGCTTGGGACGGCAGTTCGATGGCGACGCCGCTGGTCTCGGGCATCGCCGCGCTGATCCTGGAGCGGCTCCCGACGATCACCCTGCCGGACCTGAAGGAGGAGATCATCGGCGTCTTGCAGCCTCTGTCGGGCGTGGATGCGCTGCGGCAGGGTGGCGGGCTGCTGCAACTGCCGTCTCACATGTGGCAGGCTGTGTCCTGAGTCGGCACACGCTTTCAGGGGGCGGTCTGGATGGATGATGAAAGTCTGAAGAAGTTGCAGGCGGAACTGGGCGCCAGGCCGTCCGGCGGGACGGAACGTATGATCCTGCAGACCGTGCGGCCCACCCGCAGCCGCGGTGGCCCGTCCCCTGCACCGGAGGCCTACCCGGACCGCACCGCCTATCGCAAGGCGTTGATCGACTTCGAGGACGGGCAGGGTGCACCGGATCTGGACGCACTTGTGGGCAAGTTGCAGGCGTTGGGATTGAAGACCTCGGTCGCGCGCGGTGTGCAAGCGGTTGTGGTCGAGGGCGCCCCGGAGGCGCTGAGCCGCGCGCTGGAGGCCGAAGAGGTCGAGGACGCGGAGTTCGACCGCGCCGTGGACATGGTCCGGCCGCGGCGTCCGTCGAAGGAATAGGCGCGGGCCTCGTGGTCGGCGGTCAGAGCGCTTTCAGGTCGTCGTAGAGCGACTG
This sequence comes from Sagittula stellata E-37, assembly GCF_039724765.1. Classification (NCBI taxonomy): domain Bacteria; kingdom Pseudomonadati; phylum Pseudomonadota; class Alphaproteobacteria; order Rhodobacterales; family Roseobacteraceae; genus Sagittula; species Sagittula stellata. The sequence goes on along the minus strand of NZ_CP155729.1, from coordinate 3,858,611 downwards.
CGCGATTTCTGCGTAGCCGCGTTCACGGTTGCGGGCGCGTGCGGCATAGCGGCGCTCTGCCGGAAGACGCGCGCCTTGCCCGGCGATCTCGGCAAAGAGCGCCTCGGCCGAGGTTTGGCCCGCGTCGGCGCGTCCACCCGACAGGCGCGCCGGGTCGAAGGCCACGATGATCTGGCCGTGGTAGGGCGCCTCCGGGCGGCCCTCGGCATAGGCCATGCTTTCCAAGCTGGTCATGTCCCCGATCAGCGGTCCGGCCAGCAGTTCGACCATCAGCGACAGGGCAGAGCCCTTGTGGCCGCCGAAGGTGCACATTGCGCCCCGCATCGCGGCCTCAGGATCGGTTGTGGGCTTGCCGTCCGCGTCCAGCGCCACGCCTTCGGGCAGGGGCTTGCCCGCGCGTCGGTAGAGCTCGATCTCGCCGCGCGCGAAGGCGGAGGTGGCGAGGTCGAAGACCAGCGGGTCGGTGTCGCCGCGCGGCCACGCAAAGGCGATGGGGTTGGTGCCGAGCGCGCCGCGCGTGCCGCCCGCAGGGGCAACCCAGGCGTGGCTGGGCACCATCGAAAGCGCGGAAAGCCCTTCGCGGGCAAGCTGTTCAACCTCGGGCCAGAGGGCGGAGAAGTGGTAGCAGCGGTTGACGGCCAGTGCCGCCACACCGAAGCGGCGCGCGCGTTCGATCAACAGTGGCAGCCCGCTCTGCGTCGCCAGTAGAGAGATGCCGCCCCGCGCGTCTGCCCGCACCACGGCGCTGTCGTCGGTGACGATATCCGGCTCTGCCGTGCCGTCGATGGTGCCCCGGCGCATTGTCTCGACGCACATGAACAGGCGGAACAGCCCATGAGAGCCGCAGTCGTCCATCTGGCAGGTCGTGAGAAAACTGGCGATGGCCCGCGCGTGGGCTTCGCCGTACCCGGTGCGGGTCAGGATGCCATGAGCCAGGTCGTGGATCTCATCGGGGGTCAGGCGGATCTGGGTCAAGATGTGGTCCTCTGGGCGCGCAGGTGCCTTTCGGGATACATCAAGTCTTGGCGTTGCTCAAACGATCGGCTCGGGCGCCAGCGGCAGGTCTATCTTCACCGTGCAGCCACGCCGGGCGGGGCCGTCGGCGATGGCGATGGCGCCGCCGATGTTCTTCACAACCTTTTTCGCCACGGCGAGGCCCATGCCCGCCGTGCCGACCTCATCCTTGGCGCGCAGGGTGAAGAGCGGTTCGAAGACCTTCTCTCGGTAGTCGGGTTCGATGCCCGGCCCGTCGTCGGTCACGGTCAGGACAATGCGTTCGCCGTGACGCGTTGTCCCGACAGACACATGGCCATGCGCCGCGTCGTGGTGGCGGACACAGTTCGAGAGGACGGCGAAGAGCATGCGGTCCAGGTCGTTGCCAGGCGCGAGGACCGTGCCCTCCGCACCCGTCAGGTCGAGTTCGAAGCCCTCTGACCCGGGTACGCGGCGCCAGGCGTCGAGCAGGGCCTCGGTCAGCGGGTGGAGATCCGGGGTGTCGGCCAGCCGCCCGACACGCGACAGCTCTGTCAGGCCGTCGAGCATGAGGTCGAGCCCGCGGGCATAGTCGCGCAGCATGGTGACGTGTTCCCGGACGTCCACCGGAATGGCGTGGCCGGCGGCATCGAGGTCTTCTTCGATCCATTCGGGAATGACGCGCATGGCACGGGAATAGGTCTTCAGATCGTGCGTAACGATATACAGGTAGGATTCGAAATCCCTTTCCGCTTCGTCCGTTTCTGTAAGATCCTTCATTTTCCTGCCCATTCCGAGGATTATTGGTTGTAAGTGTATTCGTAACATTCAGCCGGAGCATCGCCAAACACTTCCCTCAGATAGTTTTGCGAAATTTCTCGTTAATTAATTGGAGGGCTTCATGCGGGATTAAGAGTTTCTCCCATTATTCTCCCGGGCATTGAGTGACCCGGAACCTTGGGAGAAGACGGATGGCTGAGACGGATAGAGGGGATGGTATGCTGGCGGCCGGCGGCCAGGATGGCGCCAAACAGCGCGGCGTTTTCGAGGTGCTGGTCCTGGACGACAGCGCCTTCGATCTGAACCGGATCAAGCGCGCCTGCGGCAAGACCGGCCTGCCCGTGAACACCCGCCTGTCGACGTGCCTGGAAGAATTCGAGAAGGCGCTCGATGAGCGGTCATATGACGTTATTTTTATTGATTATCTTCTGCCGAAAGGGAATGGCCTGCACGCGCAGAGACTGGTGAACAACCACCCCATGAACTTCGGTGCTGCGGTTGTGATGATCTCGTCCGAGATGCGCACGGATGTTGCTGTCGCCTCGATGAAGAAGGGGTCGATGGACTGCCTCAGCAAGGACGCGCTGGACCCGGACAAGCTGAGGGAATTGATGATCGCGTCTGCCAAGGTGTTTTCGGAGGCGTCCCGCCACTGGATCGGCGAATTGCTGGCGCAGCAGAGGGTCCAGATTTCACAGGACGTGGCGAAAGTCATACGCGACGAAATGGAATTCGGTAGATTTGTCGACACAATCGACAAGCGTATCATCGATATGCTTTCCAGCAAGGGGTTCGCGGAGCCGGAAAACTGGAATGTCTCCTACCTTTTCGATTCCGATGAGCCGCTGCGGTTTCGCTGAATCCATTCCGGGCCGTCGGACTGCGGTCACAAACGGGTGTCACATTGTGTGGCGTGGATGAACCGCTCAACAAACGCCCTGTCTTGACCCGACATCGGGGCATGAGTGGGGCCAGTCTTCATTGCAGATTCAGGACTGAAACACGCCAGCCCGGCGCCTTTTGCGACACAGACCTGTCGATCATATGCCGCGCGCGCGGGACAGCCATCCCAGAGTGGCATCGGTATCGGAACCGGGGCGGTATTCCGCGCCAAGCGGGGCCGTCCAGCCCAGAGCGGCGATCTCTTGAAAGACGGCGGCGTAATTGAGCTCGCCCTGGTCTGGGGGACCACGGTCGGGCGCTCCGGCGAACTGGATGTGACCGATCAGCGGCAGGAGGTCGCGCAGGTGATGGATGACGTCACCTTCGGCGCGCTGAACGTGGTAGCAGTCGAACATCAGTTTCAGGTTCGGAAGGCCCAGCGTTTCGATGATCCGGCGCGCATGGCCGGTATCGCGCAGGAAATACCCCGGCGCGTCCTTTTGGTTGATGGGTTCGATCAGGATCGTAAGGCCGTGCGGCTTGGCGAGCGCGCAGGCATGGCGCAGGGCATTGTGATAGGCAGCATGGGCTTTCGGACCGCGCGACTTCCCCGCCATCACGTGCACCATGCGCGCGCCCAGAGCCACGGCTCCGTTCACTGCCTCGGCGATGGCGGCGTGGGCCTCGGCCTCTCGCCCGGGCACCGCAGAGAGGCCGAAGTCCCCGGGCCGCGGCCCGCGCCGTGTGTTGACGCTCAGCATGGGCAGGCCGGTCTCGGCCATGGCAGCGCACAGGGAGTCCACCGGAGCGTCGTAGGGCCAGTGGCATTCGACCGCGTCGAAGCCCGCTGCCCCCGCCGCCCGTATCGCGTCGGACAGGGGCCTGTCGGTCCAGAGAAACCCCAGGTTTGCCGAGAATGCCAAGCGGTCCGTCATGCCGGACGCCCTGCTGCGCCGTCATTGTCTGGCTGCGGACCGCTCATGTCGCAACAATCTCCACCCGACCGCCATCGTCGGCATGGTAGCGCACGTCCAGCGTGCCCGCCGTTTCCGGCGCCGACAGGATGGTGCGCGCGATGGAGGGATAGACCTCCGCGGCAAAGAACCCCGGGATGCCGCGCGCGCCGTGCACCGGGTCGTAGCGGTCGGCGCAAAGCGCGGAGACCTGCTCTGGCGCCATGGCGATCGTGACCGCGTGCCCGGCGGCCCGGATGCGCGCGTTGACCTTCCGCAATTCCCGGTTGGCGATTTTCTCGATCAGTTCCAGCGGCAGCGTCCGGAACCCGATGATGTTCTGCCGGCCATTGAACCGGTTGAGGAACTCTGGCCGGAAGGTGCCTTCCAGATCGCGCATCGTCTCTTCCATCGCCGCGGCAAATTGGAGGTCTGCGTTGAGGAAATGCGCCTGACCGATGTTGGTGGTCATCAGGATGAGCGTGTTCGCGAAGCTGACGGTCAGCCCGCGATTGTCGGTCAGCCGTCCGTCGTCCAGCACCTGGAGGAAGACGTTGAAGACGTCCGGATGCGCCTTCTCGATCTCGTCGAAGAGGATGATGGAATGCGGATTGCGGCGCACGGCGTTGGTGAGGATGCCGCCTGCCTCATAGCCTTCGTAGCCCGGCGGCGCGCCGATCAGCTTGGCCAGCGCGTGCTTCTCCATGTATTCCGACATGTCGAAACGCAGCATCGCCTTTTCGTTATCCTTCAACGCCATGGCCAGCGTCTTGGCGATCTCGGTCTTGCCGACACCGGACGGGCCGCAGAACATGAACGACCCCTGCGGCTTGTCCGGTTCCTTCAGCCCCGCATTGGCCATCAACACCGCGCCGACCAGTTTCTCGACCGCATGGTCCTGGCCGTAGACCCGCGCCTTCAGCGTCTGATCGAGCGTCAGGAGCTTTTCGCGTTCGTCCTGGTTCAGCTTCTCGGCGGGGATGCCGGAAATCGCCGAGAACTCCAGCGTGACGGCGGCTGCGCCCAGCGCGAGACCGGCGTTCATCTCTTCCTGCAGGGTGTCGAAGGCCCGCTTGTTGTCGGCGATGGCGGTCGTGGCCTGCCGGATCTCCTGCAGGATGCGGTTTTCCTCGCGCGAGCCGAAGCCCGCGCCCCCGGAAAGACGGGCCGAGAAGGTGGGCGCGGCCTCCGTCGGGGCAGCCTCGGCGCGTTCCTTCTGCCGTTCTCCGGACAACTGCTCTTCAAGGGCCAGCAGCAGCTCCTCTCCGCTGCGCTGCGCGTTGCGCAGGGCGGTCAGCCGGTCGGTCTTTGCCGCCCAGTCGGTCTCGGCGGTCGCCAGCATCCCCTGCAGCTCGTCGCGCTGGCGGACGATGTCGGCAGAGCGAGCGGCGTCCGGCAGTGCCTCGATCTCCGCCAGCGTGGCGCGAAGGCGGGCCAGGTGCGGCGGTCTGCGGTGCACCGTCTGCCGGTAGGACGTGAGCGCCCGGTCGATCAGGTTGAGCGTGCGTTCAGGCTGGGCGCGCGATAATGACAGATCCCCGACGTGATACTTGGACGTCAGATCGATCGCCGCGGCGATGGCCTGCTCCGTGACGGGCACGCCGTGGTGGGCCGTCAACCGCCCGGCGCCGACTAGGGCGATCTCCTTCAGGGCGTCGGGATCGGGCTCGCGGATCTCCAGTAGGGTGAAGACCTCACGCATGTTGGAGTGGCACTTGAGAACGATTTCCAGATCCTCGTCCCGCGCTTCAAGAATGCACTGATATCGCCCCGTCAGCACGTCGCGCATGACGGCATTGATCAGATGGGTTGTGCCGTTGTTGCGCGCGGCTTCGATGAAATCGCGGAAATCGTCGATCAGCAGGACGGAATTCGCGGTGCGCAGCAATGTCCGGCGCAGTTTCTCGAACCCTTCCGAGATGCGCGCGTGGGTCCCGGAGGAAAACAATCCGTCGGTGTCGAGCCAGAACAGCCGCTTGGCAAGGACGTCGAAAGGCAACGAGACATCGGTCTTTGCCGCTTCGAGCCCGATGCAGATCGAAGTTGCGCCAACACCGCCCGGCCCGACGAGCAAGACGTTCGATGCGGTGTGACGCATGAGCATCCCCGAGATCTGGGTCAGTTCCCTCGACCGTCCGACCAGACGGAAATTCTGTCGCTGTGCCAGCAGGTCCGCCCCACGGATCAGGTAGTCGACGACGTGTTCAGGCATCGGCGTGCCGATTGACGAGGTCATTCAACGATGTGACGGGTCGCCTCGCTGTCGCGAGGCGACCGGCCGGGGGGCATCGCCCCCCGGACCCCCCAAGGGTATTTAGACCAAGATGAAGGGATGGGTTCGTCTTCATCTTGGATGAAATACCTCCGGGGGTCCGGGGGCGGAGCCCCCGGCGGATCGGATCGCGCAGCGATCCGAGGCCGGAAAGTGTGATCACTCGGTGGGTCATGACCCGTTCCGGGATTGGCCGAGACCGAACGGGTTCGGTGTGGTCTGCGGCTCTTCAGACGCTTTTGCGGTATCGTCCGCTGCGGGGGGGCGGGCGCCGCCCTTGCCGCCCGCGACGTCCGCCGCCACCGAGAGCGATTCCTTGACCGCCGCTTGTGTCTCAGCGGTCTGGCGTTCGATCTTCGCGAGCAGATCGCGCGTTTCCGAAAGGCCTTCACGGGTGATCGAGGTGGCGGCCCGGATGGTCTCGCCGTATTCGGAGAGTTCGGACAACGCGTTCGTCAGATCCTGGTTGATCTCCTTCGTGCCGAGCGCCACGCGGATGACTTCGCGTTGGCCAAGTTCCGCGGTTGTGCGGTTCATACGTTCGAGGCTGATCTTCGCCGCTTCGGAGCTTTCGCCCAGGGCAGCAGCGGAGACGGCCTGCAGAACGGTCGACAGCTGGTCCGCCACGCCTGCAACGCCGGAGGTATGAAGCTGGCGGGTCTTGGCGACCTGCTGTTCGTTCGCTTCCTTCATCGAATGGATGCGGTGGCCGGAGGCGGTCAGTTCCGCCAGCACAGCCGTGGTGTCCACCGACGACCGTCCCAGGTTCGAGATATAGGCGTTGATGTCGCGTTCCAGCCGTTCCTGCCCAAGCTTTTCAAGATCGCTGGCGGCGCCATCGATGGCCTTGCGGATCTCTTCGCGGCGGGCTTCGTTGCGGGTATCGACCTCTTTCGTCGCGTCCGAGAGGATCGCGTACATCGAGCGCATGGTGAAATTGGCCTCGTCGAGGTTCTCGATCTGCCCGTTCATGCCGTTGAAGTGACCGAGCACGCCGGAGACCCGGGCTTCGGTCGTGTCGATGAAATCCTGCGCGGACTTCACCAGCGCCTCCTGCCGGGCCCTGTGCTCTTCCGAGGTGATATCCAGCAATTCCTTCAGCTTGGCCTTTTCCGCCGCGAACTCGGCGTATCGCGCGCTTTGCGGGGCGCCGGCGTCGAGCGCCTTCATCTCTGCCAGAACGCCTTGCAGCTTCTTCGTGTCGGCCGCCAGGGCGACCTCGTTCTGGGCCATCTTGTCCTGCGCCGTTTTCTTCACCCCGCCGAAGCCGAAGAAACCGCGGTCGTCCTTGAGAAAGCCGTTCTCGGCCTTCAGCGCTCGGATATTGTCTTCGAGGTCGAGCATCTGTTCGCGCAGCACAGCCCTCTTTCCGGATCGCTTCTTCTCGTCCTCGCGCTCCTGCAGAAGCTCCTGGAAGATGTCGAAGGTCACGCCGTTCATCCGCAGCGTGTAGACGGCGTCGACGATATCGGTGAGCGGGCCGATACGCCGTTCGAAGGTCATCAGCGCGGTGTTGATGTCCTCGAACACCTGTTTGAGTTCGCCGAAGGCCTCCGTGTCGGTCAGAGCGATGATTTCCTGCGCCATGCGCTTGCGTTCGAACTGCAGGTATTCCTTGAAGGCGTTGAAGGCGGCGAGGTTCTCGCGCGCTTTCGCGCGGTCGTCGGTGAAGGTCAGGGCCTGTGTCACCCGGTCGAGCTTGTCCTGCGGCGTGGCGCTTTCGTCGAGCATGATCCTGAAGAACGGGTTGTCCTGGATCGCGGCAAAAGCCTGGCCCGCGGTTTTGCCAGTGCCTCTTGTTTCGGCATCCGTCTGTTCGGCGGGGGTGCTGTGGGCCTTCACAAAGTCCCGGGCGGACGTGATCTTGGCGGCTTTGGGCTTGGCGGCTTCCGACATGAAATACCTGTTCCTCAATAGCGGGCTCGGCGGAACCCGATGGATCAATTGTGGCTCACGATACATCCCGCGTTGGGTTTTGGAAGCGTGTTTGTCATTTTTTCGGTCGGGTTCAGTCTGTTGCAGTAGGAGGCGCTGCGGACGGCCCGCAGTGATCGGGCGCGTGTGCCTGTCGGAGCGATCGCCGGAGCCGATCGGGCGGCGCGGCCCGATCAAAGGCGCACGCGGGGCGTTGCGCGAAATTTGGGCGCGAGGCGCACGCGTGCCCGATTTTTGCACGTTTCGCTTCACCCGCGCGCCTGCGCCATGGCAGGGTGATTGCCGGGCCCCCGCCCTGACGGACGAAAAGGGGGCACACAACCTGACAGGGGAGAGACACCGTGCTGCATCGCAATCTGTTCGCGCTCGCCGGTCTGTCGCTGGCCACCGGACTTTCCACCGGGGCCGCCGCCGAGACCGACATGCCGTTCGCACTGGACTGGAAATTCGAAGGGCCGTCCGCGCCGTACTTCGTCGCCATCGACAAGGGCTTTTTCGGCGATGCCGATCTCACGGTGGAGGTGACCGCCGGGCAAGGCTCGCTCGACGCCATTCCGAAGGTCGCCACCGGCGCCTTCCCGGTGGGTTTCGCGGACATCAACTCGCTCATCAAGTTCCTCGACCAGAACCCCGGCGCGCCGGTGACGGCGGTCATGATGATTTACGACAAGCCGCCCTTCGCGGTTGTCGGACGCAAGTCGCTGGGGGTCGAGACGCCGAAGGACCTTGAAGGCAAGGTGCTGGGCGCGCCGCCGCCGGACGGCGCATGGGCGCAGTTCCCGATCTTCGCCGCCGAGAACGATCTCGACATGGACGCGATCACGGTGGAACCGGTGGGCTTTCCGACCCGCGAGCCGATGCTGGCGGAGGGCAAGGTGGCCTCCGTGACCGGCTTCAGCTTCTCGTCCTTCCTCAACCTCGTGCGGCTGGGCGTGCCGGAGGACGACATCTCGACCATCCTGATGGCGGATCACGGCGTCGACCTGTACGGCAATGCGATCATCGTCAACACCGACTTCGCTGCCGAGAACCCGGAGGCCGTGAAGGGCTTCCTCGAGGCCGTCGCCATGGGCTGGAAGGATGCGATCGCCGATCCGGCGGGCGCCACCGAAAGCCTGCTGGAGCGCAACCCGGCCGCGGATGCCGGCCTGGAAGAGCGCCGCCTGCAACTGGCCATCGACGCCAACGTGGTGACCGACTGGACGCAGGCCAACGGCTTCGGCGGGATCGACGACGCCCGCATGGAAAACGCCATCGAGCAGATGAAACTGACCTACGCGTTCCAGAACGAGCCGGACGCGGCGTTGTATTTCACAGACGCCTACCTGCCGGACAGCGGCTTCGCGCTGGAATGACAGGACAGGTGGGGAACCCGCCCTGACGGGCGGAACCCCCACCCTACGAACGGGCCGGGCCAGGGGTCCGGCCCCTTTATAAATGACACGACCGGGCGCGGGGGCCACATGGCAAATCTGATCGACATCAAGGAGGTGCGGCACACCTACCAGACGCAGAACGGCCCCTTGCCGGTGCTGGACGGCCTGAACGTCTCCGTCCCCGAAGGCGGGTTCTGCGCCGTAGTCGGACCGTCCGGCTGCGGCAAGTCCACCCTGACGCGGCTGATCGCGGGGTTGATGAAACCGGACCACGGCGAGGTCTGGCTGCACGGCGAACCGGTGAAGGGGCCGCGCTCCACCGTCGGCATGGCCTTCCAGAACCCGGTTCTGCTGGAGTGGCGCACGATCCTGCAGAACGTGATCCTGCCGCTCGAAATCGTGCCGAACAAGCTGTCGAGGAAGGAACAGGAAGACCGCGCGCGCCACCTGCTCTCGCTCGTCGGGCTCACCGGTTTCGAGGACAAGCGCCCCTCCGAACTCTCGGGGGGCATGCGCCAGCGCGCCTCGCTTTGCCGGGCGCTGGTGCACAAACCCGAGGTGCTGATCCTCGACGAACCCTTCGGAGCGCTCGACGCTTTCACCCGCGAGGACCTGTGGCAGACCATGCACAGGGTGAAGGAGAAGGAGCCCTTCACCGGCGTGCTCATCACCCACGACCTGCGGGAGTCGATCTTCCTTGCAGACCAGGTGATCGTGCTCTCGGGGCGGCCGGCGCGGACGCAATATGTGCTCGACGTCCCGGACACCGGCCCGCGCGACCTCGATCACCTCTACACCGCCGAGGCCGCCGAGATGCTGGGCATCCTGCGCCACCAGATCGAGATCGCGCAGGGGAGGGCGGCTGCCTGAGGGCACGCCTCTCCGGCAAGCGCGCTTCCCCCTGCTTCTCCGCTTCCAAAATACTCACCTTCCGACGCCGCCACACGCGCCGCCGCCTGACCGAAAAGAACCGCCATGCGCCTCAAAGCCTTTCTCACCCCGGTCGTCGCCGTCATCGTCTTCCTGCTGCTTTGGGAGTTGCTGGTCTGGGCCATGGGCTGGCCGAACTACAAGATGGCCTCGCCCTCGGATCTCCTGCCCGCCTACACACGCTACTGGGAGCTGTTCCTCGTGATGGGCTGGCAGACGCTCTGGCGCACGGTGGCAGGGCTGTTGCTGGCCATCGTGGTGGGTGTCGCCATCGGCATGGTCATGGGTTTTTCCCGCACGATGCGCGACGCGCTCTACCCGTTGCTGGTGGGCTTCAACGCCATCCCGAAGGCCACCGTCGTGCCGATCATCGCCCTGATGTTCGTGGGCATGCACGACTTCAACACCGTGCTGATCGCTTTCATGATCTCCTTCTTCCCGATCGCCGTGTCGATCTCCATCGGGCTGTCGACGCTCGAACCGGAATACCGCGACATCCTGCGCTCGCTCGGCGCTTCGCAGACCACGATCTTCTGGAAGATCGCGCTGCCCAAGACCCTGCCGGAGTTCTTCGGCGCGCTGAAGGTCTCGGTCACGTTGGCCTTCATCGGCACCAACCTGATGGAGATCGTCTCGCCCCACGGGCGGGGGCTCGGCGCGCTCTTCGACTCGGGAAAGACCAACTCCGACTATCCGCTGATGTTCGCCGTCCTCATCGCGCTCGCCTTCCTTGGCATCGTTCTCTATTACGTGGTGGTCGCGCTCGAAAAGATCTTTGCCGGCTGGGCGGAACGCGCGCCCGGCTGAAACGAAAGCAGGCCGCGCCCGCGCCGAACGGGGCATCCATGGGCCGAAACGCTCTGGACGCGCGCCCGGATAGCGGCTGTAATCGCGTGGGCAACGGGCCCGCGGCGGCGCCAGGCGGGACCTGCCAAAGCCAGACCCCCCCACGCAGAAGCCCCTATCGCCCCGAAACTGCACGCTCCCGCGTTGACACGACTCGACAACATTGTTTACGTGTGAACAAACTGGCGCCGAAAACGGCTGCCCCGGGAGGATCGCATGGACACGACAGAGACGCTCGTCACTTACGAGCTCAAGGGCGCCGTCGCGCTGATCGGACTGAACCGTCCGGACAAACGAAACGCGATCTCCGACCGTTTCGTCGAAGCCATCCACGAGGCCGTCCAGCGCGCGCAGAAGGAAGCGCGCGCGGGGGTGATCTTCGGCCATGGCAAACATTTCTGCGCCGGTCTCGACCTGGCCGAGCATTCCGAGAAGCCGCTCTTCGAGGCCGTGAAAGGGTCGCGCCGCTGGCACGCCGTCTTCGACGGGATCGAGCGCGGCACAATCCCCTTCGTCGCGGCGATCAGCGGCGCTGCCGTGGGCGGTGGCTTTGAATTGGCCGCGTCCACCCAGGTCCGCGTGGCGGACCAGACCGCCTTCTTCGCCCTGCCCGAAGGCCAGCGTGGCATCTTCGTGGGCGGCGGCGGCTCCGTCCGCATCGCCCGGCTGATCGGCGCGGCCCGCATGGGCGACATGATGCTGACCGGGCGCGCTCTGAAAGCCACCGAAGCCGAGGCCTGGGGCGGAGTATCCTACGTGGTGCCCGAGGGCGAGGCGCTGACCAGGGCCGTCGCTCTGGCCGAGCAGATGGCCACCAACGCCGAGTTCACCAACTACGCGATCATCAATGCCCTGCCGCGTATCGCCGACATGTCGTCGGAGGACGGGCTCTTCGCCGAATCCATGGTCGCGAGCCTTGCCACCATGACCGACGATGCGAAGGACCGCCTGCGCGCCTTCCTCGAAAAGCGCGCCGCCAAGGTGCAGGACCCCAATGCCTGAGGGCGATGACGCCCTGGCGTTCGGCCCGCTGGCGGACAGTCTCGGGTTTCTGCTGCGCCTGTCGCAGCTGCGCAGTTTCGCCCAGTTCTACAGCGACTTCGAATCCGCCGGGATGCGTCCGGGCGAGTGGTCGGTGCTGCTGATGCTGGCCGAGAACCCCGGCGTCCGCCAGGGCGTGCTGGCGAAGGCGCTGCGGATCAAGCGGGCGCACATGACGAAGATGGTGCACGGGATGGAGGCCGAAGGCCTCGTGCGGCGCACCGTGCCGGAAGGCGACAAGCGGTCGGTGGAACTCTGGCTGACAGAGGCGGGCACGGCCCGTGTCGATGCGCTCCGCCCGTCGTTCGAAATCCATGAGGGCGCCTCGCCCGTTCCGCTCAGCAATGCGGACGCGGATCAGCTGAAGACGCTCCTTCGGCGCTACCTGAAGATGGAGAGCTGACATGACCGACCCGGTCCTGATCGCCGGAGGGGGCATCGGCGGCCTCGTGACGGCGCTGACACTGCACCAGATCGGCGTGCCCTGCGTCGTCTACGAGAAGGTGCGCGAACTGAAGCCGCTTGGCGTGGGCATCAACCTGCAACCGAATGCGGTCCGGGAACTCTACGACCTGGGCATCGGGCCGGAGGTGCTGGACCGCGTCGGCGTGCCCGCGCGCGAATGGGCATTGGTCGGGTTGAACGGCAACGACATCTACGCCGAGCCGCGCGGGCTCGAAGCCGGCTACAACTGGCCGCAGTACGCGGTGCATCGCGGCGCCTTCCACATCGCACTGCTCGAAGCCTTCCGCACGCGGGCGGGCGAAGACGCGGTACGGACCGGCCATGCCTCCGTCGGCTATGCACAGGACGACGAGGGCGTCACGCTGGTGATGCAGACCGAAGCCGGCGAGGTCCGGGCCCGTGGCAGCCTGCTGATTGGCGCGGAGGGCATCCATTCCGCCACCCGTGCGCAGATGCACCCCGACCAGCCGCCGATCCACTGGGGCGGCGCGATCATGTGGCGCGGCACAACGCGCGCGGCCCCGATCCGCACCGGCTCCAGCTTCGTGGGGCTGGGCACGCACCGCCACCGGATGGTCATCTACCCGATCTCCGCGCCGGACGCGGACGGGCTGGCCACGGTCAACTGGATCGCCGAACTCGTTGTCGACAAGAGCGAGGGCCGCGGCGAAAGCGGCTGGTTCCGCCCGGTCGAAATCTCTGAATTCGCCCATCATTTCGAAGGCTTCCGTTACGACTGGCTGGATGTTCCCGACTTGCTGGCCCGTGCCGACATCGCCTACGAGAACCCGATGATCGACCGCGATCCGATCCCGACCTGGGTCGATGGGCGGGTGGCTCTCATGGGCGACGCGGCCCATGCGATGTACCCTACCGGCTCCAACGGCGCGAGCCAGGCTGTGATCGACGCGCGTACCCTGGGGCAATGCCTGCTGGCCGAGGGCGTCGGTCCGTCGGCGTTGGCCGCCTACGACGCGCGCCTTGCCGAACCCGTGGGCCAGCTAGTGCTGCGCAATCGCGGCGCCGGTCCCTTTGGCCTCCTGAACATGGTGGACGAACGCTGCGGCGGAGAATTCGACGACATCGACACCGTCATCCCGCCAGCGGAACGCGACGCCTTCATGGCGGGCTACAAGGCGGCGGCGGGGTTCGCCCGAGAGGCCCTGAACGAAGCCCCCCGCATGATCGCCCAGGGCGCACGCGTCTGACAGGACCCTCAGGCAGGCGCCGGCGTCCCGACACCCGGAAACATGGCCGTGTAGCCTTGGCGCGGGCGCGGTTTTCGGGGATGGTCGCGGACAGGAACAAGCGAAGGACGCGGCCGATGCTGAAACGGAGACTGGGGGCTGGCGGACCGGAAGTCGCCGCACTGGGCGTGGGTGCGATGTCCTTCTCGGACTTCTACGGTCCGGTCAGCGTCGAAGAGGCGCATGCCGTGCTCGACGCGGCGCTCGACGCGGGCGTGACGCACCTCGACACCTCCAACGTCTACGGCATGGGCCGCTCCGAAGAGACCATCGGCGCCTATCTCAAGCGCTACGCGGGGAAAGGCGACATGCCTTTTACCATCGCCACGAAGGCCGCGATCACCAAGGATGCTGAGGGACGGCGCAGCTTCGACAACGCGCCCGAACATCTGGAGGCGGAACTGGACCAGAGCCTGCGCCGCCTCGGCGTGGAGCGGGTGGCCCTGTTCTATGTCCATCGGCGCGATCCCCGGCACGAGATCGAAACGGTGACGGAGTTTCTCGCCACACTCGTGGCGAAGGGCAAGATCGCGTCCTTCGGCTTTTCCGAGATCGCACCCACCTCGCTCCGGCGCGCCGCCGCCGTGGCGCCGGTGGCCGCGGTTCAGTCGGAATACTCGCTCCAGACGCGGCTGCCTGAACTCGGCCTCATCCAGGCCTGCCAGGACCTCGGCACGGCGCTGGTCGCCTTCTCGCCGGTCGGGCGGGCGCTTCTGTCGGACACGCCACCGACGGCAGAGCGGGTCGCGGCGAGCGGTTTCCTCTCGGCCAACCCACGCTTCATCGGCGGCAACCTCGAACGGAATCTGGCCGCCAGCGCCCCTCTGCGCGATATGGCGGCCGACATGGGCGTGGCGACTGCATCTCTCGCCATCGCCTGGACGCTTGCAAAGAGCCCCGCCATCCATGCGATCCCGGGCACCCGCAGCACCGCGCATTTCGCGGAACTAGTCGCGGGCGCAGAGATGAACCTGCCGCCTGAAACCCTGGCCGAGATCGAACGCAGGCTGCCCGTGGGCTGGTGCCACGGCGCACGCTACTCGGCGGCGCAATCGGTGGGGCCGGAAGACTACTGCTGACCGGACGCCGTCGACGCGCCGATCCGGCAGGGCAAGGCCCCTGTCTTCATCTTGGCAAAAATACCTGCCCTGCAACGGCGCAACCGACCCGATGCCGGGCGTCGTCGCACGGTTATCCGCCTGCCATCCCGCGCGCCCGCAGGGCGCGCGGGTCGGATCGCGTCAGCGATCCGAAACCGCCAACGCCCAGTCCACGGATGCTTCTGCCACGCCCATCCGCGCCGCGGCGCCAAAGAGCCACAGGTCCAGCGCATCCTCTTGGCCGAGCGCGGCCCGCAGGCGTTCCGCCAGCCCGGCGGCGACCACCTCCCAGGCGGCGCGCAGGGCCGCGTCCGCCGCAAGCGCCTGCGCTGCGGGCGTTGCGCCGGACAGGCGCTCGACGAGGGTATCCAGCCGTGCCAGCAGGGTCGGGAAGACCGATCCGCCGTCGAGCCGGGCCAGCAGGGCCGCGCGGATCGCCGGGCCGTCCTTCAGCAAACGGCGGAACAGCACGTCCTGGGCCTGCATGCCGGTGGTGCCTTCGTAGACCGTGGTGATGCGGACATCGCGAAAGTGCCGCTCGGCGGGCCATTCCCGCGTGTAACCCGCGCCGCCCAGCACCTGGATCGCGGCATCCGCATTCGCCTGCCCCAGCTCGCCGCCAAAGGTCTTGGCCAGCGGCAGGAGGAAGGCCGAGAGCGCCGCTGCCTCCGTGTTGCCGGCATGGGCGTCGCCCAGGGTCACGGCGGTTTCCACGACAAGCGCCGTTGCGATCAGGGCGCGCGCCTCCATCTGCCAAAGCTGGCGTCGCACATCCGGGTGCGACGCGATGGCGACAGGGGCCGCGTCGGGGCGGCCGCCCTGGCGTCGGTCATCGGCGTAGTCCCGCGCCAGCGTGGCGCATGTTGCGGCGACGCCCGCGCCCTGTACCCCGACCTGCAGTCGCATCAGCTCGATCATGTTGAAGAGGGCAGGCAACCCGCGCCCGGGCGTGCCGATCAGGCTGGCTTCGGCGGTCTCGAACCGCAGGACGCAGGTCGGCGAACCGTGCAGGCCCAGCTTCTCCTCGATTCGCTCGACGAAGATGCCATTGCGCGTGCCGTCGTCCAGGGTGTCGGCCACGAGGAACAGCGACAGGCCGCGCGTTCCGTCCTCCGGCGCGCCGGTCCGGGCGAGGCAGAGGTGTCCGATGCGCTCCGCCATGTCGTGATCGCCGAAGCTGATCCAGCATTTCGTGCCCGAGACGGTCCAGCCGTCGCCCGCAGGCATGGCCTTCGTGCGGATGCGGCCCACGTCCGACCCGGCGTCCGGCTCGGAGATGCAGATCGTCGCCGCCCACTCACCGGAGGCGAGTTTCGGGCACCATTCCGCCGCCAGGTCCGGCGCGGTGGCGGCAAGGCAATGTGCCGCCGCGCGGGTGGAGCCCAACAGCATCATGAAGGGCAGGGCCGCGCCCTCCATCGGCAGGGATGCCGCCGCGTGCAGCGCCAGCGGCATGTCCATACCGCCGAGATCGGATCCCAGGTCGGACGCGATCCAGCCGTCCGCGCCCATTTGCCGGAAGGCGTCCCCGTAGCCTTCGGGCGTCCTGACCCGCCCTTGCTCGACCCGGCAGCCTGTCTCGTCGGCCCTGGCGGCCATCGGCGCGAGCGTGGTCCCGGCGACCTTCGCCGCCTCCGAGAGGATCTGCAGCGTTGCGGTGTCGTCGAGGTCGGCGGCCGCGGCCTGCGCCGCCCAGCCGGGCGTCGCGTTCAGGAGGGAGAGGAGCGTTTCAGGTGTCATGCGGGGGGCTTGCCTTTCGAAGAAACGGGTTTCGGATCGGTGTGCGGGCTTTCCTCCGGAAATCCCTGCGCCGACCCGACGGTCGCGCGCCGTTGGCGCGCGGAGGTCGCGTCTGCCCGGCCTCCGTCGCGGGCGGCGTTGCCTGCGCTGCAGGTATTTTTGCCAAGATGAAGGGGCAAGGTTGTGCACATGACATTGCGGAGGCGGAACCGGGCGCCGGTCTCAGGATTTCAGGATGTGGATGACGCGGGGATCCTCGGACCAGAGCGAGTCCACGAGGTCGGCGCGGTGCCGTAGCACGGCGCGCTGGTTGATCGAGCCTTTGTCCGTGACCTCGCCCTTGTCGAAGTCGAGCGGCACGGACATGTACATCATCCGCATTACCCGGGACGCGGAGCCGGTGGCGGCCTTTGCGTGGGCGGCGAGGCGCTCGGCGGTGCGTCTTCGGACCTCCGGGTGGCCCAGCAGTTCCTCGCCCTCGATGTCCTCGCCCGCGATCTCGCGCAGCGCGGCGCGGTTCGGCACGACGAGGGCGCCGAGTTCGGTATGGCCTTCGCCCGCGATCACCACGTCGGAGGCAAGGCCGCCGAGGTCGTCGGTGAGTTTCGCACGGAGCGGGCCGACGGCCACCCAGGTGCCGGAGGCGAGCTTGAAATTCTCCGCCAGCCGGCCGTCGAACAGCAGGCCCTGCGACGGGTCGTCGGGGTCGGCGAATCGGAAGGCGTCGCCGAAGCGGTAGAAGCCTTCCTCGTCGAAGGCGTCTTGGGTCAGGGCCGCGTTCTTCCAGTAGCCGGGGGTGATGGAGGGGCTTTTCACCCGGGCCTCCATCTTGTCGCCCTGCGGCACGAGTTTCAGGGTCACGCCGGGTGCGGGCAGGCCGAGGTTGCCGGATTTCGACTGCCGCGCGGTGTTGGTGACCGAGAAGGGGCCGGTTTCCGTCGCGCCGAAGCCGGAGGTCAGCAGCACGCCGCCCGGCACCATTTCGTCGCAGACGCGGGTCAGTCGGTCCCAGACCGGCTGCGACATGCCCGCGCCGGCGTAGAACAGCATCTGGATGCGTTTGAAGAAGGTGTCGCGCAGCTTCGTGTCGGTCTCGAACGCGTCGAGCAGCATCTGGTAGCCGAGCGGCACGTTGAAGTACCAGGTTGGGGAGATGTCGCGCAGCGTTTCGATCGTCGTGTGGATGGCCTTGGGCGTCGGGCGGCCGTCGTCGATGTAGTAGGTGCCGCCGTTGTAGATCACCATGTTGAAGACCTTGTTCCCCGAGGCGGTGTGGTTCCACGGCGCCCAGTCGACGACCACGGGGGGCGTTTCCTTCAGGAAGGTGAAGCACTGCTGCACCATCTGCTGGTTGGAACAGAGCATGCGCTGGGTCTGGATCACCGCCTTGGGCGAGCCTGTTGTGCCGGAGGTGAAGAGGAACTTCGCCACGGTGTCGGGGGTGACGGCGGCGGCGGCGGTGGCCTCTGCGTCGGTCAGGTGTGTCGCTGTCAGCGCGTCGAAGGACAGCGTCTCGCGCCCCTCCACCGTGCCGGTCAGCGAGACCACGGGCACCTCTGCGCCGAAGACCGTCGCGATCGCGTCGGCGTAGGGGGCCGCGTCGTCGGCGAAGATCAGGCCCGGCGAGATCTGGGCAGCGATATCGCGCAGCTTGGCGTAGTCTCCGCCGGTCAGCGCATAGGCGGGGGCGAGGGCGGCGGAGGGCACGCCCACGTGCTGCGCGCCGAGCGCCATGAGCGCGTGGGCGATGGAGTTGCCGGAGAGGATCAGGACCGGTGTGTCCTGCGTCAGGCCGCGGCGGGCGAGTGCCTCGCCGATGGCGCGGATGCTGGCCCAAGCCTTGGCGTAGGAAAGGGTCGCCCAGCCGTCGCCGGATTTCTCGGCCATCCAGATCCGGTCCGGCGTCTCACGCGCCCAACGGGCAAAGCGCTGGCCCATGTGGTCGGGATAGGCCCCGAGCGGTTCTTCCTGGCCAAGCAGGATGGTGCCGTCCGCGCGGCGGTCGACGGTCAGGCGCGGCGTCCAGAAGGACACCTCTCGCGGTGTTGTGGTCATTTCTCCTCCTGGCGTTTTAGCCGACCCGGTCGTTTGCCGCCGGGCTATTACGGCCACGTTGACTCGAATCCGATATTTTGTCTACTAGGAAACAATAATCGCCGTCTGAATCCTCGGGACACGCGGAACGGGGCGGCGGATGTTTCCGGTTGGACGGCGCGCAGAGGCGTGATTGTCTGGCCGCGACCCCAGGGAGGCACCATGAACATCGACGATCTGATCGCCATCGACTTTCACACCCACGCGGAGGAGCCGTGCTGCGGCCCGCGCGACGACGGCTATGACGAGTTCCAGGCCGGGATGGCCCGGTATTTCCGGAACCCGGCGGGGGCGGAGGGGATGCTGCCTTCGGTCCAGCAGACGGCGGAGTACTTCCGCGAGCGCAAGATCGGCGCAGTGATCTTTCCGGTCGACGCGGAGCGGGAGACCGGGTTTCGCCGCTATTCCAATGAGGAAGTCGCGCAGATCGCGGCCGAGAACGACGACATCCTGATCCCCTTCGCCTCCATCGACCCGCACAAGGGCAAGGCGGGGGCGCGGGAGGCGCGGCGGCTGGTGAAGGAGTTCGGGATCAAGGGGTTCAAGTTCCACCCGACGATGCAGGGTTTCTTTCCGAACGACCGCGAGGCGGCCTACACCGTCTACGAGGCCATCGCCGAAGAAGGCGGGATCATGCTGTTCCACACCGGCCAGACGGGCGTCGGATCGGGGATGAAAGGTGGCATGGGGATGCGGTTGAAGTATTCCAACCCGGTGCACATCGACGACGTGGCGGTGGATTTCCCCGATACGCCCATCGTTCTGGCGCACCCGTCCTTCCCCTGGACCGAAGAGGGGCTGATGGTCGCCCAGCACAAGCCCAACGTCTACATCGACATGTCGGGCTGGTCGCCGAAGTACTTCCCCGAGATCTTCGTGAAATACGCTAACTCGATCCTGAAGAAGAAGATGCTCTTCGGGTCGGACTGGCCGGCGATCACGCCGGACCGCTGGCTCAAGGATTTCGAGACCATCGGGATCAAGGACGAAGTCAAACCGCTGATCCTGAAGGAAAACGCACGACGCATCCTGAAGATCTGAGGGTCTCGCCGCCTGACGGCGGCGACCACGCGCTGGCTTTGCCGGCGCGTGGTCAACTGGCCCTTGGCGGCATGGTACAGGGGCGCTGCGCCAGTCGCATCCCTAGGGCGGCGGGGAGCTTCGACCTCAGGCGATCTCGTAGAAGGAGATGACCACGGAGGCCGCCCTGCGCCCGCCTGTGCCCAGAAACAGCGGCGCGTTCACCCAGGCATAGCGCGGGTCGCCGGTTTCGAGGCGGCAGTGGGTGCGCATGTAGTACTCCGCCGGATCGACGTCCTTACCCGCGGCGACGCGTGCCATCACGTCCTCCGGTCCGAAGCGGCGGCCGTAGTTGATGATCTCGATGGTCGCGCCGTCATGCGTTTCGATCCCGTAGCGGGTGTCGAGTTCGGAGACCCCGCCGTCCCAGATCGTCTGCCAGTCGGCGCCGAGGTTCAGGACACGGCCCTTGATGCGGTCGCCCTCGCACGTGCCGCCGACGATCGGGATGATCCGGCGGCGCCCGGTACGGCCACGCCCCATTTCCCGGATCGGATCAAGCTCGACGGTCAGGTCGAAGGCGTGGCGCAACTCTGGCGGCTGGAAAAATGGCATGGGTGGTGTCCTCCTCTGGTGTGCGGTGCCCGCAGGTGCGGCCCGCAGTCGTCGTCTATCGGTCAGGTCATCCCAGCGTCAGCGCGGCAAGCCCGGCGGTTTCGCACAGCAGTTGCGCGGCCCCCAGGACATCGCCGGTCTGCCCGCCGATCCGCCGTTGCGCGCGCCACGCCACGAGCGATGCGGTCACCGCCACGGCGCAAAGCGCGGCCAGCCCGCTGCCCCCCAACGGCAGGATCAGCACCACGGCCAGAAGCGCGCCCGGAAGGTAGGGGCGTCCGTCGGAAGCGCTGGCCGACTGGCCCAGCCCCTTGGCGCGCACCGATGGCAGCTCCACCAGCAAGACCAGCATGGCAAGTCGGCTGAGCACCGACAGCGCGACCAGCGCCAGCAGTCCGCGTGCGGGCGTCAGGCCGGACAGCGCCGCCGCCCATGCGCCCACCGTCAACACCAGCGCCACAGCGCCATAGCTGCCGATCCGGCTGTCGCGCATGATCTCCAGCGCGTGGGACGCATCGCGTCCGCCGCCGAACCCATCGGCCACATCCGCCAGCCCGTCGAAGTGCAGCGCGCCGGTCATCATGACCATCGCCGCCAGCGCCAGCACGGCAGCGAGCAAAGGCGCCAGCCCGGCCCAGCCCGCCAGCGCAAAGACCAATCCCCCGGCCAGCCCCACCGGCAGGCCCGCCAGCGGAAAGGCCCAGCGTGCCTCGGCCAGCGTCGGCACGGGATCGGGCAGGGTGCCCACCGGCAGGCGGGTCAGGAACATCACCGCCAGCCGGATCTGGTCGAGGCGGCGCGCCGTGCTCATCCGCCCGAGACCTGCGCCTCGGCAAAGGTCGCCATGCCATTGTGGCATTCCAGCGCCGCGCGCAGCACCCCCAGCGCCAGCGCCGCGCCCGACCCCTCGCCAAGCGCCATGTCCAGCGTCAGGACCGGCGCCTTCTCCATTGCGTCCAGAAGGCGGGCGTGGCCCGGTTCCGCGCTTTGGTGGCCGACGATGCAATGGTCGAGGAACCGCTTGTCCTGCGCGAACAGCGGCGCGACGGCGGCGGTGCATATGTAGCCGTCGAGGATCACCGGAATGCGGCGGGCGCGGGCCTCGATCACCGCGCCGCAGATCGCCGCCTGCTCGCGTCCGCCGTAGGCCATGAGCAGCGCCAGCCCCGCGGCATCCGCGTGCAGCTTGCGGCCGTCTTCGATCACCTGTGCCTTCAGCGCCTTGCCTGCCGCGTCGGAACCGGTGCCACGGCCCACCCAGTCGACAGCCGCACCGCCGAAGGCCCCGGCGGCAAGGGCTGCGGCGACGGTGGAGTTGCCGATCCCCATCTCGCCCAGCACCAGGACAGAGGTCGTCGCGGGCACGGCGGCCGCACCGATCTTCATCGCCTTTAGCACCTCATCCTCGGTCATGGCCGGTCTGGCGGTGAAATCGGCGGTGGGTGTGTCGAGGTCCAGTTCGACGACATCGAGATCGGCCCCGGACGCGCGGCACAGCTGGTTGATCGCCGCGCCGCCGCTGCGGAAGTTCGCGACCATCTGTGCCGTCACCTCCTGCGGGAAGGGGTTCACGCCCCGCGCGCAGATCCCGTGGTTTCCGGCAAAGACCAGCGCCTGCGCCTGCGTGATCGAGGGGCGGTCGGTCTTTTGCCATCCGGCCATGAAGACGGCCAGGTCCTCCAGACGTCCCAGCGCGCGCGGCGGCTTCGTCAGGCTCATCTGGCGGGCATCGGCGGCCTCGCGGGCGGCGGGATCGGCCTCCGGCAAGGTGGCGGCGAGGGCCGCAACGTCGGCCAGCGTGCTCAGGTCAGAGAGAGACGTCATCGGGTTTCACCTTCAGAGGGCAGCCCGCGACCGAGAGATAGACCTCGTCGCAGGCGGTTGCGATGGTTTGGTTGAGCCAGCCCGCGGCATCGCGGAACTCGCGCGCAAGCCGGTTGTCGGGCACGATGCCAGAACCGACCTCGTTGGTCACCAGCACCACGGGGGCGGTCTGCCGGGGCAGGGCCTCGGCCAGTGCCGTGCCAGCCGCGCGCCAGTCCGCGCCGGACAGCATCAGGTTCGTCAGCCAAAGCGTGAGGCAGTCGACAAGGCGCGGTGCGTCGCCGTCCGTGGCGTCGAGCGTTCCGACAAGATCGAGCGGCGCCTCGTGATCCGTCCACCCGGCGCCCCGGCGGGCGCGGTGCTGCGCGATCCGGTCGCGCATCTCGTCGTCACGGGCCTCGGCGGTGGCGATATAGACCGCCCGGCCGGAACGCGACAGCGCCAGCCTTTCGGCGAGGGCCGATTTGCCGGAGCGGGCGCCGCCCGTGATCAGTATCGACTTTTTCATGGCGCCGTGAAAAAGCAGGTTCGGCGCGGAATGGAAAGTGGAAATCCGGGGGACTGTCAGGGCATGGGCGAAGAGCGACCGGAACTGGTCCTGATCCGGCATGCGCCGGTGGCGGAGCCGGGCGTCCTGAACGGACGACGCGACGTTGCGGCCCGGCTGTCCCCAGACGCCATCCATGCGCTGCGCCAGGGGGCGGGGCGGGTGGCGAAGGTCGTGGTCAGCCCGGCGCTGCGCTGCCGCCAGACGGCAAAGGCGCTTTGGCCCGACGCCGAGCCTACGGAAGACGCCCGCCTCTGGGAGCAGGACTTCGGCGATTTCGAGGGGCGCGCGCTGCAGCACCTGCCCGACCTTGGCGAGATATCTCCGGACGCGCTGGCCGCGCACCGCTGGCCGGGCGGCGAAAGCTTCGCCGACGTCTGTTCGCGGGCGGCACCGGCCCTGCAGGACGCCGCAGGCATGGCCCGGGACCACGGCGCGCCGGTGGCGGTCGTGGCGCATGCGGGCGTGATTCGCGCGGCGCTTGCGCTGGTCACGGGGCATGTGCCCGGCGCATTGGCGTTCGAGATCGCGCCGCTGTCGGTCACCCGCCTAGGCGTCTGGCGCGGAGCGCCTGTCTCGGTGCGCAGCGTGAACCGGGTCTTCGCATGACAGACGTGGCCGGGCACTTCGGCGAATGGCTGCAGGGGCGGCTCGGCCCCGACGGGCCAGTGGTTCTGGTGACGTGTCCTTGCCCGGTGCTGCGCGTGTCACCCGCCGCGGGTCCCGCGCTTTTCCCGGCGGACTCGGTGGAGCGGTTCTGCGCGGCGCTTGGAACAGACAGCGCGCATTGGCCAGAGCTTGCCTGCGACATGCCGCCGGGCGGCGGGGCAGGGGCCTCCACCGCATGGCTGGTGGCCGGGGCGCGGGCGGTCGCGCCGCACGCCACGGCAGAGCAGATCGCCCGCGCCTGCCTTTCCGTCGAAGGCGCCTGCGATCCGCTGATGTTTCCCGATCCCGACCGGCTGCTCTGGGCGTCCCGCGAGGGCCGCATCGTCGAACGTCTGTCCGCGCCGCCCCGCTGCGAGGTGGTCGGCGGTTTCTGGGGGGCCCCGACGCGGACCGACCCGGCGGACCACGCCTTTCCCGAGGTGGACGATCTTGTGACCGACTGGCGCCGCGCGGTAACGGAAGCCGACCTCGGGATCGCGGCCGGGATCGCCACCGCTTCGGCCACCCGCTGCGACGCCTTGCGCGGACCGGGCGACCCGATGACCGGACTGGCCCGCGACCTGAAGGCGCTTGGCGTGGTGCGGGCGCACACCGGTTCGGCGCGTGGTCTGATCTTCGCCCCCGGCGCGGTCCCCGCCACGGCAGAACCCGCACTGCGTGAGGCCGGCCTCACGCAAGTGCTGCACTTCACGACCGGACAGCGCCCATGAGCTTCGCCGCGACGATGCTGGTGGCGCTCGTGCTCGACGCCGGGATCGGCTGGCCGGATCCGCTGTACAAGCGCGTCGGTCATCCGGTCGTCTGGATCGGCAACCTGATCTCGCTGTGCGAACAGCGTTGGAATGCAGGCCCACGCAACAGGCGCATCGTCTTCGGCACGCTGACCGTCCTTCTGGTGACGGGACTTCCCATGGCCCTTGCCGCGCTTGTCGCGCTGATCCTGCCGGGCGGCTGGGCCGGGGTTGCGCTGACCGGCCTGCTCGCATGGCCCTTCGTTGCCGTCCGTTCCCTGCATGACCACGTGGCAGAGGTCGCCCGTCCGCTGGGCGGTGGCGACCTCGACGGGGCGCGACAGGCGGTGGCGATGATCGTCGGGCGCGACATCACGCAGCTCGACACCGGCGGCGTCGCCCGCGCCGGGATCGAAAGCCTGGCCGAAAACGCCTCGGACGGGGTGATCGCGCCGCTCTTCTGGGGTGTCGTTCTGGGGCTGCCGGGCATCGTGGGGTACAAGGCGATCAACACGATGGATTCGATGATCGGCCACCGCACGGACCGTTACGAGGCCTTCGGAAAAGCCGCGGCCCGGCTCGACGACGGGGTGAACTGGATCCCGGCGCGCATCACCGCCGCGCTCTTTGCCCTGGGCACGCCGCGCCGCCTGGCGCACGCGTCGCGCGTCGTCCGCAGGGATGCCGCCGCCCACCGTTCGCCCAATGCGGGCTGGCCCGAAGGCGCGATGGCGGGCATCCTTGGCGTGCGCCTTTCCGGCCCGCGCGTCTACGCCACCCACCGGGTAGAGGAGCCGTGGCTGAACGCCGGCGCTCCGGACCCTGCGGCGCGCGACATGCGCCGGGCGCTCCGGACCTACATGCGGGGCATGGCGCTGGCGGGCGGGTTGCTCCTTGCGCTCGCGGTCCTCTAGCGACACGAAAGGAACCACATGGCACGCGATCACGGAGGCAACCTCGACGCCGCCATCAGACGCTTCGGTGGCGTGGCGCTCGACTGGATCGACCTGTCCACCGGCATCAACCGCGTGCCCTACCCGGTGCCGCACGTTCCTCCGCAGGCATGGCAGGCGCTGCCGACCCGAACCGACATGGACCTTCTGCGCAGCGTCGCGGCCCGAGCCTACGCCACCCGCGCCGACGTCGTGCCACTGGCGGGCGCGCAGGCTGCGATCCAGGCCGTGCCCTTCCTTGCCGCGCCCGGCACCGCCCGCGTTCTCACGCCCACCTACAACGAACACGCCGCCTGCCTCCGCGCTTTCGGCTGGACGGTTGAGGATGTGGCCACCCCCGACGCGCTCCACGGCGCCGACCTTGCCGTGGTGGTCACGCCCAACAACCCCGATGGCCGCGTGCTGGACACCGAAGCGATAGCCGTGCTCTCCGAGCAGGTCGGCCTGCTGGTGGTCGACGAGAGTTTCGGCGACGCAACGCCCGGTGCCTGCATCGCCCCCGACCTGCACCGCCTGCGCGACAACGTGGTGGTCCTGCGCTCCTTCGGGAAGTTCTACGGGCTGGCGGGGCTGCGGCTGGGTTTCGCGCTGGCGACCGGGCCGCTGGCGGACCGGCTGAGGGCGATGGCCGGGCCATGGCCCGTTTCCGGCCCCGCGATCGAGATCGCCTGTACCGCACTGGCCGACACGGGATGGCAGGCCGAAACCATTGCCCGGCTCGACCGCGACTGCGCCGCTATGGATGCGCTCGCCATGGCGCGCGGCTGGCCGCTGGCGGGGGGCTGCCCGCTCTTCCGGACCTACGAGGTGCCCGATGCAACGGCGGCACAGGACCGCCTGGCGCAGGCCCATGTCTGGAGCCGCGTCTTCCCCTACAGCGCCACATGGCTGCGGCTGGGCCTGCCGGGCCACGACGAATGGCCCATTGTGGAGGCCGCCCTGCGCTGAGCCTAGCGTGCCGCCGCCAGCAGTCCCGCCACGTCGAGATGCGTTTCGAGGTGGTCCGCAAGGGCATCCAGCGTCGCGTCCACCGTCGCGTCGTAGGCTTGCGACGAGGCCACCCCGAACCGCTTCAGGAATCCGGCGCGGAAGGCGTCGTCGGTGAACATGCCATGCAGGTAGCTGCCCGTCACGCGCCCGTCCGGCGAACAGGCGCCTTCGGGGCGGCCATCGACGAAAGCGAAGGGCCGCGCGCAATCCGTGCCCGTCGTCCGCCCGATATGGATCTCGTATCCGGCGAAGGGCAGGGCGGTCGCGGCGTGTCGCGCGTCCACGCGGGTCAGGCGCTTGTCGCCGGTCATCACCGTGTCGACGTCGAGAAGGCCAAGCCCCGCCGTCTCGCCCGCCGCGCCCTCGATACCGTCGGGGTCGGCCACCCGCCGTCCCAGCATCTGGAAGCCGCCGCAGATCCCCAGCACATGGCCGCCGCGCCGGTGATGCGCGACAAGGTCGATGTCCCAGCCCTGATCGCGCAGAAAGGCAAGGTCGCCCCGCGTGCTCTTCGAGCCGGGCAGGACCACGAGATCGGCATCGCCGGGGATCGGCTCTCCGTGGCCCAGCATGGTCAGCCGGACACCCGGTTCCTGCGCCAGGGGGTCCATGTCGTCGAAATTGGCGATCCGCGACAGGCGCAGGCAGACGATGTGCAGCCCCTCCTGCCGCACGGGGGCCCGGATGTCCAGCGCATCCTCGGCAGGCAGCTTCCAGGCATGGGCGAACCACGGCGCGGTGCCGAAGCCGCGCCAGCCGGTGCGCGCCTCGATCAGCGCATAGCCGTCGTCGAAAAGCGAGGGGTCGCCACGGAACTTGTTGATCAGGAAGCCCTCGATCCGCGCGTTGTCGCCGGGTGACAGCACCGCCTGCGTGCCCACCACCTGCGCGATGACGCCGCCGCGGTCGATGTCGCCGATCAGCACGACGGGCAGGTCCACGGCCTCCGCAAAACCCATGTTCGCAATGTCGCCGGCGCGCAGGTTGACCTCTGCCGGGCTACCCGCGCCCTCGACGATCACCAGGTCATGGCGCGCCTTCAGCCGCGCGAAACTCTCGCGGACATGACCCAGCAACTGCGGCTTCAGGGCGGCGTATTCGCGCGCCTTCACCGTCGCCAGCCGCTTGCCCTGCACCACGACCTGAGATCCCACGTCGGTCTCCGGTTTCAGCAGAACAGGGTTCATGTCGGTCAGCGGCTCCAGCCCGCAGGCCCGCGCCTGCAACGCCTGCGCGCGGCCGATCTCGCCGCCGTCGACTGTCACGGCGGCGTTGTTCGACATGTTCTGCGGCTTGAACGGCGCCACCGAGAGGCCGCGCCGCAGCGCCGCCCGACATAGCCCGGCCACCAGCACCGACTTGCCCACGTTGGACCCGGTGCCCTGAAGCATCAGGGCGCGCGTCATTCCGGGTCACGATCCCCGGGCAGCGGGAGCTGCGCAAGGTGATACTCCCGGGCGAACCGCGACGCCGGCCGCGCGACGAACAGGGCGGAGCCCACGGTAAAAAGCCAGGTCGCCGGGTATTGCGTGTCTTCCCAGAAGAAGAGGATGGATCCGAAGAGAAACGCGAGCCCCGCGCAGAGGTCGATGACGGTATAGATCTTCTCGTAGAAGCCGTAGACCTCCTCGTGACGGGAGGTGGCGTCCTGCAGCCGTTTCCTGAACATCTGGCGGTGGTCCTCGCTGGTTTCGGGATAGTGACATCCACCGTTACCAGCCTTGAACGCAGGGTCAACGCGCCGAAACCATCTTGGCATGCCGAAGCGCCCGCCCGCGAACCCACGACCGGCCACTGTTCGTTCCGGCAAGAACCGCCGAAGCAAGTCCGTTGTCTCGTTGACCGCTACCGGAAATCTTCGCGCACCGGTCATGTCCCGTGGTGGCAAGCAATGAGCTAAACGTCGACCTTCCCCAGGCCAGGCGCAACGCCATCCACACGGCGCCGCTCCCAGGGACGCCCCGGCCTCACCCAATTCCGAAGACAGGCACCAGGGGCAGAGAGCGCATTGCAGAAATTCCGCTCGCCGCGCCCACTGATCCAGCCGGAACAGCCTGCCCGTTTCCCTGACGCACGTCCCCACACGTCAAACGGCGCAAACGGCCCGGACAGGATGCCTCCGGCGGAGGTATTTTTCGCCAAGATGAAGGGGCGGGTCGGACACCGCGCCTCGGGCCTTCGTCGAAGGGGGAGGCGCGGTGCCTTCACCTTGGGCGGTCATCGGGACCTCTCCCTGTACCGCCCGGCCAGCCTCTCCGATTCCGATTAAAGAAGTCTTGCCTTCATCTTGGTCCAAATACCTTGGGGGTCTGGGGGGAACCCCCAGCGGGTCGGGTCGCCGCAGGCGAGCCGAAATCCGGCGCCACAATCTCAGAACTCGACGCCCTTCTGCGCCTTCACCCCTTCACGGAACGGGTGTTTGACAAGCGTCATGTCGGTGATGAGGTCCGCCGCCTCGATCAGTTCGGGCTTGGCGTTGCGCCCGGTCAGGCAGACATGGGTCATCGGCGGTTTCTGCTCCAGCAGGAACCCCACCACGTCGTCGATGTCGAGATAGTCGTAGCGCAGCGCGATGTTGATCTCGTCGAGCAGAACGAACTGCACTTCCGGGTCGAGGATCTGCGTCTTGGCGATCTCCCAGCCGTTTTGCGCCGCCGCGATGTCGCGTTCGCGGTCCTGCGTCTCCCACGTGAACCCTTCCCCCGACACGAAGAACCGGCACTCCGCCGCGAAGCGTTCGCGCAGGAACGTGCCTTCGCCGGTGGGCCAGGCGCCCTTGATGAACTGCACCACCGCACAGGGCATGCCATGCGCGATGCAGCGCATGATCATGCCGAATCCGGAGGACGACTTGCCCTTGCCGGTCCCGGTATGGACGATAATCAGGCCCTTCTCCTCCGTCTTGGTCGCCATCATCCGGTCGCGGGCCGCCTTGATCTTCTTCATCTTTTCGGTGTGGCGGGCGTTTTCGTCTTCGCTCATGGCGCGGGCTCTCCTTGACATTGCCGGGCGTCCGGCGCATCAGCCGGAGTGCTGGTGCCTGTGTCTAGCAGGTGAAAAGGGAATGCGCAGCCCCGCGTCGGGGTCAGGCGCAGCCGCCCCCGCGACCGTGACCGGAAAGGGCCCGAAGCCACTGGCGACATCGCCGGGAAGGCCGGGTTCCGTTGGGATCGGCAGGACTGCCTGCCGCCCAGTTCCGCAAGCCGGGAGACCTGCCAGTGGCCGCGCCGTGGAAGGGGCGGAGGAACGAAACCGGACGGGGTGATCCGGGGTCGGGAGAGGGCCTGTCTTGGCCCGTGCCCCGCTCAAGGTCCCCCCAGATGCGCGAGGTCGCCATGCCGTCAGAGACCGAACTTCTGGTCTGCGTGAAGTGCCGCCGGGGGCAGGACATCCCCGCCGACGACCGCCGGCCCGGGCAGGCGCTCTACGATGCCCTTGCCGACCGGCCTTTGCCCGAGGGCCTGCGCCTGACCGCCGTCGAATGCCTGCAGAATTGCGATGCCGGTTGTACCGTCGCCCTGCGCGGCGGCGACCGCTGGACCTACGTGTTCGGGAATGTCGACGAGGCGTCGCATCCGGACATGCTGCTCGACGGCGCGGCGCGCTATCACGCGACCGGCGACGGGTTGATCCCGTGGCGCGAGCGTCCCGAACACTTCAAGCGCAACTGCGTGGCGCGTATTCCGCCCCTGACCCCGAACACCCCTGTGGAGGCCGACTGAATGACCGATCTAGCCAAACTCCCCGTCACCGTGATCACCGGCTTCCTCGGCTCCGGCAAGACGACGCTGGTGCGCCACCTGATGCAGAACCCCGGCGGCCGCCGCCTGGCCGTGGTGGTCAACGAATTCGGCGACGTGGGCGTGGACGGCGACATCCTGAAATCCTGCGCCATCCCCGACTGCCCGGCCGAGAACATCATGGAGCTCGCCAACGGCTGCATCTGCTGCACCGTGGCCGACGACTTCATCCCCACCATCGAGGCGCTGATGGCGCTCGACCCGCGCCCCGACCACATCCTGATCGAGACCTCCGGCCTCGCCCTGCCGAAGCCGCTTCTGAAAGCCTTCGACTGGCCCGACATCCGGTCGAAGATCACCGTCGACGGCGTGATCGCGCTGGCCGATGCGGAGGCCGTGGCGGCGGGCCGCTTCGCTCCCGATGTGGCGCGGGTGGACGCGCAGCGTCTGGCCGACGACAGCATCGACCACGAGACGCCGCTGAGCGAGGTCTTCGAGGACCAGATCTCCTGCGCCGACATCATCCTGCTGACCAAGCCCGACCTCGCCGGACCCGAAGGCGTGGCGAAGGCCAAGGCGATCATCGCCGCCGAGGCACCGCGCCCGCTGCCGGTGGTCGAAGTGGCCGAAGGTGTGGTCGACCCGCGCGTGATCCTCGGGCTGGAAGCCGCCGCAGAGGACGACATGGACGCGCGCCCCTCGCATCACGACGACCACGACGATCACGAGCACGACGACTTCGAATCGGTCGTTGTGGAGCTGCCGGAACAGGACAGTCCCGCCCAGCTGGTCGCCGCCATCGAGCGCCTCGCGAAGGAGCAGAACATCCTTCGGGTGAAAGGGTATGCCGCCGTCAAGGGCAAGCCTATGCGCCTTCTGGTGCAGGCGGTGGGCGCGCGGGTGCGTCATCAGTACGACCGCCCGTGGAAGCCGGACGAGGCGCGCGTCAGCCGGGTCGTGGTCATCGCGGAACATGACGACATCCAACCCGAGGCCATCGGGGCGGTCCTCGGGGCCGCGCCTGTCGCCGCAGAATGACGTAAGGTAGGGCGGGGCTGTGCGCCGCCTTTCCGGGAACCGCCGATGCACGTCATCTTCCGCGAAAGCCACGGCCTCGAAGAAAGCGAGACGCCGCAGGACCTGGGCCAGAGCCCGGCGGACCTCGTCGTGCTGTCGTTCTCCGACAGCGACCTCGGCGCCTTTGCCGAAGGCTGGCGGCGCGGCGGCGGGCCAGAGGGGCGGATGCCCACGCTCCGTCTCGCCAATCTCGCCGCCCTCAGGCATCCGCTGTCGGTCGACACCTACGTGGAACAGACGCTGGAGGGCGCGAAGGGCATCCTGATCCGCCTGATCGGCGGCGTGCCCTACTGGTCCTACGGCCTGCAGCAGGTGCTGTCGCTGGCGCAACAGAAGGGCATCGCGCTGGCCGTGTTGCCCGCCGACGGGCGCGAGGACACGCGCCTCGACGAGATGTCGACTCTGCCGGTGTCGACCCTGCGGCGGCTGGCGCATCTCTGCGACGCGGGCGGCACCGTGGCGGCGCAGGCGGCACTGGCGCAACTGGCGCTGGCGGCAGGCCTTTATGCCGGGCCTGTGCGCGGGGCCAAGGGTTTGCCGCCGCTCAGCTGCTGGACACCCGAACACGGCGTGACCTGTCCGGTGCTGACGCGGGTGTCCGGCAAGACCCCTCTGGCGCTGGTCTTCTACCGCTCCTACCTCGTCTCCGCCGACCTCGCGCCGATCCGGGCACTGTACGAGGAGTTTGCCGCGCGCGGCTTCGCCGTCACTGCCTTCTTCGTCCCGTCCCTGAAGGCGCCCGAAGCGGCAGGCTGGCTGCGCCGTCAGATCGCCGCTCTGGCCCCGGCGGCCATCGTCAACGCCACCGCTTTCTCCGGCAAGGGCGCGGACGGCACCTCGCCGCTCGATGCCGCCGACGTGCCGGTCTTCCAGTGCGTGCTGTCGACCTCCGACCGCAAGGCCTGGGCGGAAGCCGACCGGGGCGTGTCTCCCGCCGATCTGGCCATGCACGTCGTGCTGCCGGAGGTGGATGGCACCATCCTGGGCGAACCCGTCTCCTTCAAGGAAACCGGCGACCGGGACTCCGACCTGCAGTTCGCCCGCGCCGTCCACGCCGCACATGATGAAGGCATCGCCGCCCTCGCCGACCGGGTAGAGGCGCGCCTGTCGCTCGCCCGGCGCGCGCCCGGCGACCGCCGCCCGGCGCTGATCTTGTCGACCTACCCGGGCAAGGACTGGAACATCGGCCACGCCGTGGGCCTCGATGCGCTGGCCTCTGCCCGATCCATCCTCGACGACCTGCGCGACGCCGGTCACGCCGTGACGGACGCCCCCGCCGACCTGCCCGCAGAGCTTCTGGCCCGAACCGAAAGCTGGCCGCTGCGCGCCTATGAGGCCGCTCTCGCCAATTTGCCGCAAAGTCTGCAGGACGACCTCCACGCCGCATGGGGCGAGCCCGACACCGACACGCTTGTCCGCGATGGCGCCTTCCGCTTCGCCGCCATCCGCTGCGGCCGCGCGACGGTCGCGCTGCAGCCCGAACGCGGGAGGCCGGAAACCCGCGACGACGACTACCACGACCTGTCGCGCACGCCCTGCCACGGCTACGTGGCCTTCTACCTCTGGCTGCAACAGCAGGCCGACGCGCTGATCCACATCGGCGCCCACGGCACGCTGGAATGGCTACCGGGCAAATCCGTGGCGCTCTCCGCCGCCTGCTGGCCGAAGGCGCTGACCGGCACCCTGCCGGTGATCTACCCCTTCATCGTCAACGACCCCGGGGAAGCCGCGCAGGCCAAGCGCCGCCTGGGCGCGCTGACCCTTGGCCACACGCCCCCGCCGCTGCGCGAAAGTGGAACCCCCGACCGGCTCGCCCGGCTCGAGGCACTGCTGGACGAATTCTCCAACGCCGACGGGCTCGACCCGCGCCGCCGGGACCGGCTTCAGGCCGACATCCGCGACGAGGCGCAGGCGCTGGGGGTGGAGGACGACCTCGGCCTCGACCGCGCCGCCTCCATCGCCGAGGCGATCACCCGCATCGACCGTTTCGTCTGCGACGTGAAGGAAAGCCAGTTCGGCGAGGGCCTGCACGTTTGGGGCCGCGACGACCTTTCGGCGCAGGCCTCCCGCGATCCAACCGGATCGCCCGAGGCCGAACGCCGCGCCATCCCTGCGGCCCTCGACGGGCGCCGGATCGCACCCGGTCCGTCGGGGTCGCCCTACCGCGGCCGCCGCGACGTGTTGCCCACGGGACGAAACCTCTTCACCACCGACCCGCGCTCCGTCCCGACCCGCGCCGCATACGCGCAGGGCGTGAAACTGGCGGAGGAGCTGGTGCGCCGCCATCTGCAGGACGAAGGCGACTGGCCGCGCGGCCTGATCGTCGACCTCTGGGGCTCTGCCACCATGCGCACGGCGGGCGAGGAATTCGCCATGGCGCTGCACCTGCTCGGCGTGAAACCGGTCTGGGACAAGGGCTCCGAACGCGTCTCCGGGATCGAGGTGCTGCCCATAGCCGAACTCGACCGCCCGCGCATCGACGTCACCCTGCGTGTCTCCGGCCTCTTTCGCGACGTCTTCCCGAGCCTCTCCGCGCTCTTTTCGCAGGCCGTCCGTGCGCTGGCGCAACGCGACGAGGCGCCGGACTGGAACCCCTTCGGCGGGCGCGCCGATCTCGCCCGCGTCTACGGCCCGGCGCCGGGCAGCTTCGGCCTGAACATGGGTGACACGCTCGACGACTACAGCGACGCGGGCCGCCGCGCGGCGGGCGAGGCCTGGCTTGCCGCCTCCGCCTTCGCGCTCGATGGCGACAGCGCCACCCGCGATGCCCGGGGCATCGCCGCCAGGGTCGCCGCCGCCGACAGCTTCGTGCACCTGCACGATCTGCCGGAAACTGACCTGCTCCTCGCCATGGACTTCGTCGGGCACGAAGGCGGCTTTGCCGCCGCCCAGCAGGTCACCGGAGGCAATGCCGCGCTCTGGCACCTCGACAACACCGACCCGGCCCGCCCGCGCGCCCGCAGCCTGCCCGAAGAGATCGCCCGCATCGTGCGCGCCCGCGCCGCCAACCCGGCCTGGATCCGGGGCATGAGGCCCCACGGCTTCCGTGGCGCGGCGGAAATCGCCGCCACGCTCGACCACATGGCCGCCTTCGCACATCTCGCCCGGGCGGTTCCCGACCATCTCTTCGATCTCTACCACGAGGCCACGCTGGGCGATCCGGAGACCGACACTTTCCTGCGCGAGGCCAACCCCAGGGCCCATGCGGCAATGCAGGCCCGCTTCGCGGAGCTGCACCGGGCGGGCCTCTGGAGCAGCCGCCGCAACTCCATCCTCGCCGATATGGCGACCCGTATCGAAGGGGCCGCCGAATGACCGGCAACTCTCCCCAGGTGCGCGGCTGGTGCCCCGGGGCGCTCCGCCCCATGGCCTCCGGCGACGGTCTGGTGGTGCGTGTCCGGCCCCACTTCGCCCGTCTCACGGCGGCGCAGGGGCTGGCGCTCTGCGCGCTGGCGACGCGCCACGGCGACAGCGGGCTGGAAATGACCAACCGCGCGAACCTGCAAATCTACGGCGTGAGCGCAGACGACCACCCGGCGCTCCTCGACGGGCTGCGTGGGCAGGGCCTGCTCGACGCGGACGCGGAAACCGAACGCCGCCGCAACGTGCTGGTCGCCCCGGCTCATGCCGGGGGCGATCTGACCCACCGCCTGACACAGGCGCTCTACGATGCACTGGACCGCCTGCCGGACCTGCCGGCGAAGGTCGGCTTCGCCGTTGACACCGGCCCGGCGCCGGTGCTGACGAACGACCCCGCTGACTTCCGCCTCGAGATGTCCGCCAATGGCCTGATCCTGCGCACCGACGGCGCCGACAGGGGGCTGCCTGTCACAGAGTGCGACGCCATCCCCAAACTCATCGCCCTGGCCACCCTCTTTGCCGAAACCCGGACACCGGACCAGCGGCGCGCCCGGGCCTGGGCCGCCGCGGGCGGTCTGCCGGACAGCTGGCAGACCACGCGCCCCCTGCCTTCATCTTGGCCGAAATACCTCGGGGGTCCGGGGGCAGAGCCCCCGGCGGGTCGGCCCGGCGTCAGCCGGGACGAAACGGCAGGCTACGCCGCCCCCTTTGGCCGGATCGGGGCCGCCGGCCTCGCCGACCTCCTCGCGCGCAGCGGGGCGACCGTGCTCACCGTCACCCCCTGGCGTGTCTTCCTGCTGCACGGCGGCACGCCCGTCGACCATCCGGATTTCATCACCGACCCGGACGATCCGCTGCTGACCGTCTCCGCCTGCCGGGGCGCGCCCTTCTGCCCGCAGGCCACGGTCGAGACCCGAGGCCTCGCCCGCCGCCTCGCGCCGCATGTGCGCGACCTGCACGTCTCGGGCTGCGCCAAGGGCTGCGCCCGCGCGGGGCCTGCCGCCGTCACCGTCACGGGACGGGACGGGGCCTATGACCTCGGTCAGGGTTGCGCAGGCGAAACCCCCCGGCTATCCGGCCTCACCGCCGATGCCATCATCCAGGACCTCACCCGCCCATGACCTACCAGTATGAAACCGACGGGGCCGCCATCTACCGTCAGTCCTTCGCCACCATCCGGGCCGAGGCCGATCTTGCCGCCTTCGCTCCCGACGAAGAACAGATCGCCGTCCGCATGATCCACGCGGCGGGCATGGTGGGGCTGGAGCGTCACATCCGTTTCTCGCCCGGTTTCGCACCGGCTGCCCGCACCGCGCTGGAAAACGGCGCGCCGATCCTCTGCGACGCGCGCATGGTCTCCGAGGGCATCACCCGCAAGCGCCTGCCCGCCGACAACGCCATCGTCTGCACCCTGCAAGACCCGGGCGTGCCCGCGCTCGCGGCCAGCATGTCCAACACCCGCTCGGCGGCGGCGCTGGAACTCTGGCGCCCGCACCTGGGCGGCGCGCTGGTGGCCATCGGCAACGCGCCCACCGCGCTCTTCCACCTCCTCAACATGCTCGAAGACCCGGACTGTCCGCGCCCCGCCGCGATCGTCGGCTGCCCCGTGGGGTTCGTCGGCGCGGTGGAATCGAAGGACGCGCTCTGGGCCGACCAGCCGGTGCCCTGCTGCATCGTCGAGGGCCGCCTCGGCGGCAGCGCGATCACGGTCGCCGCCGTCAACGCCATCGCGAGCCGCGCCGAATGACCGCGCGGCACGGCACCCTTTTCGGCGTGGGCCTCGGCCCCGGCGCCGCGGACCTGATGACGGTGCGCGCCGACCGGCTGATCGCCAACGCCCGCCACGTCGCCTACTTCCGCAAGGCCGGGCGCACTGGTCATGCGCTCACCATCGCCGCGCCGCTCCTGGCGAAGGACGCGATCCACTTCCCGATGGAATACCCGGTCACCACCGAGATCCCGCTACAGGACCCGCGCTACAACGAAGTCCTGTCCGAGTTCTACGCACAGGTGACCATGCACCTGCGCCAGCTCCTCCTCTCCGGCGAGGACGTTGTGGTGCTCTGCGAGGGCGACCCGTTCTTCTACGGCTCCTTCATGCACCTCTACGAACGCCTGAAGGACACCGTCCGGGTCGAGGTCGTGCCCGCCGTCACCGGCATGTCCGCCGCCTGGACGGCCTCCGGCGCGCCGATCACCTGGGGCGACGACGTGCTGACCGTGCTGATGGGCACGCTGCCGTCCGAAACCCTGATCCAGCGCATGACCGACGCCGACGCCATCGTCGTGATGAAGATCGGTCGCAACATCGGCAAGATCCGCCATGCCCTGCGCGAGGCGGGCAAGTACGACCGCGCGTGGCTGGTGGAATACGCCGCCCAGGAGGGCCAGACCGTCCAGCGCCTGGCGGAGGCGGAGGACCGCGTCACGCCGTATTTCTCCATCGTCCTCGTGCACGGGCAGGGGCGCCGCCCATGACCGCCCGCTCGGGATGGGTGAAGATCGTGGGCCTCGGCCCCGGTGCCGACAGCCTCGTGACGCTGGAGGCGCAGGCCGTTCTGGCGGAGGCCACCGATGTCGTAGGCTACATCCCCTATGTCGCCCGCGTCGCCGACCGGCCCGGCCTGACGAAACACGCCTCCGACAACCGGGTGGAGATCGCTCGCTCGCAGCACGCCCTCTCCATGGCCGCCGAAGGCAAGCGCGTCGCCGTCGTCTCTTCGGGCGATCCCGGCGTCTTCGCCATGGCCTCCGCCGTGTTCGAGGCGCTCGAAGCCGGGCCCGACGCGTGGAAAGACCTGCACATCGAGGTCATCCCCGGCATCACCGCCAGCCTCGCCGCCGCCGCCCGCGCGGGCGCACCGCTGGGGCATGACTTCTGCACCATCAACCTCTCGGACAACCTCAAACCCTGGTCGCTGATCGAGAAGCGCCTGCGCCTCGCGGTGGAGGCCGACTTTGCCATGGCCTTCTACAACCCGCGCTCCAAATCCCGGCCCGAGGGCTTTGCCCGTGTGCTCGACCTCCTGCGCGAGACCTGCGAACCCGACCGCCTGATGATCTTCGCCCGCGCCGTATCGGCCCCGGACGAGACACTGAGCGTGGTCCCGCTCTCCGACGCCACGCCCGAAATGGCCGACATGCGCACCATGGTCATCGTCGGCTCTTCGCTGACCCGCCGGATCGCGGGCACATCGCACGTCTACACCCCAAGGTTTGTCGCGGAATGACTCTTGGCGCCGATCACCCACCGCATGTCCTGTGCGGTTCTGCCAAAGGGCAGGGCGGGGCGGTCGGCCTCAAGGCCCAGCGGGAATCGGTGCTCCGCTCAGCCCAGCCAGTCCAGCACACCCTGCACGTCATGCGCCTCGCGCCGGTCGGGCAGGGCAGGGCGGTCGATCATCACAACCTCCAGCCCCAGCGCCCGCGCTGCGTCGATCTTGGCCCGCGCGCCCGTGCCGCCCGCGTTCTTCGACACCACCAGACCGATGCCGTTGTCCCGCATCAGCGCAAGATCGTCCTCCAGCGTGAACGGTCCCCGGTCCATCACCGCGTGGCTGTCGGGGAAGGGCAGCGCCTCTTTCGGCGGATCGACAAGGCGCAGAAGGTAGAAGTGCTGCGGGTTCGGCGCGAACTCCGCCAGATGCATCCGGCCCACCGCCAGCATGACGCGGGTTGCGGGACGGTCGAGCGCGGCCACCGCGCCCGCGATGTCCGGCACCCGGGTCCATCGGTCGTCCGCCTGCGGCTGCCACGGCGCGCGGGTCAGGGCGATCAGTGGCGTGCCGGTCGTCTCGCAGGCGGCCACCGCGTTGGCGCTCATCTGCGCGGCGAAGGGATGGGTCGCGTCGATCACATGCGTCACGCCTTCGTCGCGGATGTGGCGCGCCAGCCCCTCGACGCCGCCGAAGCCGCCGACGCGCTGCGGCAGCGGCTGGCGCACCGGGCGCTCCACCCGTCCCGCGAAGGAGATCGTGCCGTGAATGCCCTCGTCCGCAAGACGGCGGCAAAGCGCGGTGGCTTCCGTCGTGCCGCCAAGGATGAGAAGGTTGGGCATGTCTGAGATCCAGTCCGATCCTTGGTTGACCATCGTCGGTGTGGGCGAGGACGCCGGTCTGACGCCCGCGGCCCTTGCCGCCATTTCAAGGGCAGAGGTCGTCATGGGCCCGCCCCGGCATCTCGCGCTGCTGGCGGAGGTTCTTGCCGAGACCCGCGCCGAGATCAAGCCCTGGCCGGTGCCCTTCGCCGATGGCGTCATCAAACTGATGGCGCTGGAGGGGCGGCGCGTCGTGGCGCTGGCCTCCGGCGATCCGTTCTGGTTCGGTGCGGGATCGGTGCTGGCCGACAGGCTTCCGCAGGGCGCGTGGCGGGCGATCCCCGGCGTTTCCGTCTTCTCGCTGGCCGCGTCGCGGCTGGGCTGGCGGCTGGAAGGGACGATATGCCTTGGCCTGCACGCCGCTCCCCTGACGCGGCTGGCCCTGCACCTCGCCCCGGGCCGCCGCCTGATCGTGACGCTGCGCGACGGCGCGGCGGTGGGCGATCTCGCCGAATACCTGCGCGCGGCGGACTTCGGCGCGACGGTCATGCACGTGATGGAGGCGCTCGGCGGCCCGCGCGAACGGTTGCGCAGCGTGACCGCCGAAACCTGCGCGCTGGACGATGTGGACCACCCGGTCTGCGTGGCGCTGGAACCGCTGGGCGAAGCGCTGCCGCTGGCCACCGGGCGACCCGACACCACCTTCGACAACGACGGCCAGATCACCAAGCGGCCCGTCCGTGCGCTGACGCTTTCGGCGCTGGCACCGCGCCCGGGCGAACACCTCTGGGACATCGGCGGCGGATCCGGCTCCATCGGGATCGAATGGCTGATGTGCGACCCGCTGATGCGCGCCACGGCGGTCGAGGCCGATCCCGCCCGCGCCGCACGTATCCGCAGCAACGCCGCCGCCCTCGGCATGGACCGGCTGCAGGTGGTTGAAGGGCGCGCACCCGACGCGCTCGATGGCTTGCCCGCGCCGGATGCGGTCTTTGTCGGTGGCGGCTTGTCTCAGGCGCTGCTCGACCGTCTCGACACGCTGGCCCCCGGCGCCCGTCTCGTGACCAACGCCGTGACGCTTGAGTCCGAGGCGCTCTTGGCCCGCGCCCATGCCGAGCGGGGCGGGTCCCTTCTGCGCATCGAGCTGTCCGACGCGGTGCCGCTCGGGACCCGGCGCGGCTGGAAGTCCGGCTACCCCATCGTGCAATGGAGCGTGACGCTATGACCGCCGTCTCTCCGCCAGAACTGCCCGCGCCCTTGGTTCTGCACGGCTGCCCTGTGGCTGCGCAAACGCTTGGCCCCACAGCCGCCTGTGCTGTCGCTTTGCACCGGGCGGATCGGACCCGTCATCCGGCAAAGCGCGTTGCCCGCGTGTCCGCCCGTCCTGCGGGGGCCAAGGTGAAGACGCACCTCTTGTGTGCAGCCCCCTCGCGCAAGACAGCCAGACACGCAAAGCAAGCAATACAAGCAAGGACCACGCCATGATCGTCGCCGGATTCGGATACCGCAGCGGAGCGACGCTCGACAGCCTGCGCGACGCCTACCGCCGCGCGCGGCTGGGGCAGGAGGCCGACGTGCTCGCCACCGTCGAGGACAAGCTGTCTTTGCTCCACGACCTGGGCGCCGACATCCGCCGTCCGGCGGTCGGCATTTCCTCGAAGTTCATGCAGGTGCAGGAGACCGAAACCGTGTCGGAGGTCGTGCTCGCGGCCCGGGGCGTGGGATCGGTGGCCGAGGCCGCCGCGCTGGCCGCCGCCGGGCCCGGCGCGCAGCTCCTCTCGACCCGCGTGGTGTCGGAAGACGGCCGCGCCACCTGCGCCTTCGCCATCGGAGAAGACGAATGACGGTACACTTCATCGGCGCAGGCCCCGGCGCTCCCGACCTCCTGACCCTGCGCGGCCGCGATCTGATCGCGTCCTGCCCCGTCTGCCTCTACGCCGGGTCGCTGGTCCCCGAGGCGATCCTCGGCCACTGCCCCAAAGGCGCCCGGATCGTGAACACCGCGCCCATGGACCTCGACCGCATCATGGCCGAGATCGCCACCGCCCATGCCGAGGGTCACGACATCGCGCGCCTGCACTCCGGCGACCTCTCCGTCTGGTCGGCCATGGGCGAACAGCTCCGCCGCCTGCGCGAGATGGGCATCCCCTACACCGTCACTCCCGGCGTGCCGTCCTTTGCCGCCGCCGCCGCCGCGCTCGGCACCGAACTGACCCTGCCGGGGCTCGCCCAGTCCGTCGTCCTGACCCGCACACCGGGGCGCGCCTCCTCCATGCCCGAGGGCGAGACGCTCACCAACTTCGCCCGCACCGGCGCCACGCTGGCCATCCACCTCTCGATCCAGAACCTCGACACCGTGACCGCCGACCTGATCCCCGCCTACGGGGCCGACTGCCCCGTCGCCGTCGTCTTCCGGGCAAGCTGGCCCGACCAGCGGATCATCCGCGGCACGCTCGCCGACATCGCCAGCCGCATGGACGGCGACATCACCCGCACAGCGCTGATCCTCGCAGGGCCGGCGCTGGCCGCCGAAGGCTTCGATGATAGCTGCCTCTACGCCGTCGACTACGACCGCCGCTACCGCCCGCAAAGCGCCGACAGCCAATGGGCCGGATGGCGCCCGGAGGACGAGGCATGAAGGGCGTCCTCGTCTCCGCGCCGTCCTCGGGCACCGGCAAGACCACCGTCATGCTGGGCCTCCTCAGGGCGCTGGCCGACGACGGCGTGAAGGTCCAGCCGTTCAAGTCCGGCCCCGACTACATCGACCCGGCCTTTCACCGCGCGGCCTGCGGGCGCGACTCGTTCAACCTCGACACCTGGGCGATGGACGGCGCGC
Source organism: Sagittula stellata E-37 (assembly GCF_039724765.1). Lineage (NCBI taxonomy): Bacteria > Pseudomonadati > Pseudomonadota > Alphaproteobacteria > Rhodobacterales > Roseobacteraceae > Sagittula > Sagittula stellata. Next base: position 3,817,580 of record NZ_CP155729.1, on the reverse strand, counting down.
TGCTGGACGCGCTCGCCAGCGAGGCGGCAGAGGCCGACTTCTGCGTCGCCGAAGGCTCCATGGGACTTTACGACGGCGTCGCGACCGAAGGGCAGTCGGGCTTCGGCTCCTCCGCCGAAACCGCGCGGCGCTTCGGCTGGCCGGTGGTGCTGGTGCTCGACGTGGGCGGGCAGGCGCAGTCGGCGGCGGCGACCGCGCTGGGGTTTTCCACCTACATGCCGGATCTGCCCTTCGCGGGCGTGATCCTGAACCGCGTGGCCTCGCCGCGTCACGAACGCCTCACCCGGCTGGGAATGGAGCGCGCGGGCCTGAACGTGCTGGGCGTGCTGCCCCGGCGCGGCGACCTGACCCTGCCGGAGCGCCACCTCGGGCTGGTGCAGGCGGTCGAGCATCCCGACCTCGACGCCGCCATCGCGGGCTATGCCGATTTCCTGCGCGCCCATGTCGACCTCGACGCGATCCTTGCGGCAGGGCGGCGTGAACCCCGCCCTACGGGACCGATGCGCCTGCCGCCGCCGCCCGCGCAACGCATCGCGCTTGCGCAGGACGCCGCGTTTTCCTTCACCTATCCGCACATCCTGAAGGGCTGGCGCGAGGCCGGGGCCGAGATCCTGCCGTTCTCTCCCCTCGCGGACGAAGCCCCCGCACAGGACGCCGATCTCGTCTGGCTGCCCGGCGGCTACCCCGAACTGCACGCGGGCCGTCTGGCGGCTGCCGACCGCTTCGGAACGGCGCTGCGCCGCCACGCCGAAACCCGCCCCGTGCACGGCGAGTGCGGGGGCTACATGGCGCTTGGCGAGGCGCTGACCGACAAGGACGGCACCACGCACCGGATGGCCGGGCTGCTGGGGCTCGTCACCTCCTACGAGAAGCGCAAGTTCCACCTCGGCTACCGCCGCGCCGTATTGCAGGCGGGGATGCCCGGTTTCACCCCCGGCATGGCGCTGCGCGGCCACGAATTCCACTATTCCACCATCCTCGAACAGCCCGACGCGCCGCTGGCGCAGGTCTTCGACGCGGATGGCAACCCGGTGGTCGAAACCGGCTCTGTCAGGGGCCACGTGTCGGGGACGTTCTTCCATCTCATCACCGGCGAAGGGGGCATGGCATGACCGGCTTTGTCAGTTTCGTGGGGTCCGGTCCCGGCGATCCGGAGCTTCTGACCCTGAAGGCCGTGGATCGCCTGAAACGGGCCGACGCGGTACTGTTCGACGACCTCTCCTCTGGCCCGATCCTCGGGCACGCACGGCAGGGCGCGGACCTCGTGGGTGTGGGCAAGCGCGCCGGGCGGCCCTCGCCGAAACAGGACCACGTGTCGCGCCTGCTGGTGGACTACGCGCTGACCGGCCAGCGCATCGTGCGGCTGAAGTCCGGCGACAGCGGCATCTTCGGGCGGCTGGAAGAAGAGCTGACGGCGCTCAAGGCTGCGGGCATCCCCTACGAGATCATTCCCGGTGTCCCCTCCGCCGTGGCGGCAGCGGCTGCGGCGGGCATCCCGCTGACCCGCCGCCTGACCGCGCGGCGGGTGCAGTTCGTCACCGGCCACGACGTTTCGGGTGCGCTGCCCGAGGACCTGAACCTCGACGCGCTGGCAGATCCGATGGCCTCCACGGTGATCTTCATGGGCAAGGGCACCTTCCCGCGCCTCTTCGCCATGCTCGAAGCGCGCGGCCTGCCGGCCTCCACGCCCGCGATCCTCGCCGAAGAGGTCAGCGGTCCGGGCCAGACCATCACCCGCACGACCGTGGGCGCCCTGGCCGAGCAACTGGCCGCCGAGAAGGGCACCAAGGCCGCCCTTATCCTCTACGGCTCCCTTGCGGAGGTGTGAGAGGTGATCGGGCCGGGGCGCTTCGGGGCGCGTGACTGCACCGGACTGCGGGATATGTCCACCGTATCGCGCATGCCGTGCGGCGGGACCGGTGGTCCCATGGGCCGCCGGCGCGCGGACCGACACGTCCCCTCGCCCGCACGATCCGGGGTCTTTCGGCGCGACGCACCAAGCCCGTTGCCGAAATGCGGGAGACCGACCGCTGCCCCGTGCGGACGGCGTGCCATCCTCCCTCCACCAGCGGACCAAGGCCCGGCAGATGCCTTGCGTCGGTCTTTCAGGACCATCCGAGGGCGCCGACCGATGGGTTTCCATTCGACCGCCGCCCCGTGTGGACGGCGTGCCATCCTCCCTCCGCCAGCGGACCACGGCCCGGCAGACGCCTTGCGCCGGTCTTCAAGAACCTCCCGAGGGCGCGGACCGATGATGCTCCATCCGACCGGCCCTGACGGCGCAACCGCCTCCTTCTCCGTGTCAGATCGCGAACGGGCGGGCGTGACGATCCATGGCGTTTTGCGAGAGGTCCGCCCGATGAACGACCATCCGACCTTCGTGCCGGCTGCGACAGGCCCTTTCTGCCCGACCGAGGGCAGGCAGGCGACATGCGCCGCCTTTGCCCGTCTCCTCTCTGAAAGGACCTGCCGATGATCGAACGTGTGGTCCTTGTGGGCATCGGGACGGGCAGTCTGGGACACATGACGCTGGACGGGCAGGCGGCGCTGCGGTCGGCGGACGTGATCCTCGTGCCCCGCAAGGCCGAGAAGGACGACCTCGCCGAGATCCGCCTGAAGCTGCTGGAGCGGGCCGGGGTCTCTGCCCGCGTGGCCTTCTTCGACTATCCCGTCCGGGACGAAGCCCTGCCATACCTTGAACGGGTCGAACGCTGGCATGACGAAATCGCAACCCGCTGGACCGCCGCCGCCGGAGACGCCGCCGAAATAGCCCTGCTGGTCTGGGGCGACCCCTCCTTCTACGACAGCACGATGCGAATCGCCGCCCGGCTGGTGCCGGTTGGAGCAGTGCGGGTGATCCCCGGGATCACGGCGGTGCAGGCCCTGACAGCCGCGCATGGGGTGCCGCTGAACACGGTGAACGGACGGATTCTCGTGACCACGGGCCGTCGACTGCGGGACGGCGGCTGGCCCGAGGGGGCGGAGAGCGTGGTGGTGGTGCTGGACGGGGAGTGCTCGTTCAGTAGGCTGACGGGACAGGGCCTGCGGATCTGGTGGGGGGCGTTCCTGGGGATGCCCGAGGAGATCCTGCTGAGCGGGCCGCTGGACGAGGTTTCGCCGCGGATCGTGGAGGCGCGGGAGGCGGCGCGGGCCCGGCATGGGTGGGTGATGGACACCTACCTGATGCGGAAATCCTGAGGTCTGGGGCCCCGTCCGAAGGAAGTTCAGGTTTCGCGGCGAAACCTTGTTCATTAACAATGGGTTAATTCTTTTCGTGAGTCCCGGGTTCATGGGCCTTTCCCGATGCCCTCCCGACGCCGAACCGCCCGCTTGCCCACGAGACGCGCCAAGGCTCCGACACGCTCGAACGAATTCCCGATCCTGCTTCGACCCGCGCCGCGGATGGCGGAGGAGATCGTCCGGCCTTTGGGACAGATATGTCGGCAGTGCGCAGAGAGCGGACGACCTGCTAGATGTGCCGACACTCCCATGTCGTCAGTCGCTTCCGGCCCAAAGCCGACCTTGGCCTACAGCGCGGAAGCCGCATCGCAGCGTCACCGAAGCGGACATCGTAGGATACAAGATACGCCAACAATCATGACACCGGACAAAACTGTCTCTGAACTTGGGGAGAAAGTTGCACCATCCGTTGTTTGTTCGTCGATCAACACCACGGTGGTTGTCCGCGCAAGATCTGAAACGACAAGAATGAGACTGGCAGATCGCTGAGCTAGGGTCAGGACTCGTTCTCTCTCAAAGCCAGAAGATCACGGTCGCAGCGAGTGCGATCGCTGAGAAGAAGGTCTTTGGGCATCGGTCATAACGGGTCGCCACCCGTCTCCAATCCTTGAGCCTGCCGAACATGATCTCGATCCGGTTGCGACGCTTGTACCTGCGCTTGTCGTACGGGACGGGCGTCTTCCGTTTCGTCCGGCCCGGGATGCAAGGGCGTATCTTCTTGTCTTGCAAGGCTTCTCTGAACCAGTCGGCATCGTAGCCGCGATCTCCGAGCAGCCATTTCACGTCTGGCAGCCCGCCGACCAGCGCACGCGCCCCGATGTAGTCGCTGACGGGGCCGGCAGTCAGGAACAGGTCGATGGGCCGGCCATGGCTGTCGCAGACGGCGTGCAACTTCGTGTTCATGCCTCCCTTCGTCCGGCCAATCAGCCGTCCACGCCCCCCTTTTTCACGCCCAGGCTGGACGCCGTGCGATGGGCCTTCAGATGAGTTGCGTCGATCATCACGGTCGTCTCCTCACCATGCTCGCCCGCCAGCCCGGCCATGATCCGGGCGAAGACGCCTCTATCGCTCCACCGCTTCCAGCGGTTGTAGAGTGTCTTGTGCGGGCCGTATTCCCTTGGCGCATCTCGCCACCGCAATCCATTGCGATTGATAAAGATAATACCGCTCAGAACGCGCCGGTCATCAACCCGGGGCTTGCCGTGCGACTTGGGGAAGTAATGCTCCAGACGCGCCATCTGCGCATCGCTCAACCAGTAGAGATCAGACATGTTCACCGCTCGTTTTCGAACGGTGAATCACGCTCGCTCAACCAAATCAATGGGTCCTGAACCTAGGCATAGACGCCAAAGGAATTAGCGTCGGACAACTCTTTGAATTGTGACAGTTTTAGGGCGTCAGCGGTGCGAACCGGTGTGCCTTGGTCTCTTTAGAGCAACAGATTATGGACATCCGGCAGGAAAGCGCGTGCATACGCCATGTCTTCAGATCAGGGCTTGCAGTTCACTGAAATTTAACGCAAAACTTGGAAAACTGCGAAAAATGCAGAAAATCCGCAAAATGCGCAGTTTAAATGGAGCATGAGCCATGTTGATTGAATTTTCGGTATCCAACTTCAGGTCTATCTCTGAATCTGTGACGTTCTCCGCAGTTGCTAGCGCTGCTGCGACCAAACAGCCGGGTATCACATTCGAGACAGGGAATTCTCTGGCTCCAGATGTTCTGACAAGCGCCGTGGTTTTTGGCGCAAACGCATCTGGGAAGAGTTCACTATTCAACGCAGTCGATTTCTTTACTGAGTTTGTTTGCAACTCGGCTAGAAAGGGTACTCAGGGTGAAGAGATTTCCATTCCTCAGAACAGGGTCTCTCCTGAATGTAAAGGGGAACCAACCACAATGGAGATGGTGTTTTCCCACGATGATGAAGTGTTTCAATATGGTTTCTCGCTGAACACCGAAAGGGTGATCGACGAATGGCTTTTTGCCCGGACATCTAAGCATGGCAGCAAAACACGGACCATCTTCACTCGAGAGTACGATGAAGAGACAAAAATTTACGAGTGGATGCTCAACGAAGGACAGTTGCCTGGTGAACGCGAAAGCTGGAAGGTGTCCACGCGCGACAATGCACTTTTCTTGTCTACGGCGGTCCAACTGAATTCCAAAACTCTGGAAAAACCATACTCTTGGCTCCGCAGTGGAATTCACGTCATCAAGTCGAACCATAGAATTGCGAAAAGTTTTACTGCCCAGTTGCTTCAGGACGATGAATATCGCCACAGAGTGGTCGAGTTTGTCGAGGCTCTTGACCTCCCGATAGGGGGATTTCGAGTGGAGGAGAAACAGGCAGAGGTACCAGATGAAGCCAAAGAGTTCTTTTCCGAGAAAATGCTCACCGAGCTGACTAAGTCAGTTGTCAACGAGAAGGTCTATCGAGTTTTTTCTAAGCACCAAAACTCCAAAGGGGAAACAATCGAACTTTCTTTGGAAGAAGAAAGCGATGGGACACAAGCGATGTTCGGCATGGCAGGTCCAATCATTGATGTGCTTGAAAATGGAGAGACTCTGCTGATCGATGAGCTAAGCAATAGTCTGCATCCTTTGGCCCTTAAAGGGTTGGTAAGCATCTTTCACGACAAAAGGCAAAATCCAAAGGGCGCGCAGCTCATCTTTACGAGTCATGAGACGTCGATCATTTCAAAGAGCTTCATGCACAAGGATCAGGTTTGGTTCATCCATCGACCAGATGGGCAACACACCGAACTAACCCCCTTGTCTGATTTCAAAATCAGAGATGTTGAAGCATTTCAACGGGCCTACCTAGGAGGTAAGTTTGGGGCAGTTCCCAACGTCCGGAGGATGCAACATTCCGGCGCGCAGTGATAAGCTCTTCCAAAGACGCAAGACTGCAAAGAAACTAAGCCGACGGGCCGCGACCATCGCTCCAAGGAGACGAGTTCTGATTGTTACAGAGGGCGAGGTCACAGAGGTTCAGTATTTTGAGAGTGTAAAGAACATTCTTGGATTGGTGAACGTCGACTTGGATATTTGCGGTAAGGAATGCGATTCCTCGCCTACAGCAGTTGTGCGCTACGCAATCGCTCGGGCGGAAGCAGAAGGGCTGCATAGCAACGGTGGTTACAATGATGTCTATTGTGTGATTGACCGAGATACCCACCAAGATTTTTACAAGGCCCTCAGCGAAATCGCGGCTGCTAACAAACCTCGGTCATCGTTCAAAGGCGAGCGAATTTTTCAAATCGTATCCTACCCCTGTTTCGAGTACTGGCTACTACTACACTTTGAATTTAGCCGCTCGCCTTTTTCGGCATCTGGCAACAAAAGTGCTGCCGAAATGCTCGCTGCGGAACTGAAGAAGCATCCACCATTTGAAGCCTTTGACAAGTCCTTAACCAAGGAAATGCTCGCCAAACTTCAGGCTGTTCAGGAAACAGCAGTTGCCAACGCATCGAAGGCTCTGAACGATGCAAACGATACAGGTGAAATGAACCCATCAACGACGGTCCACGAGTTGATAAAAGCGTTGGAAAAGCTGGGTAAAAAGTAGCGCTGTATTCAGTAACATGGGGCAGCTTTGATCGTAATGCGAAGGACGTCCTACTGGTGATCATCGAATAGCTGTTCCTGCTGGCGGGATGTCTTGGGGCAAAGCAACTTCCACTTGAATGTCCGCTTTGAACTTTCTGATGGATGCTTTCGCGGTTGCAGAGAATTCACACTTCCCGCCCTTTTATGTTAGTACTTGGCACCGTGCGACGTCTTGCACGACTGTGGCGTATGGGCTGACACCTGCCGCTTTCACGCGCGGCGGACCGCAGTGCGGCATGGGCAGGTTCGGGCTCGGATCGGGTTTCCACGACACCTTTCTACCGGGTCGGCTTTGTGGAAGAATTTGCCGTTTGCTGCCAGCGCGGCATCCTCAGGCGCGTATGTTGGCGATGCGCAGTAACCGGACGCAAGAATGGTTGCGGCATTTCTGAAGACGCGTCGGTAGGCTTGGCAGGTATCAATTCGATCCTGACACAGAGAACGGTCCGATCTGCATCCGGGGACCGGTCTTCCCTGCCTCCGGCAGCATTGGCTCCAACGTTCTGCCGTCAGGGGCATGGGCAGACAAATGCCGCCTGTGCTCTGGCGGTCGGGCGTCGTGACTTGCCCCTTGTCATTGCAGCCTTCCACGTCCGTCATGGTCATGCGCCCGAATTGCGGGCCGCGTCGGGCCGCGTCGGGCCTCGCGGTCCATAGTCCGGTCAAGGCACTTTCCGCTCCGATGACGTTGCTATACGGCTACCGTCATGACGTCCGTGCAGCAAAAGACGGTCCGCTCTGTCGAGCGCACGTTGCAGATCCTCGAATTGATGAACCGCGCGCCGGTGGTGCGCGTGCAGTACCTCGCGCAGGAGACGGGTCTGCCCGCGCCGACGGTCGTGCGCCTGCTGGAGACGCTCATGAGCGCGGGATATGTGCGCAAGATCGGGCGGCAGGCCGGGTATTGCGTGACCGAGAAGGTCGCGGCGCTGGGGGCAGGGCATCACGGGTTGCCTCAGGTTTTCGAAGTGGCGCGTGAGGCGGCAGAGGCGCTGACACGCTGCACGCTCTGGCCGACGGCGCTGGCGACGCTGGACGTGGACGCGCTGGTGATCCGCTTCAGCACCATTCCGATGAGCCCGCTGTCGCACTACCAGTCGACGATCAACCGCCGGATGACGCTGCTGGATTATGCCCATGGACGCGCCTACCTGGGGTTCTGCCCGGGGGAGGAACGCGCGCATCTCGTGGCCTTGCTGCAGCAATCGGCGGCGACGCCGGCAGAGGCGGAGGCCATCGCGCAGCGCGCGGATGCGGTGGTGGCGCTGACGCGGGCCAGCGGCTTTGGCGAGCGCACGGGCAACATTCAGCCCGAGACGCATTCGATTGCCGTACCGCTGCGGCTGGGGGCCAAGCTGGTCGGCACGCTGGGGATCACGTATTTCGCGCGTGCCAATGTGGATGTGGGTGCGCTGAAGACCGAATTGCGCGCCGCTGCGGACGCCTGCGAAAGGGGCGAACCCTACGTGTGAGCGGCCGTATCCCCGGGGTAGACGGTGCGCGCGCGGTCGTCGTCCTTGCCGGACGCGATGAGGCGCGGTTCGGCGAGCCGGAGATGGTGGAGGTAGGTCTGCGCGGAGGCGGCAAGCGCCGCGTCATCGCATTCGCGCGCGCCGGTCAGGGTAAAGAGCGGCAGATAGTGCATGCCGGTGTGGACGGCCATCAGCTCGAAGGGCACGGTGACCTCATCCAGCGTCCGGCCGTATCGGCCGTCCGGCTGGTAGTCGCGGCCGTTCGATCCGGTGGAGACCGCGATGCCCAGTGTCTTGAGCCGCAGCGCCCGCCCGCCGGGACCGTAGGCCCAGCCGCGTTTCATGATCTCGGTTTGCCAGACCGACAGCAGCGGCGGGCAGGAATACCACGTCAGCGGAAATTGCAGCACGATGCGGTCGTGGTCGGTGACCAGCTGCCGCTCGGCCTCTCCGTCGATCTGCCCGTTGGGGTAACGCGCGTAGAGATCGTGCAACGTGATGTCGCCTGCGGCGCGAATGGCCTCGGCCCAGCGGCGGCTGATGCGGCTGCGGCCCATGTCGGGGTGGGCAAGAATGACGAGCGTTCGGGTCATGGGGGCCTCCGTTTCTGCCTGTGGTGGCACCGCCCGCGAAGGCGCTCAAGCGCGCGCCCGCGCAATTCCGCACCGTGGAACACGCTCGCGTTTCCCGTGCGTCGCGTGGTCCGTCATGCGAGGTGGAAGACCACCGCAGACAAGACACAGGCCCCCCATGTTCGATGACAGCGATCCGCGCAAGGCACTGACCTCCATGGCGAAAGAGCGCAGCTTTTCCGGACCGTTCTGCGGCCCGGAAGTGGGCGATTTCAGCCAGGAGCCGCCGCAGCTGACGGGGGACGGCTGGCAGGCGTGGATGATGCGCTGCACCAACCTTGTGGTCAGGCTGGTCCGTCTGGAGGGCGCCGCCACCTTTGCCCGCAGAGGGCAGTTGGACGAGTACATGGTATTCTCGACCGACGCCGACGTCCGTTTCGATATCGAGACGGCAAAGGGCACGGTCAGCGACCATCCGGGCAACCACCTGTTTGTCGTCCCGCCGGGAGACAGCACCGTGACGGTCCGTGGCACCGGGCTGGTGAGCTTTCTCTACACCACGCGCTCCGCCGATCTCGTGGCGCAATGTGCGAACCCGGAGATCCCGGCCAATCCGAACATTCCGCCGTTCCAGCAATGGCCAGATCCGGAGGGTGGGTTTCGCCTGCGTGCCTATGACCTCGACGTGCCCGAGGAACCGGGGCGCTTTGGCCGCATCTTCCGCTGCACGACGATGATGGTGAACGTGCTGCCGCGCTTTCCCGCGCCGCGCGATGCCGCGAAAGTCTCGCCGCATTACCACGCCAGTTTCGAGCAGGTCAGCCTGACGCTGGAGGGGGATTTCGAACATTTCCTGCGCTGGCCCTGGACGTCCGACATGGCGGAGTGGCTGCCAGACATGCATGTCCGTTGCGCCAGCCCCTCGGTGACGGTCCTGCCGCCGCCCGCGATCCACACGACGCTGTGGACCTCGGAGGCGACGCAGATCGTCGACATCTTCTCGCCGCCGCGCATGGATTTCTCGACAAAGGACGGCTGGGTGCTGAACGCCGCCGATTACCCCTTGGCGCGGACCGAGATCGAGTGACCCTAATCCGCGATGTCCCCCAGCGCGGGCATCGAGGCGATGACGATGGTGTCATGCGCGATCGGCGGCAGCGCGGGCAGGGGGCGGCGTGACAACTCGCGCGCCGCGTCCCGGGACATGCCGAAGGCCATCAAAATGTGTTCGGAGACCTGTTCCGGGTAGTCGCCGGGGGTCGCGCCGCTGGTGATCGACACCATGGCCGCCGCGACCGCGCCCATCAGGATGTCGCGCCCGATCTCTGCCGTGGAGATGTGGAACAGCCCTTCCTCCACCCCGCGCCGGATCGTCACCAGCGAGTTGTGCCAGACCATCTCGCCGAAGGTATGCCCCGGCGCGCTGGAGTGGATCATCGCCCAGCCCCATGCGGGGTTCTTTTCCGCCGCGTGCAGGTAGTAGCGGATGGCGACGGCGCTCTGTTCGGCGGCATTTTCCAGCGCGCCGAACATGTGATGCACGGCGCGGTCGAATTCCCCGGTCATTTCTTCGAGCAACTGGTAGCGGAGCGCTTCGAGATCGTCGAAGTGGTTGTAGAAGGTGCCCCGCGCCACGCCCGCCGCCTTGCAGATGTCCTCGATCCGCACAATGCGTCCGTCCGCACGCCCGTAGCAGGCGAAGGCGGCGGTGAGGATCGTGTTGCGCGACTTGGCCCGGCGCGCGGCACCGATCTCTGCACGGCGACTGGTCCGTGCGGTGCGGTAGCCCATGCGGACAATGACCTCGTCGGCGTTCTCGGTGTTTTCTGACATGGGCGAAACAGGGCCTCTGACAAGGGACTTCGACTGGCAACGTCCGAGGTATGCCGCAGCCGCAGCGTCGGGGCCACCCCGAAGCCGCACCTCCGCGCCAATTCCACGCTGCGGAATTATTAAAATGACTATTTGTTCAAATTACAATCTGTCGTAGGCTTTGGACATGGCGGCTGGAGGGCTGCCGGCAACGAGGGCCCGGGAGAGCCCGCAGGGAGGACATGATCAGACGACACCGACCGGGCTAAGCCACCGGCAGGCGCGATAAAGCGCCATCACCCGACATTTCCGTGACCAGCACCACAGCGCGCGAGACGCACCCGTCCGGGCGCGATGGCTCCAGTTTGCCTGGTCATTGGTGGGCGTTCTGCGTCCGCCGTCACACGGCGCCGACACGGCGACCGTCCCGAACACTATTGACAAAGAGAAGGATCACATCATGGGGATCAACCGTATCGACCACGCCGCCGTCAGGGTCGGCGATCTTGGAAAGGCACTTGCCTGGTACGAGGACGTGCTGGGCCTGACCGTGCTGTCGCGCGACGCCGACACCGTCCACCTTGCCTGCCGCGGCAAGGCCGCCGACATCACGCTGGTCAAGGGCACGCAATCGCTGGAGAACTTCACCTTCGGTGTCGATGACCAGGAGGATCTCGACCGGGTCGAGAGCATCCTGAAAAAGGAAGGCGTGGCCGCAGAGCGTCTGAACGGCGACAGCCGCCCGGGCGAGGGCGCGACGCTGAAGTTTCACCTCCCCTCGGGCCACGAATTGCGGCTGTGCACCGGCGGGGCCGAGCGCCGCGCGGGCGTCTCGGACTTCGACGCCAAGGGCTCGCACATCCCGACCGACATGGACCACATCAACCTGCTGGGCGAAGTCGACCCGGCGGTGATGCGCGACTTCCTGATGATGATCGGCTTCAAGTCGTCCCTGAACATTTCCGTCGGCGGGCAACTGGCGGGCATCTGGCTGCGCGGTTCGGCCTATGACCATGACATCGCTTATATGCGGGCGGTGCGGCCCTCGGACCGGCTGCATCACGTGGCCTTTGCGGTGGAGGACGGCAACCACTACTTCCGCCTGTCGGACCGGCTGATGGAAACGGGCCATCGCTGGGAATTCGGGCCGGGGCGGCACAATGCGGGACTGGGCAAGTCCACGGGCTTCGGCACCAACAACTACGCCTATGCCTTCGACCCCTTCGGCAATCGCAACGAGTTCTCGTCGGGGATGGAGCAATTCGCCGACGACGCGACCCCGCTCGACGTGGACATCGCGCCCGAGCAACTGACGGACGTGATGAACGGCTGGGGCTACGAGATGGCTGAGACCTTCATGACGGTGGGATCGTGAGCCTGTCGGCTGACACCTTCCTGGCGGCGCAGGACCTTGTCCTGCGCTTCTGGGCGGTGGTGGACGAGGTGGACGACACGCCCGGCGCGGCGCTGTTCACCCCCGAAGGCGCGCTGGTGATCGAAAGCTTTCGCGCCGAGGGAACGGAGGAATTGTCCCGCTACTTTGCCGCCCGCCGCAAACTGTCCGCCGAGCGGCAGCGCGCGACCCGGCATCTGTGCACCAACCTGCGGGCGCTGCCCGGCGAGGGCACCAGGCTCGCCGCGACGGTGACGGTGTTCTCCGGCACGGGGACACGCCCCTTGCCCTTGGAGGCGCCGTCCTCGCTGGCGGACTTCACCTTTGACTGCGTCGAGACGCCGGACGGCTGGCGGTTTCGCGAGGTGCGCGGGGCGCTGGTCTTTGCCGGGGCCGACACGCCCGACCTGACAAAGGCCGCGCAGGCGGCCAAGGGAGTCCCGGCATGAGACAGGTTGCTCTTGTCCACGGCTGGGGCGGCTCCTACGCCGCCACATGGCAGGCCGATGGCTGGGACGCGGCGCTGCGCGACGCGGGGTTCGAGCCGGTCGGCGTCGACGTCGCGGGCCACGGGCCACAGGGCGGCCCGCATGACGCGCAGGCCTATGCCGACCTTGCCAGCGACCTCGCCGCGAAACTGCCCGCCGGTCTGCACGGGGCGATCGGGTTTTCGCTGGGAACCAAGCTGCTGCTGGAACTGGAGGCACGCAATCCCGGCGCGCACGGCAGGCTGGTGCTAGGCGGGATCGGCGACAACCTCTTTGCCCCCGAAGCCGCCGGTCCGGCCATTGTCGCGGCGCTGCGTGGTGAGACGGCGGAACACCCGCCGCAGGTCGCAGCGCTTCTGGCTTACGCGGCCAAAAGCGGATCGGACCCGGCCTGTCTGGCCGCCGTGCTGGAGAGGCCCGCCAACCCGGTCCTGACCGAGGCGCGCCTCGCCGCCGCAACGGCGCCGATCCTGATCTTCAACAGCCGCGCAGATGCCGTGGCACAGCCCGACGCGCGGCTCGTCTCGGCCCTGCCGGGCGCCACGCACCAGCTGATCGATGGCCCCGGTCACGTCGGCCTGACCGCCGACGACCGCTTTCGCGACGCGGCCATCGCATTCCTGACTGACTGAACCGCATAGGGAGGAGACCACCCATGTTTGACGACACCACACCGATGATCGACCGCGTTCGCGCGGTCCTGCCACAGATCAAGGCCAACGCGCCAAAGGCCGAAGAGGACCGCATGGTCCCGGCCGAGAACATCGCGCTGCTCAAGGACATCGGCCTGCACCGGGCCTTTCAGCCAAAGGCCTACGGCGGTCTGGAAATGCCGGTGCCCGACTTCGAGAACTGCATCGCGCTGATCGCCACCGCCTGCGGATCGACCGCTTGGGCCTTTTCGCTGCTGGCGGAGCATGCGCACCAGATCGCGCTTTACTCGAAGGAGTTGCAGGACGAGATCTGGGGCGACGACCCGGACACGCTGTCCTCTTCGTCCATCGCTCCTTATGGCAAGTCCACCGAAGTGGAGGGCGGCGTGCGCTTCTCCGGTGAATTCGGCTGGTCCTCCGGCTGCGATCACGCGACCTGGGCGATCCTCGGGTTCCTGCGTGACGATGCGGAGTTGGGCAAGGTCTACAGTTTTGCCATCGTGCCGCGCAGCGATTACGAGATCAAGGACAACTGGTTCACCGCCGGGATGCGCGGCACCGGGTCGAAGACGCTGGTGGTCAAGGATGCCTTTGTACCGAACCACCGCATCGAAAGCGTGCCCGCGCTGATGACGCTGACCTCGGCGGGTGGCGCGCTCTATCCCGACAGCCAGATCTATCACGTGCCCTTCATCTACGTCTTTGCAAGCTGCTTCTCGGCGGTCAGCCTTGGCATCGCGGAGCGCATGATCGAGCTGTATACCGAACGCACGCAGGGCCGCGTGCGCGCATACACTGGGGCGAAGGTGGGCCAGTCGATCCCGGCCTGCATGCGTCTTGCCGAAAGCACCCATCAGGTGGCCGCGGGCCGTGCCTTTCTGGAAAAGACATGGGCCGAGATGCGCGACCATGCCGAACGCCACGCATACCCGACGCCGACGCAGATGGCCTTCTGGCGGACCAATCAGGCCTATGCGGTCAAGATGTTCGTGGCGGCGGTGGACCGCCTGTTCGAAGCGTCTGGCGGATCGGCATGGTTCGACGATGCCGAAGCGCAGCGCCTGTTCCGCAACAGCCACATGACGGCGGCGCATGCCTATACCGATTACGACATATGCGCGCAGATCCTCGGACGCGCATTGATGGGTCTGGAGCCCGATCCCTCCCTCTTCTGACCCATCTGCGGCCCGCTTCGCCCCCCGGGGCGGGCCGCCTTTCCCTGTCAGATTTTCCTACCCCACTGGAGGTCCCCCATGGCCAGCATGAACTTCCCCGCCGAGAGCGGGTTCGATCCGCGTGCCTTTCGCGCAGCGCTCGGGTGCTTTGCCACCGGCGTCACCGTGATCACCGCGCAGGCCGAGGGCCAGCGCGTCGGCGTCACGGCCAACAGCTTCAACTCGTTGTCGCTGACGCCGCCGTTGATCCTGTGGAGCCTGCTCAAGACCTCGTCGAGCTACCCCGTCTTCGAAGCCGCAAGCCATTTCGCGGTGAACATCCTTGCCCATGACCAGATTGAGCTGTCGAACCATTTCGCGCGCCGCAGCGACGACAAGTTCGCCGGAATCGACGTCATCGAAGGGCAAGGTGGATGCCTGATGTTGCCCGAGACCTGCGCCACGATCCAATGCGCCCGCGAGAACATTCTGGACGGCGGCGACCACTGGATCCTGATCGGCCGCGTCACCGGGTTCGAGACCTCGGACAGCGCGCCGCTTCTGTACCACCGGGGCCAATATTCGCTGGCGCAGCCACACCCGCAGGTGGCCGCCGGGTAGGCCCCGCTTTCCCCATCTTTGCAAACTTCAGGGAGGAGACCCTATGAAGATGACATACACCCTTGGCGCCGCTGCGGTGGCGCTGGCCATGGCGGCCGCGCCGGCGCAAGCCATCGACGTGGGACCGGCGGATTACACGATACTGCCAAGCGGCACGACACTGGGAATGCTGTACTGGCAGCACCTGAGCTCGGACAAGCTGACGGTCGATGGCAAGCAGATCCCCGGGTCCGAATTCGAGGCCGACATCGCCATCCTGCGCAGTCTGAACTATTTCACTCTGGGGGACATGCCTGCCGCGTTCCACGTGGTGGCGCCGTTTGCCAGCATCGACACGGCCAACATCGGGACGATCAAGCAGGACACCTCCGAAGGGGTGGGCGATCTGACGCTGGGCCTGACGCTCTGGCCGGTGCAGCCGGACAACCCGGAAACCGGCACGACGCTGGGCTTCTCGCTCTTCGCGACCTTGCCCACCGGGGCCTATGATCCGGCACGGATCGGTATCGGCGAAGGCACTTTCACCATTACGCCTCAGGTCGGTGTGATTCAGGGGCTTGGCGGAGGGTACTACGTCGACGGCGTGCTGGACGTGGGCCTGCAGCGCGATCACACGGAGAACGGGCAGACATACGAACGCGCCCCTGCGTGGCAGCTTCAGGCGATGCTGCGCAAGCAATGGGGGCCCGCGACCTCGCTCGCCATCGGCTATTCCGGCCAGCGTGGCGGTGAGCAGAAGGTCAATGGCGTCGAGACCGGCCTGAAAGTCCATCGAGATCAGGCCCGCATCTACGGCACACATTTCCTGAACCCCACGACCCAGATCCAGGCGATGTATGGCAAGGATTTCAACGTCGAAGGCGGCTTCGAATACGACAGCGTCGTGCAACTGCGCCTTGTGAAGGTGTTCTGAACCCGTCCACGGCCCGGAGGCGATCCGGGCCGTCCCAAACCAAAGGACTCCCCCGTGCCCCGGACTTCGAAAAAGACCATCATTTGCTGCGCCGTGACCGGCTCCATCCACACGCCGTCCATGTCGCCTTACCTTCCGGTGACCGCCGACCAGATCGCCGAGAGCGCCATCGCCGCCGCCGAGGCCGGTGCCGCCGTGTTGCACCTGCACGCCCGCGTGCCCGAGACTGGCGCGCCCAGTCAGGACCCGGCGCATTACGCCGCCTTCCTGCCGCGCATCCACGCGGCCACGGATGCCATCGTGAACATCACCACCGGCGGCGGCCTGGGCATGTCGATGGAGGCGCGCATCGCCCCCGCCGTGCAGGCTGCGCCGGAACTGGCTTCGCTCAACATGGGGTCGTTCAACTTCAACATCTCGGCGGCGGAAAAGGGCTGCCGCGATCCGCAGCCGTGGGAGGTCGGCTACCTGCGCGGCACCCGCGACCTTATCATGTCCAACACCTTCACCCAGATCGAGACGGTTCTGGCCAGGCTGTCCGAAACGGGCACCCGGTTCGAGTTCGAATGCTACGACACCGGGCACCTGTACAACCTTGCGCATTTCGCGGATCGGGGCCTGGTGAAGCCGCCATTCTTCGTGCAGGCGATCTTTGGCGTCACGGGGGCGCAGGGCACCGACCCGGAAAACCTGATGCACATGCGCGCCACGGCAGTGCGGCTTTTCGGCGACGATCACCTGCTGTCCGTGCTGGGCGCGGGCCGGTCGCAGTTCCCGCTGGTTACCATGGGGGCGATCCTTGGCGGTCATGTCCGCGTGGGGCTGGAGGACAACCTCTACATCGCGAAGGGTCAGCTTGCAGAGAGCAATGCGCAGATGGTCACCAAGATGCGACGCATCCTCGAGGACCTGGGCCACGAGATCGCCACCCCGGACGAGGCGCGCGCGATCCTCGGGACCAAGGGCCGGGACAAGGTGTGCTTCGGATGAGGGCCGGTTTTCGCGCCCGCCTGCGCGCGCCCGACCCGGTGCTGGGGACCTTCCTCAAGATCCCCTCGACCCAGCCCGCCGAGATCCTCGGCTCTCTGGGCTTCGACTTCGTCGTGATCGACGAGGAACATGCGCCGCTGAACCCCGAGACGACGGATGCCATCCTGCTGGCCTGCCGGGCGCATCGCATGGCGGGGCTGGTGCGGGTGCGTCAGCCCGGTGATATCCTGCGCGCGCTGGACAGCGGCGCCGATGGCGTGTTGGTGCCGCATGTGACATCTGCCGCCGTGGCCCGCGAGATCGTCGCACTTGCGCGCTATGCCGGTGGCCGTGGACTCTCGCCCACCACCCGCGCAGGCGCGTTCGGCGGCGTGCCCGTGGCGGACCATATGGCGGCGCAGGATGCGCGCAGTGCCGTCATCGCGATGATCGAAGATGCCGAAGCCCTCGACCGCATGGACGAGATTGTCGCGACAGAAGGGCTCGACGCCGTCTTCATCGGTCGCGCGGATCTGGGGGCCAGCATGGGCGAGGCGGCAGAAGATGGCGGGCTCGACCGCGCGGTCGCGCATCTTTTGAAGGCGGCGAAATCGGCCGCTCTGCCCGCCCTCGTGCTCGCAAACGACCGCGCCGACACCACCGCGTTCCGCGCGTTGGGCGCAACCGGGGTCTTGACTGGATCCGATCAGGGGTTCTTGAGAACCGCTGCAAAAGCCGCCCGCACCCGCCTGTTGGAATGATGAGCCGACGGGCGAGCGACCTCCTGGTTTTGTCGGTGATCTCGAAGCGGCTGGTCTTGCTCCGGACAACAGACGCCCGCTCCTCGACATGGCCTGCGGCAAAGACATCCGGGACCCGCAGACGGACCGGATCACAGCCCCGGAGCCTGCTGTCGACGGCGAGAATGAACAGCGCGAGAGTTCTCCCGCGCGGCACAGACCGTGCGGATCGCATCGACATGGGACATTTCATGTCCTCGGACAGATGCCGTTGCAGGGGCGTGCTGCCCAGCCCGGGCGCTCTGGCCTCAAGACGGACGCGCGCCCTCTCTTTTCGATGGTTCGATCTGACCGCCATCACCGTGATGCCCGCCAGCGGGAGCGGGGCGGGGGTGGCGCCAATAAGCCGGGTCGGCCGGTCATGATGCGTTGTCCATGGGCGACGGGGCAGACGGCGCTCAGAACTCCGTCCACAGGCCGAATTTCAGCCCCATGGAACTGTCGCCCGCAAGCCCGTAGCTGCCCCCGATTTCCGCCTTCAGGCGCCGTCCGAGCGGCACGACATACGACGGCACGATACGGGCGAAAGCCGGGTCTCCATGCCTCAGCCCGCTTTGCATCTGCACGATCAGCTTGCGGTCCTGCGCCAGGTTCCGACCCCATGTCACGTCGAGCTTGAGATCGTGCCGCCCGGTGCCGGCGTGCATCTCGGCCAGCATGTCGATCGAGAGCCAGCCCCGCTCCCGCCCCCAGCCGACGGAGAGCCCGGGCCGGACCACGTCGTCGGAGTCGATCCGGCCAAGGCCCATCTGCAGCGCGACCTTGGGTCCGGTGTCGCGGTCGCGCAGCGGGACCTGGAAAAAGACGACGGTCTTGTCGCCGCCCGACACCGAGCGCCCGAGGTCGAGCCCGAGCGTCAGGCGCGGTCTCAGCCCGTATTCGAGGTAGAAGGTCTGATAGTCCTCCGTCGGGGCAAGGCCGTTGCCGTTGGACAGGTCCTGCGGCCAGGACACTTGCGCCGAGACCATGGCGAAGCCCGCCCCCTTCGCGCGCTGCCAGGCGCCTGCCCGGGCCGGCACTGCCGCAAGGCAGGTCAGCAGGAAGGCGGTCACGGCAAGGATGGCGCAGGGGCGCATGGCGCGGCACTCCGGATGCGGCAGACGTGGTAATCCTGGCGCAATACTGGTTAAGGTGCCGTGAAGGCCCGGGTGCGGGCGGTTTGCCATCGGCACGACATGCCGCGGCACCGGATGCGCGGAAGGGGCTGGAACAGGCCATGCTGCGGGTGCACAATCGCGGCAGGCTCCCGGGGGGATGGACGATGGCAGGACAAGTGATAACCGTGGCCCAGCAGAAGGGCGGATCGGGCAAGACGACGCTGGCGGCGCATCTTGCGCTGGGGTTCCGGGCGGAAGGCAAGACCGTCGGGCTGATCGACCTCGACCCGCAGGGCAGCCTCGGACGCTGGTACATGACGCGCTTGGAGGCGGACGAATCCGCCTGCGAACGGCTGGAGTTCGCGACCTCCTCGGCCTGGGGCATCTCGATGGAGGTGCGCAAGATGGCCAATGCCTGCGACGTGGTGGTGATCGACACGCCGCCGAAGGTGGACAGCGACCTGCGCCCGGCGCTCAGGGTGGCGCATCTGGTCGTGGTGCCGATCTCGGTCGGGCACATGGACCTCTGGGCGACAGAAGGGGTGATGGACCTCGCCGACCGCGAGAACAAGCCGGTCCTGCTGGTGCTGAACCGCACGCGGTCGGGCACGCGCCTCGGCGCCGAGGTGATGGAGGCCGCCCGGCAACTGGGCGCGCCGCTTGCGAAGGCCGCCGTGGCGCAACGGGTGGGTTACGCCGAAGCGATGGGCCATGGCCGCGGCGCGATCGAAGCGAAGGGTCCGGCCCGGGAAGAGATCTCCGCCCTCGTCGCAGAGGTGGCGGAGCGGCTGAAACCGCGCTAAGGCGTCGGACGGCCCGCCCGGGCCAGAAGACGGAGGGCCCCTTCATGGCAAGCACGAGCACAGCTCATACGACCGCACATGCAGACATCCGTCAGGCGTGGCGCGCCCACGAAGGCCAGCCGATCTCACGGCTGGGCTATTTCTGCGCGCCGTTCCGTCCGGCGGACGGTCCGCTGTCCGACCGGGTGATCAAGGTCTACCGCAGCCTGCCGGACCCGGCGGTGATGGACCGCCTCGCTGCCAACCACGACGCCTACGTGACGGCACTGCAAGCCGCCGGCGTCCCGCTGCCGGACACGGAATTCCACCTCGTCGACATGGGCGAAAAGGCGCGCGTGCCGGTCGTCTTGCAGGAGGCGCTCGACCCTGCCAGCCTGATGCGCCCGCTGATGCAGAGCCGCCCGCTGGACGAAACGGTCGCGATGATGGAGGCGGCGGGACAGGTGATCGCCCGCTTCTGGCATTGGGCCGAAGGCTTCGACGGACGCATCGGTTTCCACCCTTCGATCCGGAACTTCGCGATCGTGGAGGGCAAGGCCGTGTTCTTCGACACCTTCCCGCCGCTGATCCATTACAGCCGCGACGAGATGGGCAAGATGCTCCTCGCGTTCTCCGAGAAGCGGCTGATGCGCGTGGTCGGTCCTTTCCTGAAGGCACGCGTCACCGGCATACAGGACGAATGGTACTCCCCGGCGGAAACGCTAGTCGGGCTGGTGGGCTCCGCCTGCCGCCTGCGCCCGGACGACGCGGATACCTACCTGGCCTGGGGAAGGGCGTTTGTCGAACGGGAAATGGCCCCCTGGGCCGACGAGGCGCTGCCGGGCCTGCAGGACGCGCCCCGGCTGCCCGGCTACTGGACGGGCTTCCGCAAGATCCTGGGTCTGCAAGGCGAACCCAACGTCTGAGGTCGGGCGCCGCGCCAGTCCTTCATCTTGGCTGAAATACCTCGGGGTCCGGGGCGGCGCCCCGGTCCGACACCGGCAAAAAGCACCCGGTCCGCCATGCAGACCCTGTCCGGCATGCCCGAAAGGAAAAAGGGTGGCGCAAAGCCCCACCCTACAAACCGTCGCGACACCGCGTAGGGCGGGGCTTTGCTCCGCCCCGCCTGCAGGGCGTCACACGATCTTAATGCCGGCGTCCGCGGCGTCTTTGACGAACTGCGCAAGACCCTTGTCGGTCAGCACGTGGTTGGCCATGGCCTTGATCACCGCCGGCGGGGCGGTGGCCACGTCGGCGCCGATCTTGGCGGCGTCGCTCATGTGGTTCGCGGTGCGGATCGAGGCGGCGAGGATCTGCGTCTCGAAACCGTAGTTGTCGTAGATCTCGCGAATGTCGGCGATCAGCTCCATCCCGTCGATGTTCAGGTCGTCGAGCCGCCCGATAAACGGCGAGATGAAGGTCGCGCCGGCCTTGGCCGCCAGCAGCGCCTGGTTGGCCGAGAAGCACAGCGTCACGTTGACCATGCGGCCCTCGTCCGAAAGCGTCTTGCAGGCCTTGAGGCCGTCCCAGGTCAACGGCACCTTCACGGCGATGTTCTCGGCGATCTCGGCCAGACGGCGACCTTCGGCGATCATCGCGTCGGCCTCGGTCGCGACGACTTCGGCAGAGACGGGGCCGGAAACGAGGTCGCAGATTTCCTTCGTCACTTCGAGGATATCGCGGCCGGATTTTTTGATGAGGGAGGGGTTGGTGGTGACGCCGTCCACCATGCCGAGGTCGTTCAGCTCCCGGATGGCGTCGATGTCGGCGGTGTCTACGAAGAATTTCATGATCGGTCCCCTTGCGCGGCCTGATGAGAGTCCTGCGTCTCTTAACCCATGACGGGCGCCTCCGAAAGAGTTAGGTTTGCGCTAACGGAGGCCGGCCGGATCCTTGCCGCCCGGCAACAGGTGTGTGGGGGCCGAGGTCATCGACCCGCGCACCGCTCCGCACCCGGCGCGGCATGGCAAGCGGCTTCGGTCCCGCCGCGCGCAACCGGGCCGTCTCCTCCCATGCAGGGCGCGGGTTATTGCGGAGGCCCCCGGATTGCGCCATCTGTCGGGCATGCAGGAGTTCTTCGAACAGGGCGCGCGCATAGGCGTGCTGACGGCACAGCCGCTGGACCGGCTGCTGGATTACCGCGCGCCGGAGGGCGGTTGTTTTCTGGGCGCCTATGTCGAGGTGCCGCTTGGCCCGCGCAAGGTGCTGGGCGTGGTCTGGGGGCCGGGCGAGGGCCAGTTCGACGCTGCCAAGCTGCGCAGCGTGATCCGTGTACTGGACGCGGCGCCGATGCGGGCGGAGATGCGTGCCTTCCTCGAAAAGGCCGGGGCCTACACGCTGACGCCGATGTCCGCGATGCTGCGGCTGGCCACGCGTGCGCCGGGGCTGGGCGACGCGCCGTCGATGCGCAAGATCTATCGCCGGGGCGAGGGCGAGCCGGAGCGGATGACCGATGCCCGGCGCCGGGTGATCGCGGCTTCGGAGGAGTTGGGCGGATTGGCCCTGACGCTGCGCGAACTGGCGGAGGCGGCGGGGGTGACCTCTTCGGTGGTGAAGGGGCTGGTGAAAAGCGGCGCCATCCGAGAGGAGGAGAGCCCGCGCGACACGGCCTTCCCGTGGCTCGACCCCGACTACGGCGGCAAGGACCTGACGGAGGACCAAGCGGCGGCGGCGGATGTCCTGCGCGACGGCCAGCAATCCGGCACCTACGGCACGGTGCTGCTGAAGGGGGTAACCGGCTCCGGCAAGACGGAGGTCTATCTGGAGGCGGTGGCGGAATGCCTCCGGCAGGGGCGGCAGGCGCTGGTCCTGCTGCCGGAGATTGCGCTGTCGGCGGAATTCCTCGCCCGGGTGGAGACCCGCTTCGGCGCACGGCCCGCCGAATGGCATTCCGGCGTGACGATGACGGAACGGCGGCGCGTCTGGCGGATGGTCGGTGAGGGGCGCGCGCAGATGGTGGTGGGCGCGCGCTCGGCCTTGTTCCTGCCGTTCCAGCGTCTTGGCCTGATCGTCGTCGACGAGGAACACGACACCTCCTACAAGCAGGAGGACGGCGTCCTTTACAACGCGCGGGACATGGCGGTGCTGCGCGCGTCGATCCTCGGCGCGCAGGTCGTGCTGGCCTCTGCCACGCCGTCGCTGGAAAGCTGGGCCAATGCGGATGCGGGCAAGTACCGGCGGCTGGTCCTGACTTCGCGCTTCGGCGAGGCGGTGCTGCCGGAAATGCGCGCCATCGACATGCGGCGGCAGGATGTGCCCTCGAACCGCTGGATTTCGCCCGCGCTGGCGGCGGCGGTGAAAGCACGGATGGAGCGGGGGGAGCAGGCGCTTCTGTTCCTCAACCGCCGGGGCTATGCGCCGGTGACGCTCTGCCGGGCCTGCGGACAGCAGATCGGCTGCGACCACTGCGACGCGCGGATGGTGGAGCACCGGTTCCTGAAACGGCTGGTCTGCCACCAGTGCGGCGAGACGAAGCCCATGCCGGAGGTCTGCCCGTCCTGCGGGGCGGAGGACAAGCTGGCGGCGGTCGGCCCCGGCGTGGAACGTCTGGCCGAAGAGGCGCAGGCGCAGTTCCCCGACGCACGGATCGCGGTGTTGTCCTCGGACCTTTACGGCACGGCGCACGAGCTGAAGGCGCAGATCGAGGGGATCGCGGCGGGCGGTGCGGACATCATCATCGGCACGCAGCTTGTCGCGAAGGGGCACAACTTTCCGCTGCTGACGCTGGTGGGGGTGATCGACGCGGACCTTGGCCTGCAGGGGTCCGACCTGCGCGCCGCCGAGCGGACCTTCCAGCTCATGCGGCAGGTGGCGGGGCGCGCCGGGCGGGCGGAGAAGCGCGGCGAGGCGCTGTTGCAGACTTACCAGCCCGAACACCCGGTGATCCGTTCGATCCTTGCCGGCGACGAGGAGGCGTTCTGGAGCGCGGAGGCCGACGAGCGCCGCCTTGGCGGGATGCCCCCCTTTGGGCGACTGGCGGGGATCATCCTGTCGGGGCCGGACGTGCAGGAGGTGTTCGACCTCGGCAACTGGCTGGCGCGCAACGACGGGGCGCTGCGGCGGGTGGGGGCGCAGGTCTTTGGCCCCGCGCCCGCGCCCATCGCCCGGGTTCGGGGGCGGCACCGGGTGCGGCTTCTGGTGCGGGCGGAGAAGGGCGTGGCGCTGCAGGGCGCGCTGGCCGACTGGGTGCGGCCCGTGAAGCTCAAGGGCGAGATGCGGCTGGCCATCGACATCGACCCCCAGTCGTTCTTTTGACCGGGGTGCATGCGCGCGCCGGTCTTTCCCGAGGGGGAGGAGGCTGCGCGCGCATCCATAAGGCGATCAGAGTGCATAAACCTGTGGTTTCCCCGGTGTTCTTGGGCTGGCCGCCTTGTCTGGCTTCTTCCCTGCCTCTACATGCCTTTGCATGAAACGATGGATCCCTTTCGTGAAGAGCCGGCCGCGGGTGTCGGTGGTGCGCCTCCAGGGCGCGATTTCAGTCCCCGCCAGAGGCAACCTGAGCGACAGGACAGCGGCGGCCCTGCTTGAAAAGGCCTTCCGGTCCAAACCGGATGCCGTGGCGCTGGAAATAAATTCGCCGGGCGGGTCGCCCGTGCAGTCCTCGCTGATCGGCGCGCGCATCCGCCGCCTGTCAGAGCAGCACAACATCCCCGTTTACGCTTTCGTCGAGGACGTGGCGGCCTCCGGCGGCTACTGGATCGCCTCCGCCGCAGACGAGATATGGGCCGATGCCAGCAGCATCCTCGGGTCGATCGGGGTGATTTCCTCCGGCTTCGGGGCGCATGTCTTCCTGCAACGGCAGGGGATCGAGCGCCGGGTGCACACTGCGGGCAAGTCGAAGTCGATGATGGACCCGTTCCGCCCTGAGACCGAAGAGGATGTGGCGCGCCTGAACCGGCTGCTGGGGCAGTTGCACGACACCTTCATCAACCAGATCCGGGCCCGGCGCGGCGAAAAGCTGGCGTCTAACCCCGACCTCTTTACCGGAGAGATCTGGGTGGGGCAGGCGGCGGTCGATCAGGGGCTGGCCGACGGCATCGGGCATCTCGTGCCGGTGATGAAGCAGCGCTTTGGCGACAAGGTGCGTTTCAAGCGGTACGAGGCCAAGCGGCCCTTCCTGCCGCGTCTGGGCACTCAGATCGCGCAGGGTGCCCTAAGCGAAATCGAGGAGCGTGCGGACTATGCACGGTTCGGCCTCTCGTGATCGCAAAGATCGTCCTCCTGTTCCTGCTGGTCATGGGCCTTCTGGGCGTGTTCGGCAAATGGCGCATGCCCGGGGCGAAGAAGATCGGACAGTTGCGCAAGAAGACGATGCTGAGTGCCAAGAAATGCCCGCACTGCGGGGGGTACAGCATCGGCGACGGCCCTTGCGCCTGCCGGAAAGGTAAAGACTGACATGGTGTTTCTCTATGCCCTGTTGGGCCTGCTGATCCTGCTTCTGGCGGGCGACGCGTTGGTAAAGGGCGCCGTCAACCTGTCCCTGCGCGTGGGCATCCCGGCGCTGATCGTCAGCCTGACGATCGTCGCCTTCGGGACCTCCGCGCCGGAGCTGCTGATTTCCGTCCAGGCGGCGATGCGCGACGTGCCGGGGATCGCGCTCGGCAACGTCATCGGATCGAACACGGCCAACGTGCTGATGGTGCTGGGCATTCCGGCGCTTATCACGGTGATGCACACCTCGGCCCATGACACCCGCAAGAGCTATGTGCAGATGCTGGGCGCCACCGTGCTCTTCATCGCGCTGGCGCTGCGCGAGGTCTTCGACTGGAAGTCGGGCATCGTGCTGCTGGCGGTGCTGGCCTTGATCCTGAGCGACCAGATCAAGGACGCGCTGGCGCACCGGCGGGCGGGCGATCTCGACGAGGAGCTGGAGGAGCCCGAGGGTGCCGACCCGGAGATGTCGTGGTGGAAGATCGGCTTTTACCTGTTGCTCGGCCTGATCGGCCTGCCCTTCGGTGCCGACCTTCTGGTCGACAGTGCCACGGAAATCGCGCGCATGTTCAACGTCTCGGACGAGGTGATCGGCCTGACGCTGGTCGCGGTCGGCACGTCGCTGCCGGAACTGGCGACAACCGTCATGGCAGCGCTGCGGCGGCAGGCGGACGTGGCCCTGGGCAACGTCATCGGGTCGAACATGTTCAACCTCCTGGCCATCATCGGCGTGGCCTCGATGATCGCGCCCATGCCGTTCGAATTCCGGGAACTGACCTTTGACCTCGCGGTGATGCTTGGCGCCTCGCTGCTGCTGATGCCCTTCGTGTTCTTCAAGCGCGACCTGAACCGGACCTGGGGTGTCATCTTGTCCGTGCTCTACATAAGCTATGTGGTCATCGTGATCGTCTGAACGGAGGCAGGATGTCTGAAGAGGGAAAACGCGCGCTGGTGACCGGCGGCGCACGTCGGCTGGGGCGCGACATGGCATTGACGCTGGCCGGGCAGGGGTATGACGTGGCGGTGCACTACGGCGGGTCCGCCGTTGCCGCCGAAGAGACCGCGGCAGAGATACGCGCGCTGGGACGGAAGGCCGTCCCCCTGCAGGCCGACCTGCTGGTCGAGGACGAGGTGCAGGCGCTTGTGGGACGCGCTCGGGACGCCCTTGGCGG
The DNA here is from genome assembly GCF_039724765.1 of Sagittula stellata E-37. Lineage (NCBI taxonomy): Bacteria > Pseudomonadati > Pseudomonadota > Alphaproteobacteria > Rhodobacterales > Roseobacteraceae > Sagittula > Sagittula stellata. Next base: position 3,791,403 of record NZ_CP155729.1, on the reverse strand, counting down.
GCCGCTGACGGCGCTGGTGAACAACGCATCGATCTTTGAACACGACGATTACGAGACGGCGACGCGTGAAAGCTGGGATCGCCATATCGAGAGCAACCTGCGCGCACCCTTCGTGCTGACGCAGTCCTTTGCCGCCCAGGCACCCGATCCGCTGCGCGACGCAAACGGAGAGCCGGTGGCGCAGGCGCTGGTGGTCAACATGATAGACCAGAGGGTCCGCAAGCTGACACCCGAGTTCGCCAGCTACACCATCGCCAAGATGGGTCTGTGGGCGATGACCCGGACGGCGGCCATGGCGCTGGCGCCGCGTGTCCGGGTGAACGGGATCGGCCCTGGGCCGACCCTGCGCGGCGGCCGCCAGAGCGACGAGGACTTTGCCGAGCAGCGGGCCGCGACCGTGCTTGAACGGGGCTCGGACAGCGAGGATATCACCGCCGCGCTGGTCTATCTCTTGTCGGCAAAGGCACTGACGGGGCAGCTTCTGTGCGTCGACGGCGGGCAGCACCTTGCGTGGCAGACACCGGACGTAACGGCAGTTGAATGAGTGACTCCGATGCAAGTTTTGCACGGGTCACATCGGCGTCACAGAAGTGTTATGAAAATGTAAAGATTCTCAGTCACTTGTAGGGATTCCAAAAATTAACACTGCAATTTCAATGACTTGATAATGCGATTATTTTTTGTGCATCCCGGCGAAGTGGGCTGAAAGCAACGGAAATTTCGCGCTCCCCCGAAATTGCCACCAGACTTATCCACAGAAACGGTGGATGTAATCTCACTTGAAACCGCCGCCGCGGCATTGCAGCAGACAGGGGAATCGACACAGGTTTATGGCTGATGGTCAGGGTGACATGAACGACGGTCCGGACAGCGCAGACACGCCCCGCGGGGTCGAGGTCATCCAGTCCTATCTGAGGACGCTGGAGACCTCTCCGGGGGTGTACCGGATGCTGGATGACCATAGCCGGGTGTTGTACGTCGGGAAGGCGCGCAATCTGAAGGCACGGGTGTCGAACTATGCCCGGCTGAACGGTCATTCGCGGCGGATCGAGCGGATGATCCGCGAAACCGCGTCGATGATGTTCCTGACCACCCGGACGGAAACCGAGGCCCTGCTGCTTGAGCAGAACCTCATCAAGCAGCTCAAGCCGAAGTTCAACGTGCTGCTGCGCGACGACAAGTCGTTCCCGAACATCATCGTCACCAATCACGCCTTTCCGCAGATCAAGAAGCACCGGGGCGCGAAGTCCGAGAAGGGGCAGTACTTCGGCCCCTTCGCCAGCGCGGGCGCGGTGAACCGGGTTCTGAACCAGTTGCAGAAGGCCTTCCTGCTGCGCAACTGCACCGACAGCCAGTTCGAGGGACGCACGCGGCCTTGCCTGTTGCACCAGATCAAGCGGTGCTCGGCGCCCTGCGTCGGCAAGATCTCGGAGGAGGACTATGCCGCGTCGGTGCGCGACGCGGCGCGATACCTGTCGGGCAAGTCGACCGAGATCCAGGAGAAGCTGGCCGCCGACATGATGGACGCGTCGGAGGCGATGGAGTTCGAGCGCGCCGCTGCCCTGCGCGACCGTATCCGCGCGCTGACGCAAGTTCAGACGGCGCAAGGGATCAACCCGCAGACCACCGCCGAAGCGGACGTGATCGCGCTTTACATGGAGAACGGGCAGGCCTGTGTGCAGGTGTTCTTCATCCGCGCGAACCAGAACTGGGGGAACAAGGACTTCTACCCGCGTGTCGGCGACGACGTCGGCCCGGCGGAGGTTATGGAGGCCTTCCTGGGCCAGTTCTACGACCAGAAGGAACCGGCGCGGCTGCTGCTGCTGTCGCACGCGATCGAGGACGAGGACCTGATGTGCCAGGCGTTGTCGGACAAGCTGGGCCGCAAGGTCGAGATCAGCGTGCCCCAGCGCGGCGAGAAGGCGGAACTGGTCGAGGGCGCGTTGCGCAATGCCAAGGAGAGCCTTGGCCGCAAGATGTCGGAGACGGCGACGCAGGCGAAGCTGCTGCGCGGTCTGGCAGAGGCCTTCGGGCTGGATGGCCCGCCGCAACGGATCGAGGTCTACGACAACTCGCATATCCAGGGCACCAACGCGGTGGGCGCGATGATCGTCTCCGGCCCGGACGGCTTCATGAAGAACCAGTACCGCAAGTTCAACATCAAGGGCGACGACCTCGTGCCCGGCGACGACTTCGGCATGATGAAGGAGGTTCTGAACCGGCGGCTGGTGCGGCTGAAGAAGGACGACCCCGACCGTTCGAAGGGGCTGTGGCCCGACCTCATGCTGATCGACGGCGGGGCCGGGCAGGTCTCCGCCGTAGCCGAGATCATGCGCGAGCAGGGGGTGGAGGACGTGCCCTTCGTGGGTGTCGCCAAGGGTGTGGACCGCGACCACGGCAAGGAGGAATTCCACCGCGTCGGAGAGCGGGCCTTTGCGTTGCGCCACAACGATCCCGTGTTGTATTTCGTGCAGCGGTTGCGGGACGAGGCGCACCGGTTCGCCATCGGCACGCACCGGGCGAAGCGGGCGAAGGCGCAGATGGCCAACCCGCTGGACGAGGTGCAGGGCGTCGGAGCTGCGCGCAAGCGGGCGTTGCTGCAGCATTTCGGGTCCGCAAAGGCCGTCAGCCGCGCCAACCTCGCCGACCTGAAGGCGGTGGATGGCGTGTCGGAGGCGCTGGCGGAACGGATCTACGCCTTCTTCCACGAACGGGGTTAGGGCACCGTCCGTTTGTGGGGCTTTCCGGGCCACTGTTCAGGGGCCATAGTTCAGGGGAACGGTTGTCAGGCGAGCGTTTCGAACACGCGGCGTACGGCGTCGGGAATTGGAGCGGGCCGTCCATCCTTGCCGACGTTGACCTGGGCAAAGAACGCCTCGGCGCTGGCCGTGTCAGTGTCGTTGCGGAACAGGCCCAGCTCGAAGCGCAGCGACGACCGGCCAAGGTGGCCAATGCGCAGACCCGCGTAGATCACGTCGGGGAAGCCCAGTTCCGAGAAGTAACGGCATCCGGTCTCGACCACGAGGAAGCGCAACGCTTCGGGTCCGCGGATCTGCAGACCGTTGTCGAGCTGCCAGAGCGATACGGCGGTGTCGACGACCGAGAGGTATTCGGCGTTGTTCATGTGGCCGTATTCGTCGTTGTCTTTCCACCGCGTCGGGATTGTGCGGAAGGCACGGAAGGCGTCTCGGGTGGCCGGGCCGGGCCGCGTCATGACGAGCGGATGGCCCGGAACGCGGCAGAGGCGCCCCAGCCAGCGAAGATGGCGATGGCCAGCGACATCAGCCCGTAGACCAGCGGCTGTTCACGCGACAGCGCAAAGAGCCAGCGTTCGAGGCCGACCTTGCGGACCTCGATCTCTGTCGCGTAGGACGACACGACCTTGCCTTCGCGGGTCAGGAAGATGCGCGTCGGGTAGGTGCCTTCGGTCAGGTTGGCGGGCATCGAGATCCTGGTGTCGAACAGGGTCTGTTCGCGCAGCGTGACCGCGTCCTGGTTCAGCGCGTAGGTGCCGTTGTCCTCGTTGATGCGGATCACCGCGCGGGTGAAGTTCTGGCTGTCGAGCACGGTCATCGGGGCACCGACAGAGCGGATGACGCGCGGGATGGAGATGCCGTGGCGCAGATCCTCGGTGTTGGTGATGACCTCTTCCCAGGGCGCGGAGGTGGCGATTGCGTAGAACGAGGGCGCGGCGTCGACCTCTACCGTGTCGGTGTTCATCCAGATGCCGAAACGGCGTTCCTTGCGCCGGACGGTCAGTCGCTGGTGGGGGCCTTCGACGGTGACGATGACCTGCAAAGGCGGTTCGCTGATCGGGGCTTCGCGTTTGACCGCGCCGAAGATCAGGATCTCCGACCCGTCGAAATCGGTGGAGATCGAGACCTGATCGCGCGACAGGCCCAGCACCACGTCTTCTGCCGCGGCGGGCAGAGCCGTCAGCATCAGGACGAAAAGGGCGATCAGCCTGGTCATGGTCCGGTGGGCCGTTCGATGACGTAGAGTTCGGACGGCGTGATGACCAGTTCGAGCCCCAGCTTGATGCAGACCAGAAGCACGAGCCCGGCCAGCAGGATGCGCAGTTGCTCCGCCTTCAGGCGGGTGCCCAGCATCGTGCCGAACTGCGCGCCGACCACGCCGCCGAGGATCAGCATCACCGCCAGCACTACGTCGACGGTGTAGTTCGTGGTGGCGTGCAGCAGCGTGGTGAACGCGGCGACGAAGATGATCTGGAACAGGGAGGTGCCGACCACGACCTTTGTGGGCATCCCCAGCAGGTAGATCATCGCGGGCACCATGATGAAGCCGCCGCCGACGCCCATGATTGCCGCCAGCACGCCCACGGCGGTGCCGACCAGCGCAGGCGGGATGACCGAGATATAGAGCCCGGACGTGCGGAACCGCATCTTGAGCGGCAGGTTGTGGATCCAGTTGTGCTTGCGCCGCTTCGGGCGCGCTCCGGCGCGGGCCTTGCGCAATGCGTTGAGGCTCTCGATGAACATCAGCCCGCCGATGATCCCGAGGAAGACCACGTAGCAGAGACGCACCAGAAGATCGACCTGGCCCAGCGACTTCAGGTAGTTGAAGAGCATGACCCCCAGTCCTGCGCCGACGAGACCGCCCAGCAGCAGGACCGTGCCCATTCGGAGGTCCACCGTCTTTCGCCTGAGATGGGCGAGAAGTCCCGAGAAGGAGGCCGCGACGATCTGGTTCGCGCCGGTCGCCACGGCGACAGCGGGCGGGATGCCGATGAAGAACAGCAGCGGTGTCAGGAGAAACCCGCCACCTACGCCGAACATGCCTGACAATACGCCGACAAGACCGCCGAGACCCAGCAGAAGGAAGGCGTTTACCGCAACTTCGGAAATCGGAAGGTAGACCTGCATGTATATTCGTAGACGCATTGCGCGCGACTGTGCAAGTGCGGCAAACCGGAATTTTCGCTTTGCCCTGCGGAGGTTCTCTCATCCCTTGGCACAGGGCGTCCGCCCCTGAGCGGCCGCTGTCCAACAGCGGGGGGCTAGGGGGCAAAAGGGCGGCCGGAGTGTTCCGCTCCGGGGCTGCGATCAGCGTTCTTTGACGTAAGGCTCGCCCCCGGCGCGCGGGGGAATGGCCTTCCCGACGAAGCCGGCGAGGATGACCACGGTCAGGATGTAGGGCAGGGCGTCCATCACCTGAACCGGCACTGTGAACGGGCCGAGGTCGATGTTCTGGTAGCGCAGCGCCACCGCCTGCAGGAGGCCGAACAGCAGGCAGGCGCCAAGCGCGTACCACGGCCGCCACTTGGCGAAGATCAGCGCCGCCAGCGCGATGTAGCCCCGGCCTGCCGTCATCTCGCGGACGAAACCCGCCTGCAGGCCGGTGGCGAGATAGGCGCCCGCCATGCCGCAGAGAACGCCGGTGATGACCAGCGAGGAATAGCGCAGCCCGATGACCGAGACACCGGCGGTGTCCACTGCCTCGGGTGCCTCGCCCACGGCACGCAGGCGCAGGCCGTAGCGGGTGCGGAACAGCACCCACCACGTCAGCGGCACGGCCAGGAAGGCCACGTAGACGAGGATCGAGTGGCCTGAGATCAGGTCGGCGTAGATCGGGCCGAGGACGGGCACGTCGCGCAGCGCCTCGGCGCCGGGCAGGGTGATGTTCTCGAACCGGCCTCCGGACATGAGCGAAGGCGTGCGTCCGCCCTGGCTGAACCAGACCTGCGCGATCAGCACGGTCAGGCCGGAGGCGAGGAAGTTCAGCGCCACGCCGGAGATAAGCTGGTTGCCGCGGAAGGTGATGGAGGCCAGCCCGTGCAGGCCCGACAGGAACAACGCCGCGAGGATGCCCGCGAACATGCCCCAGATCACCGCCGGAAAGAGGTTCTTCAGCCACGTCAGGTCCATGCCCAGCAGGACCCAGGTTTCGGCAGTGCTGACCATCGCCGCGATGGCGGCAGAGAAGAAGGCCGCGATCAGCATCTTGCCTTCGAGCCCGATGTCGATCACGCCCGAGCGTTCCGAGAACAGACCGGCGAGGCACGCCAACAACAACGGCGTGGCGAGGCGGACGGTGCTGTCGAGCACTTGCAGGATGGTGTCGAGATCCATGGGTCAGCTCCTGGCCGTGGCGAGCCGGATGGCGAAAAGGGTGAAGAACACGCCGAGCGTCGCTTCGATCGTGCGGCGGGCGCGGGCATAGAGCGCACGCACCGGTGCGGCGGACAGTGCCAGCGCATAGGCCCCGTGCCCGGAGAGCGAGATCAGGAAGGCCCCCAGCAGGAACAGCGCCACGACGGTGGCGGGGGCGCCATTGGTCGCGCCGACAGACGCGATGGCGATCCAGAAGACGATGGCCTTGGGGTTGGTGACCTGCATGAGATAGCCGGTCGCAAAGGCGCGCAGGGGCGACAATGGCGGCATCCGGTCGGGTGCGATATGAGGCGGGTGGATGGCCTTCCTGAGCGACCCGTAGGCCAGCCAGAGCAGGTAGGCCGCACCGATCATCCGCAACGTCGTCACCGCCCAGGCCGCCTGTTGCACCAGCACGCCCACACCCGCCAGCGTCAGCGCAGCCAGTGTGGCGGCTCCGGCGGCGACACCGACCGATGCGATCACGGCAGAGGCCCGTCCGCGCGACAGCGCCACGCCAAGCAGCATCGCGACCGCCGGACCCGGCGACAGGACCGCCACCAGCAGGATGGCGTAGGAGGCGAGGAAACCGGGCAGGTACGCCTGCATCAGCGCGCCCCCTTGCCGAAGGTGAGGAACAGTTGCTCCAACGGCATCCGCACCATGTTGTCGAGCGCTCCGGTGAACAGGATCACCAGTGCCTGAATTACGGTGATCAGCTCCCGCGGGATGTTGGTCCAGAGCGCCAGTTCCGCCCCGCCCTGGTAAAGGAAGCCGAACAGCAGCGCGGCCAGGAACACGCCCAGCGGATGCGACCGGCCCATGAGCGCCACGGCGATGCCGATGAAGCCCGCGCCCTCGGTCGCGTTCATAACTAGCCTTTCGGCCTCGCCCATGGTGGTGTTGAGCGCCATCATGCCCGCCAGCCCGCCGGAGATCAGCATGGCGATGATCGTTGTGCGCGCGGGCGAGATGCCGGCATAGCGCGCGGCGGATTCGGAATGGCCGAAGGCGCGGATCTCGTACCCCAGCTTGGTGCGCCAGATCAGCAGCCAGACGGCGACGCAGGCGAGGATGGCGATGAAGAAGGTGACGTTCGCGGGAGAACCGCGGAACAGCGGGTTGTCGGCGGTCGCGAACATGTCCTGGAAGGTCGGCAGGTGCGTCGCCTCGGGGAAGCGGGCGGTGGCCGGGTCCATCGCGCCCTGCGGACGCAGGAGGTTCACCAGCACATAGTTCAGCACGGCCGAGGCGATGAAGTTGAACATGATCGTGGTGATGACGATGTGGCTGCCGCGCCGGGCCTGCAGGTAGCCCGGTATCCACGCCCATGCCGCGCCGAACAGCGCCGCCGAGACGGTCGCCCCGATCAGCGCGATCGACCAGTGCGGCCACGGGACGTAGAGGCAGGCCAGCGCCACGCCGAGCCCGCCGATCATCGCCTGACCTTCGCCGCCGATATTGAACAGCCTCGCGTGGAATGCGACGGCGACGCATAGGCCGGTGAAGATGAAGTTGGTGGTGTAGTAGAGCGTGTAGCCCCAACCCGTCGACCGCATCAGCGCCCCGTCGATCATCAGCGACAGCGCCTCGGTCGGGCTTTCGCCGATGGCCAGGATCACCAGCGCCGAGAGCGCCGCGGCGATCAGGATCGAGATCAGGGGTACGAGGACCGCGTCGGCCCAGGCAGGCATCTTATCCATTGTGGGCTCCGGTCGTTTCGGGCCATGCCGGGGCGCCCGAGGCGGCGGCAAAGGAGGGGCGGTCGAAGGTTCGGGACCATGCGCGCGACAAGCGGGCGGCGTGTCCGGATTGAGCGGCGGGACGGTCAGTCATGCTGCGCGGCCTCGCGGGCTTCCTTGGCCTGAAGCTTCTCGTCGATGACCTCGATGGGCGCTTTGCCCTTGGTGTCGGTGACCCCCGCCATCAGCAGGCCCAGTTCCGTCTGGTCGGTGTCGGAGGGCAGGCGTTCGCCCATGATCTGGCCGTCGAACATCACCGCGATGCGGTCCGAGAGCGAGAAGATCTCGTCCAGTTCGACCGACACCAGCAGGATCGCCTTGCCCTGATCGCGCAGGCGGACGATTTCCTGGTGGATGAATTCGATGGCGCCGATGTCGACACCGCGTGTCGGCTGGCCCACCAGCAGGATGTCCGGGTCGCGTTCGATCTCGCGGGCGAGGACGATCTTCTGCTGGTTGCCGCCCGAAAAGTTCTTGGCGGCGAGGTTGGGATCGGGGGGGCGGACGTCGTAGCGGTCCATCTTGGCCTGCGCCTCGGCCTTGATGGCGGCGTTGTTCATCAGCACCCCGGATTGAAGCTCTGGCGCGCGGTGGTAGCCGAAGACGGTGTTTTCCCACGCGGTGTAGGGCAGGATCAGCCCCTCGTGGTGGCGGTCTTCGGGCACATGGGCGATGCCACGGGCGCGCCGGCTTTGTCCGTCGGAGTGCTTGCCGGTCAGGTCGATCTCGTCGCCGTTGACGCGGATCGTGCCGGTGGCGCCGATCATGCCGCCCAGCACGGCCAGAAGCTCGGACTGGCCATTGCCGGAAACGCCTGCAATGCCAAGGATCTCGCCCGCGCGGACATGCAGCGACACGCCTTTCAGGCGCTCCACCCCGTGGCTGTCGGTGTGGCGCAGGTTCTCGACTTCGAGGATCGGCGCGCCGGGCATCGCGGGTTTCTTGTCAACGCGCAGCAGCACCTTGCGGCCGACCATCAGTTCGGCCAGCTCCTCGGGCGAGGTCTCTGCCGTCTTGACGGTGGCGGTCATCTCGCCGCGCCGCATGACCGACACGGTATCCGTGATCTCCATGATCTCGCGCAGCTTGTGGGTGATCAGGATGATCGTCTTGCCCTCGCGCTTCAGCCCTTCGAGAATGCGGAACAGGTGGTCCGCCTCGGCGGGCGTCAGCACGCCCGTGGGCTCGTCGAGGATCAGGATGTCGGCCTCGCGGTAGAGCGCCTTGAGGATCTCGACCCGCTGCTGGTGACCGACCGAGAGGTTCTCGATCAGGGCGTCGGGATCGACCTGAAGCTCGTACTCCTCGGCGAGGTGTTTCAGCGAGCCGCGTGCCTTGGCGAGCGAGGGTTTAAGGAGCGCGCCGTCCTCGGCGCCCAGGATGACGTTTTCGAGGACGGAGAAGTTCTGCACCAGCTTGAAGTGCTGGAAGACCATGCCGATGCCCGCCGCGATGGCGGCCTGGCTGTCGGTGATGTCCTTGCGTTCGCCGTTGACCCAGATCTCGCCCGCGTCGGCCTTGTAGAAGCCGTAGAGGATCGACATGAGCGTGGACTTGCCCGCGCCGTTTTCGCCGATGATGCCGTGGATCGTGCCGGGCATCACGCGGATGGAAATGTCCTTGTTGGCCTGCACGGGGCCGAAGGCCTTGGATATGCCTTTGAGTTCGATGGCGGGCGCTGTCATGGGGAGCCTTCGGAACGTAGAACGGCCCACCCCGGACGGGGTGAGCCGGTTGCGGGGCCGTCAGGCGGCCCCGGGCATCATCAGAAGTTCAACGCCGGGCAGGAGTCGTCGGAGGAGTAGTCGTGCACCTCGGTCTCGCCCGCGATGATCGCGGCCTTGGCCTCTTCGACGGCGGCGGTCATCTCCTCGGAGACGAGGTCCGCGTTGTTGTCGTCCATGGCGACGCCCACGCCGTCCTCGGCCAGGCCCAGCGTCTTGACGCCGGTCTCGAGGTCGGCGCCCGCGGTCATCGCGTCAAAGACGGCAACGTCCACGCGCTTGAGCATCGAGGTCAGCATGTTGCCCGGGTGCAGGTAGTTCTGGTTGCTGTCGACGCCGATGGCCATCTTGCCTTCGTCGGCGGCGGTCTGCAGCACGCCGAGGCCGGTGCCGCCCGCGGCTGCGAAGATCACGTCGGCGCCCTGGCTGATCTGGGCCTTTGCCAGTTCGGAACCCTTCACCGGGTCGTTCCAGGCGGCGGGCGTGGTGCCGGTCATGTTGGAGATCACGGTCGCGTCGGGGTTCACCGCCTTCACGCCCTGCGCGTAGCCGCAGGCGAACTTGCGGATCAGCGGGATGTCCATGCCGCCGACGAAGCCCACGGTGCCGGTTTCGGAGGCCATGGCCGCCATCATGCCCACAAGGTAAGAGCCGGTGTGCTCTTCGAACAGGATCGACAGGACGTTCGGGTGCTCGGCGGGATCGACGAAGCCGTCGATGGTCACGAACTTGGTGTCCGGGTAGTCAGCGGCCACGGCGGCGATCGGCGAGGACATGGAGAAGCCCGTGGTCACGACCGGGTTGAAGCCGGCTTCGGCAAAGCGGCGCAGGGCCTGCTCGCGCTGTGCTTCGGACTGAAGTTCGATGTCGCGGTAGGAGCCGCCGGTTTCCTTGGCCCAGCGGTCGGCACCGTTGAAGGCGGCTTCGTTGAACGACTTGTCGAACTTGCCGCCGAGGTCGTAGATCAGCGCCGGATCGGCAAGGGCTGCGCCTGCGGACAATGCGAGCGCGGCAACAGTGCCGAGGGTCTTCTGCATGAAAGTCATAGAAATGCTCCCGATTGGTAGGGCGCTGGGGCCCCTTCTTGTGATTTATCAATGAAGACGCAGGGGCGGGTAGGGGTCAAGGCGGTTTTTGTCCGTGCCGCAGGGTGCCGTCAGGGCAAAACGCGCGACATGATCACGGCGTCGTCGGTGCCGCCGTCCGCGAGGTGGTAATACCCCTTCCTCAGGCCCGAAACGCCATAGCCATTCGCCTCGTAGAACGCGCGGGCGGGGGCGTTGCGGGCGGCCACCTCAAGGAAGGCGCTTTCGGCGCCGCGCGCCACGGCCAGCGCGTGGAAAAGCGCCAGCGCCCGGCTGGCTTCGCCCTTGCGCTGCACATCGGGATCGGCGGCAAGCGCGAGGATCTCCGCCTCTCCGGCAACCACGAGGCCAAAGACGAAGGCGTGTCCGGTCGCGGCGACCAGTGCGTGCGGGCTGTCGAGGCTGTCGGCGAAGTCATGAGCCGCCCAAGGGCGTGAGTGCGTGTAGGCGCGGGCGCAGAGCGCGGCCATCTCATCGGGTGTCATCGTCTGTTCGGACATGAGGTCAAGCGTCATCGAGGATCACCGGGGCTGCTTCGGAAGACGGCGCTGCGTCGGCCGCCCGCACGTAAAGCGGGGCCGGGCGGGTGTCTGTCGGTTTGCCCGCGGCGACGCGGGCGACGGTGGCCGCATTTTCCGCAGCATCCTCATGGGCGGTTGCGGCGCCGGTGGGGATCTCTGCCGATTGGATGATCGTGGCGTCCGCGTGCTGCAGGTAGAACAGCCCGCCGGTGGCCGGGACCGCCGCAACGTCGGCGGTGCTTGTGGCGCGGATGACCTCGAAGGTGGTGACGCCCACAGCGGGGATCTTCAGCCCCAGCGCCAGCCCGCGCGCGGTGGCCACGGCGATGCGGATGCCGGTGAAGTTGCCCGGCCCGGTGCCGACGCCGATGCGCGTGACGTCCTTCCAGCCTGCGCCGGCCTCTGCCAGCATCTCCTCCAGAAGCGGCAAAAGCCGCTCTGCCTGCCCGCGTTTCATCGGTTCTGCCCGCGCGGCGAGCAAGGTTCCGCCGTCGAGAAGCGCCGCGGCACAGAAAGGACCGGAGGTGTCGAAGGAGAGTATCATGACCCTGTATGACTCCGTGTGCACAGAGTCTGCAACCGTGCGTGCAAGGGTGACCCCGCAACGGTGCCCGAAACCTTGGCGAACGGCGCATTTTCGGTCAGGTTTCCGTTCCATCCGGGACAACCGGACCGGTGGCCGTGTCTGTGGGTCAGGGCCGTGCCGTGGGCGGAGCGCCGTTCAGAATGTCGCGGCCAGACGCGTCTGCCCTTGGCAACCCGTCGTCGAGGTGGAGCCAAGGCATCCGGCTTTCGCTGTGGCAATGCAGGCGGGGCGGCAGGAGGTGTGCGGTGTCCAGCACGCCGAGCGGCACTTAGGTCTGTCCCGGCAGATACGCGAAGCGCGCCGCGAGCGGCGAGCCGCAGCGCCCGCAGGCCCAGCGTTGCACGCCCGGCGAGAGTTCAAGCGGATCGGTTTTGGGCAAGGATACCGCCGCGTCGGCAATACCGGCGAAGGCGGGCAGGGGCGATCCGGTCCAGCGGCGGCAGTCGGCGCAGTGGCAATAGGCCACCGTCAGCGGGTCTTCCGTTGCGGAAATGCAAAGGGCGCCGCAATAGCAGCGCCCGGTGTGCAGATCGTGCGAGGTGTCGCGTTTGCGCTCAGACGGCAACCGGACGGACTTCCGTCACCTCGGGGATATAGTGCCGCAGCAGGTTCTCGATCCCCATCTTCAGCGTCAGCGTGGAAGAGGGGCAGCCTGCGCAGGCACCCTGCATGTGCAGGTAGACGACGCCGCGGTCGAAACCGTGGAAGGTGATGTCGCCGCCGTCCTGAGCCACCGCCGGACGCACGCGGCTGTCCAGCAGTTCCTTGATCTGGCCAACGATCTCACCGTCTTCGCCCTCGTGCTCGGCGTGGCCGCCGGCCTGTGCCGCACCATCGGACATGACCGGCTGACCGGACTGGAAGTGTTCCATGATCGCGCCGAGAATCGCGGGCTTCATGTGGTCCCAGTCGACGGTATCGGCCTTCGTCACGGTGACGAAATCGTTGCCGAAGAAGATGCCGGTGACACCGTCCACGGCGAACAGCCGCTGCGCCAGCGGTGATGCCCCGGCAGCATCGGCAGAGGGGAAATCGGCGGTGCCCATATCCAGCACGGTCTGGCCGGGCAGGAATTTCAGCGTGGCCGGGTTGGGCGTGGATTCTGTCTGAATGAACATCTGGAGCGTACCTTTTCTGGCCTCTTCCCTATATGCGCGCCGTGCGCTCCGGCGTCAAGGATTGGAACGATTCTAAACAGGGGTTCAGTCGATGCAGAGCCGGAATGCCAATGCCAGCATCTGCCGTTCCAGCGCGGTCGTGTTGCGGCTGGCGCTGTAGATGCCGCCGATCACGCGCCCGTAGCTGGCCCAGACGGTATAGCCCGGGGCTGCGGCGAGGGCGCGCGCGGTTTCGGGCGGGAGACGGAGCAGCAGGTAGGCCTCGTCGCCGTCGATCCGCACCGAAAGCGCGTCCTGCGGCAGTTCGCGCTGTTCGGCACCGATCCAGACGGAAGGATACCCGAGGTCGTTGCCGGTGAACCCGTGTATCGCCGCGTGCATCAGCGCGTAGGCCTGCCCGCCGCGACAGTAGAACGACACCTGGTCGACGCCGTCGTAAGGCTGCGGAGGATCGAGCCTGCGAGAGGCCGCCACGACGCCCTCCTTGTAGGGTTCGAGGAACATCGTGTCGAAGCCCGTGCGGGTCATCAGGTCGTATTCCTCTGCCTGCTGACGCGGCACATGGTACATGCCTGACGCCTCCTGCGAGGCGGCAAGGGTAAAGATGCGGGCATCCACGCCCATCTCGACCATGTAGGCCACGAGGTCGCCGGAGAACTTCTGCGCCACCGCGCTGCCCACGTCCTCGGTCGAGGAATAGAACTGGTGCAGGCCGAGGCGGTCGTCGTCGTTGTAGGCCCGCCGTTCGCCGCCCATGAAGGCATAGGCGCAGGCGCTTTCGCAGCGCCCCGGCGCCGGACCGGCGGAGCCCATGAAACGCGGCGTGCCATCGTCGTTTCGGGGAATGCCGTCACTGCTGCCGATGGAGGTGTCCCAACCAAGCTCGCGGATGTAGCGCCCAAGCCTCAGCCCCTCGCCGAGATTGCCGCCGGGGCTGTTGAGATACACCACTCCGCCGTCGACGCCCTGGCTGTCGACCATAGCCCGAAGCCGGTCGGTCAGCCCCGGCGTGATCTCTCCCTCGATCAGGACAAAGCAGGACTCGTACGCATTGCCCAGGCAATCGTTGTCCAACAGCGTCTCGGCATGGGCGGGGCTGGAGGCGAGAAAAGTGGCCAGCAGCAGGAAAAATGAGCGCATGAATGATCCCCGGGTCGTCGGCAATGGCGGTTCGGAATGCCGGGCAGGATGCACGCAGGCATGCGGTTTGTGAAGACGCCTGTCGAGGTGCCGAAGAAGACTGCGCGCGGCCCCGGTGCGGTTCAACGCGAAGAGGGTGCCGTTTCGTGTCGGCGCGTCGGCGGCAATATCGAACGGCGCGGGTTGCCCCGGCGGCCACCGCAGCCGGCGCGAGAATTGGTCACGTGATCGCTTCCAGCCGTTCCTTTGAAAGATCGCCTGGCACCACGGTCACGGGCACGGGCAGGGAGCCGGCGCTGCGGGTCATCTGGGTGACGAGCGGGCCGGGGCCCTTGTTGTCGGCCGCGGCGCCGAGGACCAGCACGCCGATCTCGGGGTCTTCGCGGACATGGGCGAGGATCTCGGTTACGGCGTCGCCTTCGCGGATCACCAGTTCCGGGTCGACGCCCTGCTTGTCACGCATCCACTTGGCGAAGACCTCGAAATGCGCGTGGATGCGTTCGCGGGCCTCCTCGCGCATGATGTCGCCGACGCCGATCCAGTGGTTGAACTCTTCCGGGGCGATGATCGACAGGATGGCCACGCCGCCTCCGGACTTCGCGGCGCGCATGGCGGCAAAGCGCATGGCGTTCAGGCATTCTCTGGAATCGTCGAGCACGACAAGGAACTTGCGCATTGGGTCTGTCTCCTGTCGGGCGACCTTGGCAGAGGGGCAGGCGGCTGTCCACTCTCCCGTGACGTGTCAATCAAAGTGGCGGCGTCCTGTGCAGGAGGCCGGGGGCGGCGGTTTCAATCATCGCATGACCGGCGTCGGTCAGGCAGAAGACCGCAACCTGCGGGTCGTTGTCGAGGAAGGCGAGGTGGCGGCCAGCGGGCAGCAGGGCGGCGATGTCGTCGAGCACCCTGCGCAGGATATCGTCGGTCGCCGCGTCGAAGGAGATTTCGCGGGACTGGCCGCCCAGGTTGTAGGAAAGGCGGTCGGCGGCATTCACCTGGCCCAGCCTGTCCGCAGTCCCGGCGGCACGCGCAACATCGCGGAGCGCATCGGCAAAGTCCTGCGGCGCGTCGAAGGCGTCGCGGCGAAGCAGGCAGGCTGCGGGACAGAACGGCGTATGCGGCGGGCGGTCGATGCGGATCGCGAAGGTCAGGAGGAGGAGCCGCCAGGGATCGTGGCGATATGTGTCTTCCGGCCCGAAGTCGGTCAGGTCGGCGCGGGTTACGCCGGGCGAGAGCGTCAGCCCGGCCCGGGCCAGCAGGCCGATCTGCTCGCCGAGGGAGGGCGCGGCGGGCCGCGGGGCAGGGTGCGCCCCGGGCCGGTTGGCGCGTATCACCGCGCGGATCGCCAGCGCGAACCCCACGAGGACGACCCCGATGACCGCAAGTTTCAGCCACATGGCGCGGTCCGCCTCAGGCGCTGAGCGCCCAGTCCCAGTAGAGGTCGCGGACCCGGGCGGTCACCGGTCCAGCCTGGTAGGACATGTCCTCGAACGCGGTCACCGGCGTGATCTTGTTCATGTTGCCGGAGAGGAAGACCTCGTCCGCCGCATCGAAATCGGCGAAGGTCAGCACGGTCTCGACCACCTCAATCCCGTCCGCCTTCATGTTGGCAATGTGTCGGGCGCGAGTGATCCCGGCGAGAAAGGTGCCGTTGGGGATGGGGGTGAAGACGACGCCGTCGCGGACCATGAAGACGTTGGCCGTGGCACTTTCGGCGACGTTGCCCATGGCATCGGTCACCAGCGCGTTGCCAAAGCCGCGGCTACGGACCTCGGACAGCATCCGGGCGTTGTTGGGATAGAGGCACCCGGCCTTGGCATTGACCACCGCGTCCTCCAGCACCGGGCGGCGGAAGCGGGTGCGCCCCAGCGTCGTCGAAGCGGTGGCGGAGGCCATGGGGATCTCTTCGAGACAGATGGCAAAGCCGGTCTCTTCCGGCTGCGGGACGATGGCGGTGACGTCGCCGTTGATGCCCCAGTACATCGGGCGGATGTAGACCGCCGCGTCGGGGGCGTAGGCCGAGAGGCCCTCGCGCACGATGTCCACCATATCTTCGGGCGTGACGGTTGGCGTGACCATCAGCGCCTTTGCGGAGGCGTTGACCCGGGCGCAGTGGCGGTCGAGGTCGGGCGTGACACCCTGCGTATAACGCGCGCCGTCGAAGACCGTGCTGCCGAGCCACGCACCATGGTCGGCGGCGCGCATGATCATGGCGTCGCCCTCGTGCCATGTGCCGTTGAAATAGGTGCGGATGTTCTTGCCGGTCGCCATCGGGATCTCCTTTTGGCGCGGAGCCTAGGCCCGCCGAGCGGCAAGGTCCAGAGGCAGGGCGGCGCACAGCCCCGCCCTACGATGCGTCGCGCGGGCCGGGCGTGCGCGCGCCGGTCGGTACGTGAGGAAACAGGCGGCGCAAAGCCCCGCCCTACGGCCGGTTGCGCCCTGCGGGCAAGGGTCTTCGCCGAACGGAGGGGCGCCTCAGTCGGTGCTGTCCGCGTTGGCCTCCAGCAGCAGGTTCGGCAGGTCGAGCGGTGCGTTGACCATCAGGAGTTTGCCGTTGCCGTCGCGGGGCCAGTCCTCCGGCGCGCGGTCGCGGTAGATCTCGATCCCGTTGCCGTCGGGGTCGGAGAAGTAGATCGCTTCGCTTACGCCATGGTCGGCGGCGCCTTCGATCTCGACCCCGTGGCTCAGCGCGCGTGCGAGCGCGTCGGCCAGCGCCGGGCGGTCGGGGAAGACGAAGGCCGTATGGTAAAGACCCGGGGCGCGGGGATCGGCCCTGGGACCGTCCTTCGAATGCCAGGTGTTCAGGCCGATGTGGTGGTGGTAGCCGCCGGCGGAGAGGAAAGCGGCCTGACGTCCGTAGGTCTGCATCACCTCCAGCCCCATCACGTCGCGGTAGAACGCGACAGAGCGGTCGAGGTCGGTGACCTTCAGGTGAACATGGCCGATGCGGGTTTCGGGATGGGCGGGCATGGGATGCCTCCTTTGCATGTCATGAATATGGGGGTGCGCAGGCGGCGGTCCATTGCTGCCAGCGCGTGCAGGGCGTGCGCCGGTGCACAGGGGAGCGCGGGTTACAGGCGCGCACGGCTTGACGCAGGCGCGGCGCCGCCCTCCCTTGGCGGGCGTTGTGGCGCGCATCGGAAACCCGGAGACGCAAAAACGTGACCGAAGGTCGGCATTGATCCACGCCCGTCGGCACGCGCATGGTCTACAAGAGCCGGAAACGAGAGGAGGCGCGCGTGGCCGACAGGATCCGATTCACACTCGACGGCGAGGAAGTCGAAGCCGAAAAGGGCATGACCATCTGGGAGGTGGCGAACGGGCGCGGTCTGAAGATCCCGCATCTGTGCCACAAGCCCGCGCCGGGATACCGTCCGGACGGCAACTGCCGGGCCTGCATGGTGGAGATCGAGGGCGAACGCGTTCTGGCGGCATCGTGCATCCGAGAACCCGAGGACGGCATGGTGGTCAAGAGCGCCTCGGCCCGGGCAAAGACCGCGCGCAAGATGGTGATGGAACTGCTCGTGGCCGACCAGCCGGAGCAGGCGGCTGCGCATGACAAGTCCTCTCATCTCTGGGACATGGCAGCGGAACAGGGCGTTACCGAAAGCCGCTTCCCGACGCTGGAGGCGGAGCGCATCCCGCTGCTCGACGACAGCCATGTGGCGATGTCGGTCAACCTGGACGCCTGCATCCAGTGCGGCCTGTGCGTGCGCGCCTGCCGCGAGGTGCAGGTCAACGACGTGATCGGCATGGCGGGACGCGGGCATGACGCCTACCCGGTGTTCGACCTCGGCGACGACATGGGGGCCTCCACCTGCGTGGCCTGCGGCGAATGCGTGCAGGCCTGCCCGACCGGTGCGCTGATGCCGTCGTCGGTGATGAACGACGCGCAGGAAGGCGACCGTGCCGATTTCGACCAGGAAACCAAGTCCGTCTGCCCGTTCTGCGGGGTCGGTTGCCAGGTGTCGATCAAGGTCAAGGACGGCAAGGTCAAGTACGTCGAGGGCATCGACGGCCCGGCGAACGAGGGGCGGCTGTGCGTCAAGGGCCGCTTCGGGATGGACTACATCCACCATCCCCACCGCCTGACCAAGCCGTTGATCCGCCGCGACGATGCGCCGGAGAAGGGCCTGAACGTCGACCCGTCGAACCCCTGGACACACTTCCGCGAAGCGACCTGGGAAGAGGCGCTGGACAAGGCCGCGCACGGGCTGGCCGACCTGCGGTCCTACTACGGCGGGCAGTCGGTGGCGGGCTTCGGTTCGGCCAAGTGCACCAACGAAGAGGCCTATCTTTTCCAGAAGTTCATCCGGCAGGGCTTTGGCCACAACAACGTCGACCACTGCACCCGGCTGTGCCACGCTTCCTCGGTGGCGGCGCTGATGGAGAACGTGGGCTCGGGCGCGGTGACCGCGACCTTCAACGAGATCGAGAACGCCGACGTGGCGATCGTCATCGGCTCCAACCCGACGGAGAACCATCCCGTCGCAGCGACCTACTTCAAGCAGTTCACCAAACGCGGCGGCGAGCTGATCATCATGGACCCGCGCGGCACCGCGATGAAGCGCTTTGCCAAGCACATGATCCAGTTCCGCCCCGGCACGGACGTGGCGCTGCTGAACGCGATCATGAACGTGATCGTCGAGGAAAAGCTCTACGATCGCCAGTACATAGAAGGCTTCACCGAGGGCTTCTTCGAGTTCCGCGACCACATCCGCGCCTTCACGCCGGAGCGCATGTCGGAGCTGTGCGGGATCGCGCCCGAGGTGATCCGCGACGTGGCCCGGACTTTCGCCACGGCGCAGCGGGCGATGATCTTCTGGGGTATGGGCATCTCGCAACATATCCACGGGACCGACAACTCGCGCTGCCTGATTTCGCTGGCGCTGCTCTGCGGGCACGTGGGCCGTCCGGGCACCGGGCTGCATCCGCTGCGGGGGCAGAACAACGTGCAGGGCGCATCCGACGCGGGGCTGATCCCGCAGGTCATGCCGGACTACCAGTCGGTCACCGATCCAGAGGTGCGGGCGCTGTTCAAGCACATCTGGCAGGGCACGGAAATCCAGGCGGCACCGGGACTTACCGTCGTCGAGATCATGGACCGTGTCTACCGCGGCGAGATCCGCGGGATGTACGTTCTGGGCGAGAACCCGGCCATGTCCGATCCGGATGTGGACCACGCGCGCAAGGCGCTGGCCAAGCTCGACCACCTGGTGGTGCAGGACATCTTCCTGACGGAGACGGCGAACTTCGCCGACGTGATCCTGCCCGCCGCCGCCATGCCGGAGAAGGCCGGCACCGTGACCAACACCAACCGGCAGGTGCAGATGATGCGCAAGGCGGTGGAGGCCCCCGGCGAGGCGCGCGAGGACTGGAAGGTCATAGTCGATCTGGCGCGGCGCATCGGGCTGACGTGGGACTACGACGACCCGCGCGAGGTCTTCAACGAGATGAAGATGTCGATGCGGTCGCTGCACCACATCACCTGGAAGCGCCTTGAGACCGAGAATTCAGTGACTTACCCCTGCAACGGCCCGGACGATCCGGGGCAGGCGGTGGTCTTTGGCGACGGGTTCCCGCGCCGCGCGGGCCGGGCGAAATTCACGCCTGCGCGTGTCACGCCCCCTGCGGAGGTCCCCGACGAGACCTTCCCGATGGTGCTGACGACAGGACGGCAGCTGGAGCATTGGCACACCGGGTCGATGACCCGCCGGGCCACGGTGCTGGACGCGGTGGAGCCGGAGGCCAACTGCTCGCTCCACCCCTCGACCCTGCGGGAGCTGGGCGTGGAGCCGGGCGGGCTTGTGCGGCTGATCACACGGCGCGGATCGGTCGAGGTCATGGCGCGGGCGGACCGGGCCGTGGCGCGCGACATGGTGTTCCTGCCCTTCGCCTACGTGGAGGCGGCGGCCAACATCCTGACGAACGCCGCGCTGGATCCGTTCGGGAAGATCCCGGAGTTCAAGTACTCCGCCGTGCGGGTGGAAAAAGTGCCGGACGACGCGCTTGCCGCAGAGTGAGTGCGCTCCCCCGTGTGTTGCGCAACGGGTGCGGCGTGCCTGAGCCGTGTTAACGGAGCGGGCGCCGGGTAAACGCGGCGCGCGCTACCAGATGTGCGGCTCCGATGCGGGCGATCCGCAACGGATTTACGAAACCTGAACGGTCCAGTCCGCGCGTTAACCCGCGAACCGGCCGGTTCGCTCCCGATTCCCGGCCGGTTGGAAACCTTCGTTAACGCGGCCAGGCGCCGAAGTGTTGCGCGGAATTCTTTTTCGTTAACGGTGGGATAGAGGCGGCCCCTTGCGGCTGCGGGGAGGTCGGGTTTTCTCCGTCTGGCCGAAAGCCTGTGAGGATCGGCCGGGACGTGGCAGGATGGGCGCAGGAGGATGTGCCATGGATCCCGTTTCGCTCACCTATTACGCCGCGGTCTGCGGGCTTCTGAGCCTTGCCGGCCCGCGGCTGGGCCGGGCGCCGGTCCGGCTGATCGTCGGCGCGCTGGTCGGTGTGGTGGCGGTGGCGTGCCTGCCGTCCGTGCGGGCTGCTCTTGGCCTGAGCTGACATTTCTGCCGCGACGCCGCACGTCCTGCGACGGAGCGGGCGGGCTTCTGCGTGAAACCCTGAAACGGAAAAGCATTCAGGGACAATCAGACATGGTCAGAACAGTTGTTTTCTGGGGACACCTGACGGCGGGACTTGTCGCCGGGGTCTTCGTCATGGTGATGAGCGTGACCGGGGTCCTGCTCACCTACGAGAGCCAGATCGTGCACTGGGCCACGGCCCGCGCCATCGAGGCCCCGGCGGGCGCGGTGGCGCTGTCGCCCGAAGAGATCGTCGTCGCGACGGGCGCGGGGGCGGGGCAGTCGCTGGTCCTCCCGCGCGCGCCCGGCGGGCTGGTGGAACTGCGGCAGGGACGTTCCGCGGTGGCGGTGGACCCCTACAGCGGCGCGGAACTGGCGGGCGCGGGCGAGGACGTCGCGGCCTTCTTCCACGGCGTGACGGCGCTGCACCGCTGGCTGTCGTTCAGCGGCCCCACAGAGGTGGGCGGCTGGCTGGTCGATGCGGCGAACCTGCTGTTCCTCGGGCTGGTGGTGTCGGGGCTGTACCTGTGGCTGCCGAAGACGTGGAAGTGGACGCGGGTGAAGCTGAACCTGTTTTTCCGGCGCGGGCTGCCGAACGCGCAGGCGCGGGACTACAACTGGCACCACGTGCTTGGCATCTGGGCGCTTGTGCCGCTGTTCGTGATCGTGCTGACCGGTGTCGTCATGAGCTACGGCTGGGCTAACGCAGCACTTTTCGCCGCGCTGGGCGAGGAGGTGCCGCAAGGGCGGGGCCGTGGGGCGCTGTCGCAAGAGATGTCGGCGCGGGAACTGTCGGGTGCGCCGCTGGACTATGCCGCCCTGCTGGAGGCCGCCGGTGCAGCACGGCCGGAGTGGACGACGGCGACGATTGTGCTGCCCGAGGCAGGCGCGGGCGCGGTACAGGTGACGCTGGACTCGGGCAACGGCGTGGCGCCGTCGCAGCGTTCGGAGCTGGTGCTGGACCGGGCGACGGGCGAGATCCTGTCCGACGACGCCGTGGCGGGCAGCGCGGGCATGCGGGCGCGGATGTGGGCGCGGTTCGCGCACACCGGGCAGTATTATGGCGTCGTCGGTCAGACCGTGGCCGGACTGGCCTCGCTCGCGGCGATGGTGCTGGTCTGGACCGGCATGGCGCTGGGCCTGCGCCGGCTGATGCGGATGCGGCGTGTGCGGCGCGCGGCGGTGTGAGGGGAAGATCTTTCGTCCGAAAGATCTTGGCAGGGGAAGGCTTTTCCTTCGAAAAGCCTTCTTGGGTCCGGTGATGCGGCGCCGGTGATGCCGGACCCGTGGCCCGTGGCGGTCAGGACCAGGTGACGTCGCCGAGGAAGATGTAGCCCGCGCCGTAGATCGTCTTGATCAGGCGCGGGTTCTTCGGATCCTCGCCGAGCTTCGTCCGGAGCCGGGAGATCCGCACATCCATCGCCCTGTCGAAGCTGTCGCCCGCCGTGCCGCCCAGCGCCTCCTGCATGTGGGCCCGGGTGATGAGCCGTTTCGGGCTTTCGAGAAAGAGCCTGAGCACCTCGCCTTCCGCCTGGCTGAACGGCGTCTCCGTCCCGTCCTTCTCCAGCGCAAAATGGTCGAAATGCGCGGTCCAGTCGCCGAAGCGGGCGGAGGTCTGCGCGGGGCGGGGCGGGGTGCGCAGGCGGGCGCGGACGCGGGCCACGACCTCGGCCGGGTCGAAAGGCTTGGTGACGTAGTCGTCGGCGCCGAGTTCCAGCCCGGTCACCCGGTCCTGCACCTGCGCGCGGCCGGAGATGATGATGACCTTCGCGCCCTGCTCCAGCGCCAGGCGGTGCACCAGCGTCAGCCCGTCGCGGTCGGGCAGGGAGAGGTCCACGAGGCAGACGGCGGGGGTGACGGAGCGCAGGGCCGCCTCGAATTCCGTCGCCCGGGAAAAGGCGCGGGTGCGGTAGCCCGCGTCCTGCAGCGCCTCCGTCAGGATGTCGCGGATGGCGGGTTCGTCGTCGAGGATCGTCACGAGGGGGGCGTCGGTCATGGCGTCCTTTCCCCCTCCCGGAGGGCGTTGGCAAGGGTTTCCGCGGTGAAGGGCTTGGCGATGACCGGCGCGCGGGCGCGGGCGGCGCGGTGGCGGGGGTCGCCGGGCGGCAGCGAGGTCATCAGGCGCAGCGGCACCTGCGGCAGGCGATCTGCCAGCGTGTGTCCGGGTTCACTGCCTTCCAGCGTGATGTCCGACAGGATCAGCGCGACTTCCAGCGTTTCGGCGAGGGCCAGCGCCTCCGGCACGGAGCTGGCTTCGGCCACGGCGTAGCCCAGTCCGGTCAGCATGTCGCGGATGGGCGCGCGCAGGTCGGGGCTGTCCTCGACCAGCAGCACGAGGCCGGAGGCGGGCAGGCTGAGGGCGTGGCGCAGCGGCAGGCGCAGGATGACGCGGGCGCCGGTGCCGGTGTTCGACAGCCGCAGTGCGCCGCCCGCCAGCTTGGCCATGTCATAGACCATGGCCAGGCCCAGGCCGGACCCTTCGCCGCCCTTGGTGGTGAAGAAGGGCGCGGCGCCGTGGTCCAGCGCCTCCGCCGAGAAGCCGGGGCCGGTGTCGGTCACGGCGATCTCCAGCCAGGTGCCCTGAAGTTCGTGGGCGGCGATGGTGATCCGGGCCTCGGCGCGACCGGCGCAGGCGTCGCGTGCGTTCAGCACGAGGTTCAGCAGCGCGTCCTGCAGCAGGCCGGGGTCGGCCATGAGCGGCGCGGTGGTGTGATCCTCCATCGTCAGGGTCAGCCCCGCGGGCAGGGTCGGATCGGCGAGATTGGCGAGGTCGTCGAGGAACGGCGAAAGGCGCATCGGCTTCGGCTGCCAGGTGCGCGGGCTGGTGATGTCGGCGATGCGTTCGAGCAGCGTGCCGCCGCGCCGCGCCGCCTGCAGCGTGGCGGTGACGCAGGCCGGCGCCTCGCCGGGCAGGTCGAGGCGGGCGAGTTTCGCCTGCTGGCCGAGGATGATCGTCAGGAGGTTGGAGAAGTCATGCGCCAGGCCGGATGTGAGCTGTGCCGCGATCTCGCGCCGCCGGGTTTGCTGGAGCGCGGCGCGGGCCTGCGTTTCCTCCGTCACGTCCTGCGAGAGGATGTAGACGCCCGGTTCCAGCGGGTCGGGGGTAAAGGCGGCACGGATGCGGCGGGAGGAGGCCTCGTCGCTGAACTCGAAAGTGGAGGCGCGCCCGGAAAAGGCGGCGTCGAGGTGCGGCTGCACGCGGGCGTAGGCCTCTGGCCCCAGCGTGTCGGAGATGTGCAGCCCGACGATCGACGCGGGCCGCCCGGGCATCACGTCCGCCAGCCGGTTGTTGGAGAAGGTGTAGCGCCCGGTGGCGTCGACGCGGGCGATGTGGGCGGGCATCATCTCGGTCGTGGTGCGGGTGCGGGCCTCCGTCTCCATCAGCTGGCGGCGGGTTTCTTCGAGCGCGGTGATGGTGGCGGCGAGCTGGCGGTTGGTGCGGGCCAGTTCTTCGGACCGCTGGAGGACTTCTTCGGAGAGCGACTCGGAGCGGCTGCGGAGCAGTTCCTCCTGCTGTCGGATCGCGGTGATGTCGGTGTAGACGGTGACCCAGCCGCCCTGCGGCAGCGGCGCGCCTTCCACGGAGATCGTGCGGCCGTTGGCGCGCTGGCGTTCCATGTAGTGCGGCTCGAACGTCCGGGCGAGGGTGACACGGGCCTCGATGAAAGTCTCCAGATCGTCGATGGGGCCGTATTCGCCGGAGGTGGCGAGGTGGCGGATCACCGCCTCGAAGGTGGTGCCGGGGGCGCAGAGCGTGTCGGGCAGGTCGAACATCGCCTGCATGGGGCGGTTGATCAGCACGAGGCGCAGGTCGCGGTCGAAGATCGACAGCGCCTGCTGGATCAGGTTCAGCCCGGCGAGGGTGAAGGCGGCGGTGTCGGCGCGTGTGGTCATGGCCGGAGCCTAGTCGCGGGCAGGCGCGCGGTCGATAGGGCTTGGCTGACGGTTGGGGCGACGGTTCGGAGCAAGGGTTAGGGGCAAGGGTTCGGGGCAGGCGTACCTCTTTCTTCGAAAATCGGCCCGCCCACCCCGGCCATCCCGTCCCGGGGCCGGTGAAGCCCACCCCGCGCGGCGCTCTGTAAGAATTGGTTACATTCTGGAAAACCTCAGGAAAAAGTTGACCGCGAGCCTGAGAGCCGCCCTAATTGACCGCAGAATCGTGATGAACGCGATCGAGGTCCCGAAGGGCCACCATAAGGGAGGGGCGCCGGAACAGGCGTCCGGGGAGGAAACACTTGGCTGCACTCGTCGAGGGCATCGAAGGCCTGCGCTCCGTGCCTGCGCTTCTGCGCCGGAACGCCACGGAATTCGCGGGCGCGCCGGCCTACCGCGAAAAGGAATACGGGATCTGGCAGAGCTGGACCTGGGCCGAGGCCGAGGCCGAGATCGAGGCCTTCGCGCTGGGTCTGCTGAACCTCGGGGTGGCGCCGGGCGACTACGTGGCGGTGATCGGGCGCAATCGTCCGACGCTCTACTGGGCGATGGTGGCGGCGCAGATGTGCGGCGCCGTGCCGGTGCCGCTGTACCAGGACGCGGTCGCCGAGGAGATGGAGTACGTGCTGTCGCACTGCGGCGCGCGCTTTGTCGTGGTCGCCGATCAGGAGCAGGTCGACAAGGTGATCGAGGTGCAGGAGAGCCTGCACCAGTTCGAGCACATGATCTATGTCGACCCGCGCGGCCTGCGGAAGTACGACCACACGCGGCTGCACGACTACGCCCACGTCCAGGACCAGGGCCGCGCGGCCCGCGACGAGCTGATCGGAGAGCTGGACCGGCGGCGCGGGGCGCTGGGCTACGACGACACCTGCGTGATGCTCTATACCTCCGGGACGACGGGCAAGCCGAAGGGCGTGGTGCTGTCGAACCGCAACATCATTGAGGCGGCGCGGTCTTCGGCGGAGTTCGACCACCTCAAGCGCGACGACGAGGTGCTGGCCTACCTGCCGATGGCCTGGGTGGGCGATTTCATCTTTTCCATCGGTCAGGCCTACTGGAAGGGTTTCTGCGTGAACTGCCCGGAAAGCGCGGAGACGCTGCAGACCGACCTCAAGGAAATCGGGCCGACCTACTATTTCGCCCCGCCGCGGGTGTTCGAGACGCTGCTGACGCGGATCATGATCCGGATGGAGGACGCCAGTCCGCTGAAGAAGCGGATGTTCGACCGGTACATGGCGCACGCGCGGAAGGTCGGGCCGCGCATCCTCGACGGGAAGTCCGTCGGGCCGCTGGACCGGCTGAGATACCGGCTGGGCGAAGTCCTGGTCTACGGGCCGCTGAAGGATTCCATGGGATTTTCGAAGGTGCGGGTGGGCTATACCGCGGGCGAGGCCATCGGGCCGGAGATCTTCGATTTCTACCGCTCGCTGGGGATCAACCTGAAGCAGCTTTACGGGCAGACGGAGGCGTCGGTCTTCATCACCGTGCAACCGGACGGCGAGGTGCGCTCGGACACGGTGGGGGTGCCGGCGCCGGGGGTGGAGATCCGCATCGCCGAGAACGGCGAGGTCTTCTACCGCTCGCCGGGGACCTTCGTGGAGTATTACAAGAACCCCGAAAGCACCGCTTCGACCAAGGACCCGGAGGGCTGGGTGGCGACGGGGGACGCGGGGTTCTTCGAAGAGGCGACGGGTCACCTGCGGATCATCGACCGGGCGAAGGACGTGGGGCAGATGGCCTCCGGCGCGCTCTTTGCGCCGAAGTACGTCGAGAACAAGCTGAAGTTCTATCCCAACATCCTGGAGGCCGTAGTGTTCGGGGCGGGCCGCGACCGCTGCTGCGCCTTCATCAACATCGACCTCTCGGCGGTGGGCAACTGGGCGGAGCGCAACAACATCGCCTATGCCTCCTACCAGGAACTGGCGCAGCACCCGCAGGTCATCGAGACGGTGCGCGCCCATGTCGAGGAGGTGAATGCCTCTGTCGCGGAGGACGAGATGCTGTCGGGGTGCCAGATCCACCGCTTCCTGATCCTGCACAAGGAACTGGACGCCGACGACGGCGAGATGACGCGGACCCGGAAGGTGAAGCGCAAGATCATCTCGGAGAAATACGACGATCTGGTGACCGCCTTGTACGACGGATCGGACAGTATCTACACGGAAACCGAGGTGACCTACGAGGACGGCCGGAAGGGCCGGATCAAGGCGACACTGAAGGTGGTCGACGCGAAGGTGGTGCCGGTGACGCCCAAGGCGATGGCGGCGGAATGATGGCCGGACGCTCCCGCTGCGCGGATCGCCCCGCCCACCATCCCGCAGGTTTGCGGTCAGCGCTTATCGTAAACGGCCTGGATGAGAATTCCGAGCCGGAGCGGTACGTAGCCCGGATCAAGTCCGTTCAGTTCACAGACCTTTGTGAATGCCCGGTTGGCAGGGATTTTCTCCGATTTCGCGATGCGGATTGCACCGCCACAGAAGAGGTCGGTTTGATCGGTCGGCATGTTCGAAACACCCGGTTTTGGATGACCAGAACAAGCAAACGCGCGATGAGAGAACGCGCATGCAGAGGAGTTCGAGGCGGTGGATCGTTTTCTGCCGAGGGTTCCATTCTCCACAGAACAAAAGGAGGTGCATGATGCTCGATCAGACCGAAGGCTACACCACCGCGGACGGGCGGCAGATCGGCGGGACGTTGATGGAGATGCGGAACATCACGCTGAAGTTCGGCGGGGTGACGGCGATCTCGGGCATTTCCTTCGACATCCGCGAGGGCGAGATCCGGGCGATCATCGGGCCGAACGGGGCGGGCAAGTCGTCGATGCTCAACATCATCTCGGGGTTTTACACGCCGACCATGGGAGAGGTCTGGTACAAAGGGACCAAGCGCCCGCCCATGAAGCCTTACGAGGTGGCGCGGATGGGGGTGGCGCGGACCTTCCAGAACATCGCCCTGTTCGAGGGGATGAGCGTGCTCGACAACGTGATGACCGGGCGGCTGACGCACATGAAGGCCGGGATCGCGGCGCAGGCGCTGTGGTGGGGCAAGGCCCGAGACGAGGAGATGGCCAACCGCGAGGTGGTGGAGAAGGTGATCGACTTCCTGGAGATCCAGGCGATCCGCAAGACCCCGGTGGGGCGTCTGCCTTACGGTCTGAAGAAGCGGGTGGAGCTGGCGCGCGCGCTGGCCGCAGAGCCCTCGATCCTGCTGCTGGACGAGCCGATGGCGGGCATGAACGTCGAGGAGAAGGAGGACATGAGCCGCTTCATCCTCGACGTGAACGACGAGTTCGGGACGACGATTGCGCTGATCGAACACGACATGGGGGTGGTCATGGACCTCTCCGACCGGGTCGTGGTGATGGATTACGGGCGCAAGATCGGCGACGGCACGCCCGACGAGGTGCGCGGTAATCAGGACGTGATCGACGCTTATCTGGGAGTGGCGCATTGATGGAACGAGTTGCACTGTGTCTGGTGGCAGCGGTCTGCGGGACCGGGGCCTTTGCGCAATCCGACCGGGCGGTGGCCCCTGAGGTCTGGGTCGATGTGCTGGAAACCTGCCTGTCGGTGGCACGGGCGGAGGATCCGACGCTTCTGGGAACGGACGGGCTGTACCGTGAAGCCCCGAAGGATGACGGGAGCGTCCTGGCGGAACGGGCCATCCTGCCGGACGGGGGTGTTCCGACCTCCGAAGACCAGCCGATCATCTACTTCCTGTATGATACGGCGATCGTCAAAGCCACCGGGTTCCGCAATGTCTTTTGCGACATCACCATGCCGGGGCCCGATCCCGAGGGACGGGAAACCATCCGGGAGACCATGCGCGACTGGGGCGCGCGCAATGGCTTCGATCCCGAGGTCGAGCCGTCGATGGTCTTCCTGACCCGGTGCGACGGCCCGATTCAGGAGGTCGTCACGGTCCACGACCCGGCCAACATGGCAGAGATGAAGGTTTTGCGCATGACAGGCGTAAAGACCTGCGAGGGGGAATGACATGCTGAACGACATCTTCATCAAGCCGTTCGCGGACATGATCGACGCGCCGGACTTCCTGTTGCAGGTGCTTTGGGAGGGGTTGGTTTCGGGCGTGCTCTACGCGTTGATCGCGCTGGGGTTCGTGCTGATTTTCCGCTCCAGCCGGATCTTCAATTTCGCGCAGGGGATCATGGTGGTCTTTGCCGCGCTGACGCTGGTCGGGTTGCATGCCTTCGGGGTGCCGGCCTGGATCGCGGTGGCGCTGACGCTGGGGGTGATGTTCGTCCTTGCTGTGACCATCGAGCGGGTCGTGCTGCGGCCGCTGGTGGGGCAGCCTGACATCATCCTCTTCATGGCGACCATCGGCATCACGCTGTTCCTGATCGGCTTCGGCGAGATCATATTTGGCGGCGAAAACAAGGTGATGATCACCGAGGAGCTGAGCATCCCCACCGGCGACACGGTGCTGGAGCCCTGGGGCGGGCTGCTGATCCTGCAGCATCTGGACATCACCGTGGTGGCGGTGGCCTGCGCGCTGGTGGCGGGGCTGCTGGCCTTCCTCAACTACACGCGGATGGGCCGGGCGATCCGGGCGCTGGGCGACGACCATCAGGCGGCGCTGTCGGTGGGCATCTCGCTGCAGACTGTCTGGGTGCTTGTGTGGTTCATCGCGGGCATCATCGCGCTGGTCACGGGCATCGCCTGGGGCGCGCGGGCGGGCGTCAGCTTTGCGCTGGAGGTCATCGCCTACAAGGCGCTGCCGGTGCTGATGCTGGGCGGGCTGGAGTCGATCACCGGGGCGATCATCGGCGGGCTGATGATCGGCCTGCTGGAGAAGCTGTTCGAGATCTACTGGGGTCAGCCCTTGCTTGGCGGCAACACCGAGACTTGGTTCGCCTTCGTGCTGGCTCTGATCGTGCTGCTGTTCCGTCCGCAGGGATTGTTCGGGGAGCGGATCATCGAGCGGGTCTAGCGGGCTTGCGGCGACGTATGGGGCCGGTGGCGTTCGCGGAGGCCTCCGAAAGGTTGGACAGCCCCGGACGAATGGGCGTGCCGCGTGGATGGTCGGCCGGTGCGGCGGGTGTCGGAGCAGGTGTACAGAGGGTGGAGTGACATGACGAAACTGATCGCGGTTCTGAACGTGGTGGCCTGGGCCGGGTTTTGGTCTTTTGGCTATCTGGCGCTGACGACGCCGGTGGAGCAGGGTGGGCGTATGGTCGTTGCGCTGCTGCTGGCAGCCTTCGGGGCGGCACTGGGGATCTGGGCGTGGTTCCGGATCGTGCGGCACTCCGAGGCGACCGGCTACGTGCGGCCGACCAGCAGCCGGGCGCGTCACGATGCAGACGAAGGACTGGATGCCTGATGGCCACACAGAAGACCCCCACTCGGACGGACAGGACGCGTGCCGCGAAGACCGGCGCGCCGCAAAGGGACCGCTCGACGCGCGCACGGGCCCCGGCGCGCGAGGACGCCGCCGACATCGCCCGGGCGGCGAACGGGCTGGGCGAATACCACGACACGCAGCACGAGGCGGTGCAGGGCGTGATGAGGGCGCAGATGGACGTCATGAACACCATGATGACCGCGTCGATGACGGCCACCGCGACGTCGCTGAAGGCCATGGCGGCTTTCTGGACGGCGGCCATTCCGGGTCAGAGACGGCGCGGAGACGACTGAAACAGCAAGACGCCCGGGGACCGGCGGCAAGACCGGCCCGGGCGACAAAGAGGGAGGACCGCGGATGCTCTATCGCACCGCCGGACAGTTCAAGACGACATACGAGGCGGACCAGGCGCTGTTCCCGGTCCGGCAGGACGCGATCCTTCTTGGGGTGATCCTGCTGTGCGCCTGGGTAATCTTTCCGCTGACGGCGAGCGAGTTCGCCTTTCAGACGCTGCTGATCCCGGTGCTGATCTATTCGCTGGCGGCGCTGGGGCTGAACATCCTGACGGGCTATGCCGGGCAGCTTTCGCTGGGCACCGCGGCCTTCATGGGGGTGGGGGCCTATGCCTGCTACAAGCTGATCACGCTCATGCCGTGGATGAACCCGATCGTGGCGATCCTTTTGTCGGGGGTGTTCTCGGCCGGGGTGGGTGTGGCCTTCGGCATCCCGAGCCTGCGCATCAAGGGGTTCTACCTGGCCATCGCAACGCTGGCGGCGCAGTTCTTCCTCGTTTGGCTGTTCGAGAAATGGGCCTGGCTTTACAACTACAACGCAAGCGGAGCCATACAGGTGCCGAACCTCGAAATGTTCGGGGTGTA
The DNA here is from genome assembly GCF_039724765.1 of Sagittula stellata E-37. Taxonomy (NCBI): domain Bacteria; kingdom Pseudomonadati; phylum Pseudomonadota; class Alphaproteobacteria; order Rhodobacterales; family Roseobacteraceae; genus Sagittula; species Sagittula stellata. The sequence continues at coordinate 3,760,624 of NZ_CP155729.1, read as the reverse complement.
CGTGGCGGGCCCGCAGGCCAGCAGCATCGTGCAGTATTACGTGGTGCTGTTCATCGTCTGCCTGTTGACGATGCTCTGCATCAACCTGACGCGCGGCACGCTGGGGCGGACGTGGAAGGCGACGCGGGACATGGACATCGCCGCCGAGCTGATCGGCATCAACCTGATGCGCTCGAAGCTGACGGCCTTTGCCATCTCGTCCTACATCGTGGGCGTGGCCGGGGCGCTGTTCGTTTTCATGTGGCGCGGCGCGGCAGAGCCGAACCTGTTCGATATCCCGCTGTCGTTCCGCATCCTGTTCATCGCGATCATCGGCGGGCTGGGCTCGATCATGGGCAACTACCTGGGCGCCATCCTGATCGTCGGGCTGCCGGTGGTGCTGAACCTGCTGCCGAACGCGCTGGGGATTTCCATCGACAGCGCGCTGGTGGAGCACCTCAACATCATGATCGTGGGGAGCCTGATCGTGTTCTTCCTGATCGTGGAGCCGCACGGGCTGGCGCAGCTTTGGCGGCTGATCCGGGAGAAGATGATCCTCTGGCCGTTCCCGCACTGACGCGGCGCGGCGGGACCGGGGCTGCGCCCGGCGACACGGGGCGAAGGTGCAGGATCTGCACCCTACGCGGGGTCCGGGCCAGGCCTGAACCGAAGGACGACGAAAGAAACGAAGTGAAAGATTTCAGGGAGGAGAACCAATGAAACACTTCACGAAACTGGCGGTGGCCGCGGTCGTCGCGGGTGTCACCGCAGGCGCTGCCATGGCGCAGGAACTGTACACCCCGAACCTGAGCTACCGGACCGGCCCCTTTGCCGCGACCGGCATTCCGCTGATGAACGGGCAGGCCGACTACATGACCATGCTCAACGAGCGGGACGGCGGCATCGGCGGCGCCAAGATCAACTTCGAGGAATGCGAGACCGGCTATTCCACCGAAAAGGGCGTCGAATGTTACGAGAAGACCAAGGGGCAGGCCATCGTGACCCAGCCGTGGTCCACCGGCATCACCCTGCAGGTGCTGCCGAAGACCAACGTGGACGAGATCCCGATCCTTGCCTCGGGCTACGGTTTCAGCCCGATGATGGATGGCGAGACCTTCCAGTGGGCCTTCAACACGCCCGCCGGGTACTGGGACGGCGCCGACATGATCATCCAGTATCTCGAAAGCCAAGGGTCGCTGGAGGGCAAGAAGATCGTGCACCTGCACCTCGACCACCCGTTCGGCAAGGAGCCGCTGCCGGTGCTCGAAAAACTGGCCGAGGAGAAGGGCTTCGAGCTGGTGCCGATCCCGGTCGGTCTGAAGGAAATGCAGAACCAGTCGGCCCAGTGGCTGCAGATCCGCCGCGAGCGCCCGGACTACGTGATCATGTGGGGCTGGGGTGCGATGAACGCCGGTGCCATCACCGAAGCGGTGAAGACCAAGTTCCCGATGGAGAACTTCATCGGCGTGTGGTGGGCCGGGCATGACGCCGACCTCAAGATCGTCGGCGAGGACGGCAAGGGCTACAAGTCGATCTCGTGGTCGTTCCCCAACGCCGAGGCACCGGTCATCGCGGACATCAAGAAGTACGTGGTCGACGCCGGCCTGACGAAGTCGAACCCGGAAGAGATGGAAGGCGTGTTCTACAACCGCGGCATCATCATCTCGGCCATTCTGGCGGAAGGTATCCGCAAGGCGCAGGAAGAATACGGCACTGCCGAGATCGACGCGTCGCAACTGCGCTGGGGTCTGGAGAACATCGACATGACCGAGGCGCGCATCGACGAACTGGGCCTGACCGGAATGGTGCCGCCGTTCAAGACCTCCTGCAGCGACCACACCGGCAAGTCCGGCGGCTGGATGCTGGAGTGGGACGGCGAGAAGTTCGTGAAGGCCTCGGACCACCTCGTCCCCAACACCGAGGGCTATGCCGATCTGATCGCCTCTTCGGCGGCGGAATACGCCGAGGCCAACCAGCCGTGGCCGGTCAACGAGAACTGCGGCGGCTGACGGCTTTCGCGTGACGATGTCCGGCGGCGGCGCACGCTGCCGCCGCCGGACCCATCGAGGCAATTTCACGAAGACGAGGCAGCGGTTCCGGGGTGGGTCCGGCGCGCTGCGAGAGGAACGCCATGCTGGACGCCGGGAAGACCGAGACCCTGCTTGAGGTCAACAACATCGAGGTGATCTACAACCACGTGATCCTCGTGCTGAAGGGGGTGTCCCTGACGGTCCGGAAAGGCGGGATCACCGCGCTTCTGGGCGGTAATGGCGCGGGCAAGACCACGACGCTGAAGGCGATTTCCAACCTGCTGCACAGCGAGCGGGGCGAAGTGACCAAGGGGTCCATCGTCTACAAGGGCGAGCGGGTGCAGGACCTCGACCCGGCGGCGCTGGTGAAGCGCGGCGTGATCCAGGTGATGGAGGGGCGGCACTGCTTCGAGCACCTGACCGTGGAGGAGAACCTGATGACCGGCGCCTATACGCGGCGCGACGGCAAGGGCGCCATCGAGGCGGACCTCGACATGGTCTATACGTATTTTCCGCGGCTCAAGGAGCGGCGCAAGAGCCAGGCGGGCTATACCTCGGGCGGGGAGCAGCAGATGACGGCGATCGGTCGCGCGCTGATGAGCCGCCCGGAGACGATCCTGCTGGACGAACCGTCGATGGGGCTGGCGCCGCAACTGGTGGAGCAGATCTTCGAGATCGTGAAGGCGGTGAACGAGGGGGAGGGCGTGTCCTTCCTGCTGGCCGAACAGAACACCAACGTCGCGCTGCGCTACGCGCATTCGGGATATATTCTCGAAAACGGGAGGGTGGTGATGGAAGGTCCGGCGCAGGAACTGCGCGAGAACCCGGACGTGAAGGAATTCTACCTCGGCATGTCCGACGAGGGCCGCAAATCGTTCCGCGACGTACGCTCTTACCGCCGCCGCAAGCGCTGGCTGGCCTGAAGGATGGGAACCGGTCGGGAAGACGGCGCGCGTTGCCTGTCACGCCTCGCGCATGCTGCGCAGGAGGTCGAGCTGTGCCAGCGCCTCGGCGCGGGTGGCGAAGATGTTGGGCGCGAAGCCGCCGCTGGCGCTGCGCGCGCGGATGTTCTCGGCCTCTTCGCCGGGGACGTTGTAGCGCAGCGTCGCCAGCGAGAAGCTGGTGTTCAGGTCGCGGCCCCGGCGGGAGTATTCGACCCACGCGGCGGGCAGGACCTGCGTATCGCGGTAGTTTACAAGCGCGTACCACTTCATCGGCTGGCCCATGGCGACCACCCGGGCCTCGATATGGTCGAAGAGGTCGGACACGTCGCGCCCGTGGTTGAGCGTCATCTCGGACATGTCGATCTCGACGATGCGGCGGTTGGTGTCGAAGGTGACGCGCGGGTAGAGGTCGTGGAAGCGCAGCGTCCGTTCGTCCACCCGGGGCGGCACGTTCGCGTCGCGGATGTCCTGAAGGTAGCGCAGCGCCGCCGCCTTATCCGGGAAAACCGGCATGTTGAAGCCGGTTTCCTTCGTCATGGAGGCCAGCGCGGCGGTGATGTCCGGACCGGAGCCATACCGGGCGGAGCCAAGCGCGTGATGCAGGTTCAGCGCGTGTATGCGGCCCGCGTAGGCCTTGCAAAGCGCGGGCGAGATGGAGGCCCCGGTGATGTCGATCAGGAAGTACCAGTGCCGTTCGCCGGACGCGGCGATGCTGACCTCGATCGCGTCGAAATGGATATCGACGTCGACCGGCTGTTCGAAACGCATCCCGGATGCGTTCATGAACATGATCCGCTGGGCGTAGTCGAAATGTATGCGTCGTTCGATCTCGGCTTTCACGGCCCGTCCTCTTCGGCGCGTACGGTATCAGAACACCAGAAAAAAACCATCCGGCCAAATTCAGATTGCCCGAGGGGAGGAACAACCCGATGAGCACCTATTACGACGCGCTCGAAACGCGCAGCCGCGACGAGCGGGAGGCGGCGCAGCTAGGGGCCCTGAACGCGCAACTGGCGCGGCACGGACTGCCCGCGCTTGAGACGCTGGCCGGCCTCGGGTCGCTGCCGGTGCTGCGCAAGGCCGACCTTGTGGCCCGCCAGAAGGAGGCGCCGCCCTTCGGCGGGCTGCCGGTCGGCAACCTGGCGCATGTCTTCCAGTCGCCGGGGCCGATCTACGAGCCGGGGGGCGTCAGCCACGACTGGTGGCGCATGGGCCGGTTCCTGCATGCCTGCGGGATCGGCGTGGGCGACATCGTGCAGAACTGTTTCGGCTACCACCTGACGCCCGCGGGGATGATCTTCGAAAACGGCGCGCGCGCGGTGGGGGCCGCCGTGCTGCCCGCCGGCACCGGCCAGACCGAGTTGCAGGCGCGGGCGGCGCGCGATGTCGGCGCCACGGCCTACGCGGGCACGCCGGATTACCTGAAGGTGATCCTGGAAAAGGCCGACGAGATGGGTCTTGAGCTGCAGATCGTGCGGGCCGCCGTGGGCGGCGGCGCGTTGTTCCCCTCGCTCCGGGCCTGGTACGAAGAGCGCGGCATCCAGTGCCTGCAATGCTACGCCACTGCCGACCTGGGTAACGTCGCATACGAGAGCGCGGCGAAAGAGGGGATGATCCTCGACGAGGGGGTGATCGTGGAGATCGTGACGCCGGGCACCGGCGATCCGGTGGCCGAGGGCGAGGTGGGCGAGGTCGTCGTGACGACGCTGAACCCGGACTATCCGCTGATCCGTTTTGCCACCGGCGACCTGTCGGCCATCCTTCCGGGCGAAAGCCCTTGCGGCCGGACCAACACCCGCATCAAGGGCTGGATGGGGCGCGCCGATCAGACCACGAAGATCAAGGGCATGTTCGTGCGCCCCGAGCAGGTGGCCGAACTGGTCGCCCGCCACGCGGAGATCGACCGCGCCCGGGTGGTTGCCAGCCGCGAGGGCGAGACCGACGTGATGACGGTGCGAATCGAGACCGGCGCAGAGACCGTCGCGGGCGTCGAGGACAGCGTGGCGGGGGTCCTGAAGATGAAGGGGCGGGTGGAACTCGTGGCCCCCGGCGGTTTGCCGCGCGACGGGCTGGTGATCGAGGATCAGCGCACCTACGACTGAGGGTTGCGCCCGCGACGCGGCATCTTCCTGAGAATGAGGGAAAAATTCCCGTGCTCCACGGGGCGGGCGGCATTGTCCTGCCGAAGAAGTTTTCGCGACTTGCACAATCGTGTCTTGCCGCAGGGGCCTAGCACGGTAGGCTTGTGGACAAAGGAGGATTTGTCATGCGGATTCTTGCACTTGCCTTTACAGGACTTGTTTCCGGAACGATCACGGGCGCATTCTCGCCGAACGCGGCGGAGGCGGCGGGCGACGCCCTCGTGATCGGCAACAGCAGCTACAACGGCGTTCAGACGCTCTTTGCCGCGACTCAGGTGGCGGAGACCGCGCAGGCGTTGCGCGACAAGGGCTTCGATGTGACCGAGGCGCGCGACGCCGGCGGCGCTGCGATGTCCGACGGCTTTCGCACCTTCGTCTCGGCGATGGAAGGCGACGATCCGGTCGTGGTGATCCTGGCCGGGGCCTTCGCCCATGCCGACCATGGGTCGTGGCTGTTGCCGGCGGCGGACGGATCGGGGCTTGCCGATGCGGCGGTCATGGTCGAGGCCTTCCCGGTGGAGGCGGTGCTGAGCGTGCTGGCGAAGTCTCCGGGGCGGGCGTTCCTCGTGCTGGCCGAAAGCGGCGTGGCGGGTGAATTCGGCGATTTCCTCGAACCGGGGCTGGGCGAGCTCAAGGTGCCCGAGGGGGTGACCGTGCTGCGTGGCGAGGAGGCCAAGGTGGCGCGTTTCGCGGCAGGCGACCTGGTGAAGGTCGGCGTGCCGGTGGTGGCCGCCGCCCGTGCGGCGGGCCTGACGGTCAGCGGCAACAGCGGTGCGGACCTCGTGGTGGTCACGAGCGAGCCCACGGAGGACATGGGCGGTGCGCCGGGCGGTGTGCCTGAGGACGGACCGGTTGCCGCAGTCGATCCAGCGCCGGAGGCCGCCGATGAGGCGCCCATGACGCCGGACGTTGCGGAGAACGCAGAGACCGCGCCGGTCGCGGAGCCGGAGACCGGGATGGCGGAGGCTGACGCACCTGAGGCGCCGGCTGACTCTGTCGTCGAGGTGATGGAACCGGAGACCGAAGTAGAGACGCAGGCCCCGGCGGCCGAGGTCGCGGACATGCCCGAGGCCGACACAGTCGATACAGCCGAAGCGCCCGTGGCGGATATGGCCGAAGCGCAGGCGCCCGAACCTGCCGAGGCGCCCGTGGCAGAAGTGACCGAAGCGCCCGAGGTCGAAACCGCCGAAGCCCCCGAGGCGGACGTGGCCGAAGCGTCCGAGGCGGACGTGGCCGAAGCGTCCGAGGCGGACGTGGCCGAAGCGCCAGAGGCCCCCATGGCGGATGTGCCCGAGGCCGGGATGTCCGAAACCGGCGAGGCCGAAGCGGAGACCGTCGTGGCCGCCGAACCGGACCCCGCCGAAGCACCCGAGCCGGTGATGGCGGAGACAGCGCAACCCGCCCCGGCGGACGAAGTTGCCCCGGAGGTCGCCGAAACCGCCCCTGTGGCAGAGCCGGAGGACACCCGGTCGGAGGTGGAGATCGCGGCGGACGACGCGGCCTGGCGCGCGGCGCGGATCGAGAACACGGAAGCCAGCTATTCGTCTTACCTGAAGGCACAGCCGGACGGTGCCTATGTCAACGCCGCCACGCAGCGAATCAAGGCGATCAAGGCCGATCCGCACTACGACCTGCGGCGGGCGGAGGACTTCCTTGGCCTGACGCGCGAGGCGCGGCGTGACATCCAGCGCGATCTCGACATGCTGGGGTACTACACTTGGGCCGTGGACGGGATCTTTGGCGAAGGCACCCGCGATGCGGTGCGCGGCTGGCAGAAAAACGCGGGGTTGGAGGAGACCGGCTATCTCGACCTCGACCAGATCGCCAAGATCGAGGCGGACGCCGCCGCGAAGGAACAGGCGGCGGATGCGCAACGCGCGCGCGACAGAGCCCGCCAGGCCGCTGCGGCAGAGGCGGAGCGCAAGCGGGCCGCCGAGGCCGCGGCTGCGGCGGCAGAAGCGGCGCAGGACGATCCCGCACCGCGCCGTGGCCCCTCCGACGCGGCCATGTGGGCCGAGGTGGAGCGGCTTGGCACGGAAGAGCAGGTGCGGCGTTACCTGCGGGCCTTCCCGAACGGCGCGCGTGCGACGCAGGCCCGCAACATGCTGGCCGTCATCGAACGGATGCGCGGCGGCTGACACGGGTCAGAGTGGCGGGGTGAGCTTCGGGAGGCCGGGCCTTCCGGGCGTGCCCTGCCGGGCCTGTTCGGGCCCGGCGGCCCACCCTCCACGCCACTGCCCGGCAGGGCACGCCTGAAGAGGGCGCGTCATGACTGGGCTGGCACGAAACACGAAAACCCCCGAGGCATCCGCCTGCGGGGGTTCTTTCTCGTGTCGATGCGGCCCGAAGATCGGGCCGTCCGATCAGCCCTGACGCGCCTTGAACTTGCGCTGGGTCTTGTTGATCACGTAAACGCGGCCCTTGCGGCGCACAACGCGGCAGTCGCGATGGCGATTCTTGAGCGAGCGGAGCGAGTTTGCGACCTTCATCGGTCTCTCCTTCGTCTTTCGCGGCGCGCGAGCGCCATGGGTTGTGCCAGACACCTGAGCGTCGTGCCCCGAGCGTCCTGCGTTATGTGTCCCCGGAACATCTCGGGCGCGGTCCTGTTCAGGACGCGCCCGCAACCCCCGGAGGGTGAATTCTGGTGGGCGATACTGGGATCGAACCAGTGACCCCTACGATGTCAACGTAGTGCTCTACCGCTGAGCTAACCGCCCCTATGGCCGATCCGTTCCCCTTGCTCCGTGCCCCTTGTGAAAGAAAGGGGCGCGGGAGGTCCGCGCCGGTGGAGGGGTCTATAAATAGGTTCCGGAGCGGGATCAAGGGCTTTTGGAGTCGAAAGTTTTTGGTCTATGATTTGCTGCAAAGGAGCGCCAATGCCCAGCACGGCTTACCATCTTCATCTGCCGGAAAAGCTGTCGAGTTGCGTTGTGTTCGCGTCGCCGCATTCGGGACGCGATTATCCGCCGAGCTTTCTGGGTACGACATTGCTGGACAAGCGGACGATTCGGTCCTCGGAAGACGCCTGGGTCGACCGGCTGTTCGATTCCGCACCTGCACATGGCGCGCCGTTGTTGCGGGCCGGTGCGCCCCGCGCCTACGTGGACCTCAACCGGGCGGTCGACGAACTGGACCCGGCGCTGATCGAGGGCGTGCGCCGCATGGGCCACAACCCGCGCGTGGCCTCCGGTCTGGGCGTGGTGCCGCGCGTCGTGGCAGGCGGCCGGGCAATCTATCGCGGCAAGCTGTCCCGGCTGGAGGCGGAGCGTCGCCTGCAGCAGATCTGGCGCCCCTACCACGAGAAACTGGCCACCCTTCTGGCGCGGTCGCACGCGATCTTTGGCGAGGCGATCCTGATCGACTGCCATTCGATGCCGCGCGAGGCGCTGGACGGCGCGCTGCGCAATGGCGTGCCGCGCCCCGAGGTCGTGATCGGCGACCGGTTTGGCGCGTCCTCGGCCATCGATGTGGTGGAACGTGTGGAAGCGGCCTTCCGCTCTGCCGGGTTCGTGGTGGCGCGCAACGCACCTTTCGCGGGGGCCTACACCACCCAGGCCTATGGGCGCCCGTTGCGGAACCAGCACGCGGTGCAGGTGGAGATTGACCGGTCGCTTTACATGGACGAGAAGACCATCAGCCCGAGCGCGGATTTCGAAGACGTGCGGCGCGTGTTGCGCGGGGTCGTGGCGGAACTGGCCGTCCTGGGCGCGCGCGACCGGGGACAACTCGCGGCGGAGTGACACGGGGCCTTCGGGTCCGCCACGTCCGCCGCGATTCGCGGGGTGCCGGTGTGCCGCTCAGGCGAACAGGCGGTCGAGTGCGGCCTCCAGCGGCGCCGGGTCCGCGATCTGCAGTCTTACCGGAACGGTCAGGACCTGCTGGCGCATGTCGGCGGGCAGGCGCACGGCGTCTTTTTCCGTGGTGACAAGCTGCGCGCCCATCCGGCCCGCGTCCTGCGCAAGACGGGTCAGGATGGCCGGGGTCAGCGGCTGGTGGTCGCCGAGCGCCACGGTGCCCTTCACGTCGGCGCCAAGGCCCCTGAGCGTGGCGAAGAACTTTTCCGGGTGGCCGATGCCCGCGAAGGCGAAGGCGGCCATGTCCTGCCAGTCCATACCGGTCTGAAGCGGTTCGAGCGCGCCGGTCAGGTGCGGGATCGTCACCTGCCTGCCCCATGTGGCGGCAAAGCGCTGCTGTGCGGCGGAGGGGCCTATGGAGAGGAGCAGGTCGGCCCGGGCGAGGCCCGCCGCCACCGGTTCGCGCAGGGGGCCTGCGGGCTGGCAGCGGCCGTTGCCGAAGCCCATGTGCGCGTCCACCGTCACCAGCGTCAGATCCTTGCGCAGCGCCGGGTTCTGCAGCCCGTCGTCCAGCACGAGGACGTCCGCGCCCGCCGCTTCGGCCGCGCGGGCGCCCGCGGCGCGGTCCTTTGCCACCCATGCGGGACAGAAGGCGGCGAGGAGGAGCGGTTCGTCCCCGGTTTGCGATGCGGTGTGACGCAGCGGATCGACCTGCACCGGACCGTCGAGCGTACCGCCGTACCCGCGCGACAGGACATGGGGGCTCAGGCCCCGCGCTTGCAGGCGCTGGACGAGGGCTATGGCGGCGGGGGTTTTGCCGGTGCCGCCCGCGTTGACATTGCCGACGCAGATCACCGGAATGCCGGGGGCATGGTCTGGTGCGCGGGACACGCGGCGTGCGGTGGCGCGGGCGGTGAGGGCGGCCAGCGGCGCAAGCGCGCGGGTCTGCCACGCGGGGGCGTCGGGCGGGGTGAACCAGAAGCGCGGCGCCTGCATCAGACCGCCCCGCGTGCGTCGAGGACCTCGGCCACCTCGGCGATGACCGTGTCGACCAGTTCCGCACCGGAGGAAATCACGTCCCACCCGGCGTGTGCCATGGCCGCCGCCTGATCCGGGGCGACGAGGTGCAGCACTGCCGCCGCCAGGGAATCGGCGTCGCGGACGATGCGCGCGGCCCCGGCCTCGACCAGCCGCGTGTAGCTGCGCAGGTGCCCGCCCACGTTCGGGCCATAAAGGATCGCGGTGCCGAGCGTCGCGGCTTCGTAGGGGTCTTCGCCGCCGACGCCGTTGACGAGAGAGCCGCCGAGGTAGGCGAGGGGCGCGATGCGATACCAGAGGCCGAGCGTCTCCGGCCCTTCGGTGATGATGACCTGCGTGTTTTCGTCCGGCGTCTCGCCCTCGTCCCAGAGGCAAAGCCGGAGCTGCGCCTGCCGGGCGGCGCGGAGGATACGTTCGGCGTCCTGCGCGCAGGCGGGCACGATGACCAGAAGCAGGCGGTGGTTCAGGCGCACGGCCTGGCGGTGGGCGGCGAGGATGTCGTAGGTTTCCCCGCCGCGCAGTCGGGCGGCCAACCAGACGGGCCGGCCCGACATGAGCGCCGCGACCTCTTCGTGCTGGGCATCCGCGCAGGGCAGGGGCATGTCGGTGTCCATCAGCGGACCGGCGACGTGGATGCGCGTGGCATCCATCCCCAGCCGTCTCAGGCGGCGGGCGGCGGCTTCGTCGGTGGCATAGAGCGTGTCGACGAGCGCCAGCGCCGCCGGGGCCGGATCGGGCAGCCAGCGTGCGGCGGCGGGCGCCACGGGCGGCTGGTCGGTCAGGTCGAGCGCGATGATATGCGCGCCTTCCTCGGACAGGGAGTGCAGCAGCGCGGGACGCAGGTTGGACCCGGCCCAGAGCACCACGTCGGGTTTCAGGTGCCGGGCGTAGGCGGTGCAGTCGGGCAGTCGTTCGGCGGGGGCGGGCAGGTGCAGTGCCTCGCCGGAGGCGGGCGCGTCGCCCGAGAGCACGATTTCGGTGTCGGGGTGCTGGCCGGTCAGGCGGGCGCAGAGGCTGGCCAGCGCGCGTCCGCGTTCCTCGCCCGAGGCCCAGGCCCAGACGAGCGGACCCGGCGGACGCGGCGGCAGCGGTTGCGGCTTGTCCGCGCCCGGGCCGCGCGTCGTGGCCAGATAGGCCTGGAGCGACAACGCGCGACTGCTCAAGGCGTCAGCCCAGTTCTTCGGTGGAGGAGGCTTCCTTGCCTTCCTCTCTCAGCCGGTGCAGGTGCGCGATGAAATAGCGCATGTGGGCGTTGTCCACGGTGCGCTGCGCTTCTGCCTTCCATGCGTTGTAGGCCTCTTCGTAGTTCGGAAAGATGCCGACGATGTGGAGGTCGTTCACATCGCGGAACACGGTCTTGGTTGGGTCTTCGAGTTCGCCGCCGAAGACGAGATGGAGCCGTTGCATGCGCTTCTCCTGAAGGATGGGGCCAAGGTGACGGGCCATGACCGTAGTCATCGCGGGGGCGGGGTCAAGCGGGCCGGGGGGCGTTTCGGGTGTCCTGCCAAATACTTCGTTACCGGTTTCGGGCCGTTGCCGTGGAACCGGGCGGCCCCGGTGCATCGTCCGCGAGACGGGCCATGAGCGAGCCGTGCAGGTCGGGGTTGGCCGCCACCAGCCCGTCGACCTGCGCCTTCGGTCCGTTGAAGCGCAGCGGCTGGCCCCGGCGGTCGGTCACGGTGGCCCCTGCCTCCGACAGGATCAGCGCGCCTGCGGCGATGTCCCATTCCCAGCTTGGCCGGAAGGTGAACATCGCGTCATAGCGTCCCTCTGCCACCAGCGCCTGCCGGTAGGCCAACGAGGGGCGGTGGTGGCGCTTCACCTGCGGGACGCCGCCGGGCCAGTGATGCGGGTCGAGGTTGGGCCGGGTGGCCAGCACGTCCGCGCCGGTCAGCGCGCCGCGCGGCGAGACGGCGATCGTGTCGCCGTTCAGCCGGGCGCCGCCGCCGAGCCGGGCAGTGTAGAGCGCGTCGAGCATCGGCAGAAAGACCACCGCCGCCTGCACGATCCCATGCTCCACGACGGCCAGCACGTGCGCCCACGCGCGCGAACCTTCGATGTAGGACCGCGTGCCGTCGATGGGATCGACGATGAACACCCGGTCCTTCGTCAGGCGGTTCTCGCCGTCGGGCGTTTCCTCCGACAGCCAGCCATAACCGGGGCGGGCGTCGCGCAGGATGTCCTTCAGCGCCGTGTCCACGGCAAGATCGGCGCGGGTCACGGGGCCGGCGTCGTCCTCCTTGTAGCGGATGTCCAGATCCTGCCCGATGAAACCCGTCGCGATGTCGCCCGCCTGGCGCGCGGCCTGTGTCAGCAGGCGCAGATCGGCGTCGGCCTCAGTCTCCGGCAAGAGTGAGCCCCTCGACCAGCAGCGACGGCACCACGCGCGACAGCCAGGGGCGTGCGTCGTTCGCTGGGGTGATGGCGCGCAGCATCTCGCGCAGGTTGCCCGCCAGCGTGACACCGGACACCGGATAGGCCAGTGCGCCGTTCTCTACCCACCAGCCCGCCGCCCCGCGCGAGTAGTCGCCGGTGTTGGGGTTGATGGTGGAGCCGATCATCGAGGTCACCAGCAGGCCGCTGCCCATCTCTGCCATCAGGTCTTCGCGCGTCCGGTCGCCCTGCGTCAGTTCGAGGTTCCAGACGGTCGGAGAGATCCCGCCCGAAACGGAGCGGGCGGCGTTCGCGGTGCTCTCCATCTCCAGCTTGCGGGCGTTGGCGAGGTCCAGTGTCCAGCCGGTCAGCACACCGTCGTCGATCAGCTTGCGGGCCTTCGTCGCCAGCCCTTCCGCGTCGAAGGGACGGGAGGCGGCGGTGCGCGGGCGGTGCGGGTCCTCGATCAGCGACAGGCCCTTGGGCAGCACGTCTTCACCCAGGGCGCCGCGCAGCCAGGACGCGCCGCGTGCCACGGAGGCACCGTTCGACGCCGCGACAAGGTGGCCGATCAGCGACGAGGAGATGCGTTCGTCGAAGAGCACGGGATAGGCGCCGGTCTTGGGGCGCTTCGGGTTCAGCCGTTCCAGCGCGCGGATGGCCGCGGTGTCGCCGATGTCCTCGGCCGAACGCAGGTCGGACTGGAAGATGCGGCTGTCGCCGTCGTAGTCGCGCTCCATGGCAAGGCCGGTGCCCGCCACCGCGACGCAGGACCGGGAGCGCCCGGTGCGCCGGTAGCCTCCGGCAAACCCGTTGGAGGCGGCAAGTGCGACGTTCTGCGCCGAATAGGTGGCGGAGGCGGAGTGCACCATGGTGATGCCCTCGTGCGCCAGCGCCGCAGCCTCGGCCCGGCGGGCGTCGTCTTCAAGCTCTGCCGGGGCGGGTTCCTCGGCGGGGTCGGCCAGTTGCAGGGCGTCCATGTCCCAGTCGCGGGCAAGCTGAGACGGATCGGCAAGGCCCGCGTAGGGGTCTTCGGGCGTCTCGCGGGCCATGGCGACGGCGCGTTCTGCCATGGCGGTCAGCGCCTCGGCCCGGGTGTCGGAGGTGGAGACGCTGGCGACCCGCCTGCCCACGAAGACCCGCAGCCCGAGGTCGCGCCCCTCGGCCCGTTCCGCCTGTTCCAGCGTCCCGGCGCGCACGTCGATGGACAGCGCGGTGCCTTCGATGGCGATGGCGTCTGCGGCATCGGCGCCAGCTTTCTTCGCGGCGTCGAGCAGGGCCTGTGTCAGCTCGGTCGGGGTCTGGGACATCTGCAGCCTTTCGTCGGTCGTTGTCCCGAGGTAGGGCGCCGCGCGTCAGGGTGCAAGCGTTTCGGGGGGGCGCAGGGCGCGGTGCCGTGGTTGCCGGCCCATGACTGCCAGCCCCGTGTCAGCGTGGATCGCACTCGACGAAGGCGGTGAACGCGGCAGCCCTCTGGGCCAGGTCCTCGGGGCGAAGAGGTGTGTGTGGCGCGGCACGGAGGGGCGAGACCCCTTGCGCCGCAAGGAACCGCGCCGCGACCTCGGCCCGGACCGCGAAGTTCACGTTCTGGGGAATGTCGCGCAGCTGGTCGGCGATGGTCAGCGCGTCGAGCTTGGCCACCACCACGCCCACCACCGAACCGTCTGCGCCGATCAGCGGCCCGCCGGAATTGCCGGGCTGGACCGGGGCGGTGATCTGCATGGTCGCGGGATCGCCCGACAGCCCGGTGATCGCCGAGACCGACCCGCGCGTCACGTTCATCCCGCCGAGGATGTGCGACAGCGGATACCCTAGCGCGGTCACGTCCGAATTGAGCCGCGCGGGCGCCTCCGAGAAGATGGCGACCGCCGGGGCCGGTGCTTCGGACAACAAAAGCGCCAGGTCGCTGTCAGCGGATTGCGTCAGCAGGCGGGCGGGCCGGCCGTCGACGTGGATCGTGGTGCAGCCGTCGGTGACATGGGCGTTGGTCAGAACGTGCCCCTCGGCGGAGACGTAGAAGCCGCTGCCGGTGCTGGCCGCGCGGAAGGGGCGCGACGGGCGGTCCCGGTGCGCGCTGTCCTCCGGCAGGTTGACGTCCGGCAGGGTGGCCTCCGGGGGTGAGGCCACTGGCGGTGTGGCCTCGGTCGGGGGGGCGGGCCTGTCCCGAGGCAGGCGTTCCAGGGTGTCCAGCAGCGGGGCGGCGGCTTGCCGTGCCCGGTCGAGCCGCCCGCCGCGCGTGACCGCCAGCGGCGCGGCCAGCCCCGGCGCAATGCTGGCGGCCACCGCGCCGAGAAGCGCGCCGTCCGCCGCATCCGCCGACAGAACGACCGTCGACCATGCGCCGTCGATATAGTCGGAGCGGACCCGGCGCAGTGTGCCGTCCGCGCCGGTGACCCCGGTCACGGCAAGGCTGGCGTCGCGCGTGCGCACCGGGGTTCCGCCCTCTGCCTGAAGCGCCAGCGTGTCGCGGTGCAGCGCCTGCGCCTCTGGCCGGGAGAGAGAGGCGAAACGGTAGCGCAGCGAGGACGTGCTGTGGTCCCAGACGGTGAACGCGCCATCCGGTGCGGCGGGAACGGCGGTCTTGGACGGAAAGAGCAGCGACAGCCCGAGCGAGTCGAAGTGGCGCCACGTCCAGCCATCGCGCGCGGCCCGATCCGTCATCTCCTGCGCCAGCGCGGCCATATGCAGCACGGAGGGCGCGGCGCCGTAGGCGGTTTGGGCGAAGTCGTCCATCGCTGCCTGCGCGCCGGGGCTCCAGTCGGGGGCGATGGGCGCGTGCAGAGCGCCTTCGAAGGCCAGCGCGGCTTGAAGGAAACGCCGGTCCTGGATCGAAAGCCCCTCTGCCAAGAAGGGTTCGGAAAGGTCCACCGCCTGCTGCGCCGACGCGGGCGGCCACGGCGGCAAGGCGGCCAGCAAGAGAAGCACGAAAAAGGTGCGCAAGGATAAGGTCATCAAAGGTCGCGGCGAAGGAATGGCATGGTCTGTCCGGGCAGCCTGCCATGCGGACACACGCGCGGCAATCGCTTCCGCCCCGGCGGACCCATCCGGCCCGGCCTGGCCATCCGGCACGCGGACGCGGTCTCAGCCGGTCAGTCGGCCTTTTCCGTCACGGCCACGATCGGTCCCATGCGCCGCCCGAGGTCGTTGCGGCCCAGTTCCGGCGCATAGAGCCGCGAAACATTGCCGTCGAGGAACAGCGCGTTGGGCAATTTCAAACCGTCGCGGAAAAACCGCCCGAACTCGTGGAAGGTGACGACGCTTTGCGAGATCGCGAAGACCGCGCGCTTGCCGTCCTTCGATGTGCCCACGCCGTTGCGGATATAGCGCGAGGTGGAGTCCGGCAGGAAGCGCGGGTGCAGTTCGCCGCCTATGACCAGCATCGGGCCGGATTGCGTGGCGTCGCGGCAGGCGGGCTTGGCGGCAAGGAAGTCGCGGGTCTCGTAGACTCGGGCGCGGGTATCCGTGATGCAGAGCACACCGTTGGGCAGGAGGCCGAAGTTGCCCGGACCGGGGGAGGAGATGACACGCATCTCTTCCTTGCCATCCTCGACGTAATAGCCGACCGGGGCGCGGTCCTCGTGATACATGCCGGCATTCATCGCGAAGGCGAGCGTTTCGCCCTTTTGGGCCAGAATGGCCTCAAGGCGCGAGAACTGGCCGATGGGCCGTCCCTCGGCGTCGGCGCGAAACAGGCGGAGGTCTTCCTTCGTGGCGTCGACCTCGCAGACGGCGTAGCGGATCGACTCGAACTCCACGTTGCGGCAAGTGACGGCGCTGGCGGGCGCTGCCACCGAGGCGAGCAACGCTGCCAGCGCAAGGCAGGCACGGAGCATGGGATCAGCCCTCCACGTCGCGGCGCACGGTGTCGTCGGAGAACAGGCGCCGGGCCTCGTCGAGGTTGTCGAAGGTCTCGTCCAGGCGGAACCGCAGTTCAGGCGCGAATTTCAGCGTCAGCCCCTTCGAGACGGCGCGCCGCAACTCGCCCTTGTTGCGGTCCAGCAGGGCGAACATGTCGTCGGCCTTCTGCCCGCCGAGCGGCACCACATAGGCGGTGGCGACCTTGAGGTCGGGGGAAACGCGCACCTCGCCGACCGTGATCGACAGGCGGTTGAGCTCGGGGTCGTGGACGTCGCCACGCATGAGAACATCCGACAGCTGGCGCCGGATGACTTCGCTCACCCGGAGCTGACGTTGGCTTGGCCCGGGGCCATCTTGGAATCTGTTGCGTGCCATGCGGGAGAAGTAGAGCGAAGCTGTCGCTTTGCCAAGCGCCGACGACCGCTGTATGGGATCGCAACGGACTTGAGGAGTGTGGACGATGACGGATCAGCCAGGTGTCGTTGTAACGGGCGTTTCCGGACGCATGGGGCAGATGCTCGTGAAGGAGGTCATGGCCTCCGACCGGCTGAAACTTGTCGGCGCGCTGGAGCGCGAGGGCCACGACTGGGTCGGGCGCGACCTGGGGCTGGCCATGGGCGGTGCCGAGATGGGCCTGAAGGTGAGCGACGACGCGCTTGAGGCGTTTTCGCGTGCGCAGGCGGTCATCGATTTCACCGCGCCCGCGGCGACGGTCGCATTTTCCGAACTGGCGGCGCAGGCGCGGGCGGTGCATGTCATCGGCACCACTGGGCTGTCGGAGGACGATATTTCCGCCATCGACCGCGCGGCACGTCATGCGGTTGTGGTCCGGGCGGGCAACATGTCGCTGGGCGTGAACCTGCTGACCCGGATGGTGAAGCAGGTTGCGGCGGCGCTGGATGCCGACTGGGACATCGAGGTGATCGAGGCGCACCATCACCACAAGGTGGACGCGCCCTCGGGGACGGCGCTGATGCTGGGCGAGGCCGCGGCAGAGGGACGCGGGGTTGCGCTGGCAGACGTGTCCGACCGGGGCCGCGACGGCATCACGGGCGCGCGCAAGCGTGGCGACATCGGTTTCCACGCGATCCGTGGCGGCGACATCGTTGGCGAACACGAGGTGCTTTTCGCCACACCCGGCGAGCGTATCGTGCTGAAGCATGTGGCTTCCGACCGGACGCTGTTTGCGCGCGGCGCGCTGAAGGCGGCGCTCTGGGGGCAGGACAAGGGACCGGGCCACTACGACATGCTGGACGTGCTCGGGCTTGGCTGACCGCGTCACGGCGCCCTGAGAGGAGCGCCGCCCACCCACCCACCCACGGCGCCCCGCTCAGGGCGCCGTGACGCTTTCGGGGGGCAGTGCGGTTGGAGAGAGGCGGTTTCCTCTGGTGCACCGTGCCGTGACCGATCCGGTTTCGTGGATTTATCCGATGTATCGCGCGCCAGGAGGGTTTGCCGGTTGAGTCTGGCTGTCAGAGCTTCCGCGATTTCAGGAATTTCGATTTTCCGATGCTTCCACAGTAGCAGCAGTCTTGTCATTGCGCCGCGCATCTTGGCGTCGTCAGGGCATGTCAGTGTGGAATCTGTTTACAAAATATTATGTTGACCCCTTTTCCTGACGTGGGATTCTTGCTGTTTTTTGGTAGGTAGGTTTCTTTCGAGCGACGTGAGGAATTGTGATTTTCCGATCTTCGTGCGGGCGAGGAGTGGCTTTCAGCAGTGGCCAGTCGGAGCTTGTCCAGGAAGTGGACGGTCCGTCCACTTGCATAAACCCGATGTATCCCTGGTCTGTTGGGGTGGCCGTTGCGCCCGGTCTTTTGGATCTGCGTCAGCCCAATCGGGACCGCCTCATGCCGTCGAAGCGGCGCGAGATGCGCGTGGGTCTGACATGTAAGCGGAGGTCGTCTGGTCGCGAAGATACGCGCGCGACCGGCCTAGAAGTCGATGGCGAGGCCCTTCTTTTCCCAGTCGCCGTAGCGCACCGGTTCGGGACCGTCGCGGCCGCCGTATTCCTTGGGGAAGGCTTTTGCCTCGGCCTCTGGCTTTGCCCGGCGCTCCGCTGCTTCGGCAAGGGCGCGCTGCGCCGCGGGGGGCAGGTCGCTTTCGGGGGTCTCGGGCATGGCGGTCCTCGCTGGGCTTTCCTAGGGCGATGGCTGTTGATATAGGCCCCCGGTGCCGTCCGGGGCAAGCCCGGGCCAGATTCCGGAGACTTCATGGCAGACCCCAGCCCGGCCCGACTGGCCGCCGTCGACCTGTTGGACATGGTGCTGGTGCAGCACCGCCCTTTGTCGGAGACTGACCGGCTCGACCGGCTGGCGGCGCCCGACCGCGCGGCGGCGCAGCGGTTGGCGACGGAGGTGCTGCGCGGGCTGGAACGCGCCGACCGTGTGCTGAAGCCGCATCTCAGGAAGGCCCCGGCGGGGCGCGTCATGAACATCCTCAGACTGGGCGCCACGGAGCTGTGCACCGGCGGTGCGGCGCATGGGGTGGTGAGCGATTGCGTCGAGATCGCAGCGCGGGGCAAACGCACGCAGGGCGCGAAGGGGCTGGCCAACGCGGTCCTGCGCAAGGTGGCCGAGAGCGGTCCGGCGGACTGGGCGAAGCTGCGTGTTCCGCGCCTGCCGAAGTGGCTGCGCGCGCCGCTGGCGGAAGCCTGGGGACCGCAGGCCGTGGCGGCGATGGAACGCGCGCATTTCGACGGAGCGCCGGTCGATCTGACGCTGAAAGGGGACCTGCCGGAGGGGCTACCGGGCGAGTTGCTCCCGACCGGTTCGGTGCGCTTGCGCGACGCGGGACAGGTCAGTGCGTTGCCGGGGTTCTCTGACGGCGCATGGTGGGTGCAGGACGCTGCCGCCGCGCTGCCGGTGAAGCTGCTGGGCGAGGTGGCGGGCCTCGACGTGCTGGACATGTGCGCCGCTCCGGGCGGCAAGACGCTGCAACTGGCGGCGCGGGGGGCGCGTGTGACCGCGCTCGACATCTCGGAGGCGCGGCTGGCGCGGGTGCGTGAAAACCTCGACCGCTGCGGGCTGGAGGCCGAGCTGGTCGCAGGCGACGCGCTGGAGCATCGGGGACAGTACGATGCCATCCTGCTGGACGCCCCGTGTTCGGCTACGGGCACGATCCGCCGACACCCCGACTTGCCGCACGTTCACATGGGCGAGAAGATCTCGGAACTGATCGGGCTGCAGGGCTGGATGCTGGACCATGCGCTGTCGCTGCTGAAGCCGGGCGGGCGGCTGGTCTACGCCACCTGTTCGCTTTTGCCCGACGAGGGCGAGTGTCAGATCGAAGAGGCGCTGGAGCGTCATCCCGGCCTGCGTGTCGTTCCGGCGGAGGCCGACTGGATCGAGCCCGCGTGGCGGAGCGAGGAGGGCGGGCTTCGGCTCAGGCCCGATTTCTGGGCGGAGCGGGGCGGCCTGGACGGTTTCTACATGGCTTGCGTGGCGAAGGGCTGATCCACGCTCTTGCCGGTGGCCTTCGTTAATGACTTTGTCGGCTGCGGACGATATGATCCTGCGCAAGCGCCCGCGAAGGGCCATTCCCGTCAAGGGTCCCCGCAAGGGCAACGAGGCAAGGCAGCGATGACGACGCAGCGCAACTGGCGGACCGCGCCGGAGCGGGTCCTGAACCGTGTGCACGCACGGCTGGCGGCGCGTGCGCGCGCGGCGGACGGATTTGTCAGCCAGCCGGAACCGCGCACCGTGGGCTTCTTTGCCAAGGGACGGCAGATGTGCGCGGGCAACCTGATGTTCGCGGGCCATTTCGTCGAGGCGCCGGGCGCCATGCTTTGGGACATCCCCGCGCCGGATGCCGCCTTCACCGAGGAAATCAACGGGTTCGCCTGGCTCGACGATCTCGCGGCGGTGGGCGACATCAAGGCGCGCAAGCTGGCACAGGACTGGCTCTGGGACTGGATCGCGCGGTACGGGCGCGGCACCGGGCCGGGCTGGACGCCGGAACTGACCGGACGGCGGCTGATCCGCTGGGTGCATCACGCGCTGTTCGTGCTGCGCGGACTGCCGTCCGACAAGAGCGAGGCGTTTTATGCGGCACTGGGCGCGCAGGCGACGTTCCTTGCGCGGCGCGGTGCGTCGGCCCCGCCGGGACTGGCCCGCTTCGAGGCGATGACAGGGCTGCTGTACGCCGCGCTGTCGCTGGAGGGGATGGAGACGCACGTCGACCCGGCGCGCGAGGCGCTTGGCGCCGAATGCCGGCGGCAGGTCTCGGCGCAGGGCGGCATTCCCACGCGCAACCCCGAGGAACTGCTGGAGGTCTTCACCCTGCTGACGTGGGCGCAGGCGGCGCTGGAGGAGGCGGACCTCGTTCCACACAAGGACCACGTTGAGGCCATCGCGCGGATCGCGCCCACGCTGCGCACGCTGCGCCACGCGGACGGCGGGCTGGCGCGGTTCCACGGTGGCGGGCGCGGGCTGGACGGACGGCTGGACATGGCGCTTGCGGTCTCCGGTTCGAAGAAACGACAGGCGGACGGGCTGGCGATGGGGTTCGCACGGCTCTCGGCCGGTCGGACGAGCATTGTCATAGACGCCGCCGTGCCGCCCGTCGGGGCGGCGTCCGGCAACGCCCATGCCTCTACGCTTGCGTTCGAACTGACTTCGGGCCGGCGGCCGCTGATCGTCAACTGCGGCTCGGGCAGCGGGTTCGGAGAGGATTGGCGCCGTGCCGGGCGGGCGACGCTGTCGCATTCGGTGTTGTGCCTGCAGGGCTACAGCTCGGCCCGGCTGGCGGCGCCGCGCTGGGTCGCGCAGGCGCGGCGCGAACTGCTGGAGGATGCGCCGAAGCACGTGCCGATCCAGATGACCCATCTGGCCGAATCGCTGCGCTTCGAGGGAGGACACGACGGTTATGTCGCCGTACAGGGGCTGACCCACGCCCGGTCGCTGGAACTGTCGCTGGACGGGCGGAGCCTCAGGGGCGAGGATTATCTCGTCGCGCTCGACGCCCCGGCGAAGAAGCGGTTCGACAAGGCGATGGATGCGGTGAAGCTGGCGGGTCTGCCGTATGAGATTCGCTTTCACCTTCATCCCGAGGTCGACGTGACCGTCGATTTGGGGGGCAACGCGGTGTCGATGGCGCTGCGATCCGGCGAAATCTGGGTGTTCCGCTTCGAAGGCGGCGTGGAATTGGCCCTCGAACCCTCCGTATATCTTGAAAAGGGGCGGTTGAGGCCCCGTGCGACGAAGCAGGTGGTTCTATCCGGGCGGGCGATGCAGTATGCGACGCGCGTCCGGTGGTCATTGGCCAAGGCGCAGGAGACCGCGCTGGCCGTGCGCGATCTTGCGCAGGATCCGACGGACGTCTGAGTCTGACCCTTGGAGTGCCCCACATGACCGACCTCGCACCCGTGCGCCGCGCGCTGATTTCCGTTTCCGACAAGACCGGCCTGATCGAGCTGGCCCGCGCACTGGCCGACCTGAAGATCGAGCTGCTGTCGACCGGCGGGTCCGCCAAGGCGATCCGCGACGCCGGCATCGAGGTGCGCGACGTCTCCGACCTGACCGGTTTCCCGGAGATGATGGATGGCCGGGTGAAGACTCTCCACCCCAAGGTGCACGGCGGCCTTCTGGCGCTGCGCGACAACGGCATGCATGTGGCCTCCATGGCCGAGCACGGCATCGTGCCGATCGACCTGCTGGTGGTGAACCTCTACCCGTTCGAGGCGGCGCTGGCGCGCGGCGCGGGCTATGACGAGATGATCGAGAACATCGACATCGGCGGCCCTGCGATGATCCGTGCGGCGGCGAAAAACCATGCCTTCGTCACCACGGTGGTCGACGTGGAGGACTACGGCGCGCTCCTGGAAGAGATCAAGGCGAACGGCGGGGAAGAGGCGCAGACCACGCTCGCGTTCCGCAAGAAGATGGCGCAGATCGCCTATGCCCGCACCGGCGCCTATGACGCCGCCGTGTCGACCTGGATGGCGGGTGCCATCGGCGAGGAGACGCCGCGCCGCCGTGTGTTCGCGGGCGAGCTGAAGCAGACCATGCGCTACGGCGAGAACCCGCACCAGAAGGCGGCGTTCTACGCCGACGGCTCGAACCGCCCGGGCGTGGCGGTGGCCGAGCAGCTTCAGGGCAAGGAGCTGAGCTACAACAACATCAACGACACCGATGCCGCGTTTGAACTGGTCAGCGAGTTCCTGCCCGGCGACGGCCCGGCCTGCGCGATCATCAAGCACGCCAACCCCTGCGGCGTGGCGAAGGGTGCGACCCTGCTTGAGGCCTACCAGAAGGCGTTCGACTGTGACCGGACTTCTGCCTTCGGGGGCATCGTGGCGCTGAACGGCCCGCTGGACGGCGCCACCGCCGAGGCGATTTCCGAGATCTTCACCGAGGTCGTCATCGCGCCGGCCATCGACCAGAAGGCGAAGGACATCTTCGCGAAGAAGAAGAACCTGCGGCTGATCCTTGCACCGGGTCTTGCCAATACGGCGGAGCATCGCGTGTCCTACCGGCAGGTGTCCGGCGGGATACTGGTGCAGGACATCGACAACGGTGTGCTGACCGTGGACGACCTTAAGGTGGTGACGAAGATCGCGCCCACCGACGCGCAGATGGAGGACCTTCTGTTCGCGTGGAAAGTCGCGAAGCACGTGAAGTCCAACGCCATCGTGTACGTGAAGGACAAGGCCACCGTGGGTGTCGGCGCGGGTCAGATGAGCCGTGTCGATTCCGCGCTGATCGCGGCCAAGAAGGCAGAGCGGATGGCGGAGGCGCTTGGCCTGCCCGAACCGCTGACCCGCGGCTCTGCCGTGGCGTCGGACGCGTTCTTCCCCTTCCCGGACGGGCTGATGGAAGCCGCCGCAGCCGGTGCCACCTGCGTGATCCAGCCGGGCGGTTCGATGCGCGACGACGAGGTCATCGCCGCCGCGGACGAGGCCGGGCTGGCAATGGTCTTTACCGGGATGCGGCATTTCCGCCACTGATCCCGGTCGGCCCCCACGTCATCTTGCGGTGAGCCGGTGTCCGGCGCCGCGCGAGGTTGTGCGCCCCTGCGGGGGCGCATAGTCTTTCGCCGTGCGGACGCAGGCAGGCCCTGACCGGCAAGCCTGCTGATGCGACAAGCGCCGCACCGACCTTCGCCGATGTCGAAGAGTTGATTGAAAACCGACCTATCCCGCCCGGTCGAGACCGGTTAACAGGGCCGGGGCAAAATGAACGAGACAGCAGTGGCAGGCAGGCAAAGCGCAGTTCGGCAGGGGACCCTCCGTTTGGTCTGGTGGGTGGCATTCTGGGTCTTCGTGATCGATCAGCTCTCGAAGATCTGGGTTGTGCACGTGCTCGACCTCGCGACGCGGTTGCAGATCGAGGTCTGGCCGCCGTTCCTGAATTTCCACATGGCTTGGAACTACGGCATCAACTTCGGCCTGCTTGCCGGAGACGCGCCGGCCACGCGGTGGATCCTGATTTCCGTGGCTCTTGGCATCGTGCTGTTCGTGCTGGTCTGGATGCGCCGGGACCCGCCGGGCCGGCTTGGCCTGATCTCGGCCGGGATGCTGATCGGTGGGGCGCTGGGGAACGTCGTCGACCGTGTGCTGTATGGCGCGGTGGCGGATTTCCTCAACATGTCCTGCTGCGGCTTCTCCAACCCTTTCGCCTTCAACGTCGCCGATATCGCGATCTTTGCCGGGGCGTTCGGGCTGGTGCTGTTCCCGTCGGCGAAAAACACCTGATCTTCGGGGTTTGATGCCGGGATGGGCGTGACGGCGCCGTCCTGATGGGTTAGAAGCGGTCAGACCATGGGTGAACGGAGGGTATGATGCGGGTAGCGCATCTGGCGATCATTGTGATGACAGGCGCGCTGGCGCTGTCGGCCTGTTCGCGCAGCGGCGAACCGAAGCCGCTCCACGACCTGCGGTCCAACAGCGGTGAGCCGGAAGAATTCGCCATCGTTCCCAACAAGCCGCTGACCATGCCGCAGACCTTCGCGGAACTGCCGCAGCCGACACCGGGCAATGCCAACCGTACCGATCCGACGCCGCAGGCCGACGCAGTGGCGGCGCTTGGCGGCAATCCGGCAGCGCTCCAGCCGGGCGCGGCAGGGGCCATCGGCGGCGGCGATGCCGCGCTTGTCCAGCAGGCCAGCCGTTACGGGCGCGACAGCGCGGTCCGGCAAACGCTGGCGTCCGAGGATCAGCAGTACCGCAGGGGCAAGGGCCGCTTCTCGTGGTCCATCGTGCCGCGCGACGACTATGACCGCGCCTACCGCCGTCAGAAGCTCGACCCCTACGCTTGGCTGAACCGGTATCGCAGGGCAGGGGCACGCACGCCCACGGCACCTCCGGCCCCCTGAGACCTGTCTCTTTCACTGCGCGCCGTTCTGACACCTGTCCGGTAGGGCAGGTGTTTCCATGTGGGCAGGGGGGACGGGCGTGGCCGGTAGCTCCGCTTCACCAGTGCGCGAGGCACGCCAGAGTTAACTTGAAGTTAATGGCCGGCTGCGTAGGTATTGTGTCATCCTTTCCCAAAGTGAGATGACACCAGATGCGCCAACTCCCCCTGGTCCTGTCCCTGCTGGCCGCGCCTTTGGCGGCGCAGGTCGCGCAGGCCGAAGTGCCCGTCACGACATACACGCTCGACAATGGAATGGATGTGGTGGTGATCGAAGACCACCGCGCGCCGGTGGTCGAACACATGGTCTGGTACAAGGCCGGTGCCGCCGACGAGGAGCGCGGCGTATCGGGTGTGGCGCACTTCCTGGAGCATCTGTTGTTCAAGGGCACCGAGAAGCTGGCGCCGGGCGAATTCTCGAAGGTGGTAGCGGCGAATGGCGGGTCCGACAACGCCTTTACCAGCGCCGATCAGACCGCCTATCACCAGCGCGTCGCCGCCGACCGGCTGGAAATGATGATGAGCATGGAAAGCGACCGCATGGCGAACCTGCAGCTTTCCGAGCAGGATATCCTGACGGAGCGCGAGGTCATCATCGAGGAGCGCAACATGCGGGTGGAGAACGATCCCGGCGCGCTGTTCCGCGAGCAGTCGCAAGCGGCGCTGTACCTCAACCATCCATATGGTACGCCGACCATCGGCTGGCGGCACGAGATGGAGAGCCTAGACCTCGACGACGCGCTGACATTTTACCACAAGTATTACGCGCCGAATAACGCGATCCTGATCGTGGCGGGCGACGTGCAGCCCGACGAGGTGCTGCGCCTGGCCAAAGAGTATTACGAACCCATCGCGCCGAACGACGAGCTGGGCGAGCGTGTACGCCCGTCGGAGCCCCGGCAACTGGCCGAACGGCGGATGACCTTCCGCGATCCGCGTGTCTCGACGCCCTACGTGACCCGCACATATCTTGCCCCGGAGCGCGATCCGGGCGACCAGAAGAAGGCGGCGGCGCTTGAGATCCTGTCGCAGATCCTTGGCGGCGGGCAGACCTCCGTTCTGAACCAGCGGTTGCAGTTCGACCTGAAAAAAGCGGTCTACACCAGTGCTTACTACAGCGGTGTGTCGCTGGACGACACCACCTTCGGGCTGGTCGTGGTGCCGGCACCGGGGGTGAGCCTCGAAGATGCGGAAAAGGAGATGGACGCGACCATCCAGGCCTTCATCGAAAACGGCGTGGACGAGAAGCAACTCGACCGGATCAAGTTTCGGATGAAGGCGTCGCAGATTTACGAACAGGACGACGTGAGCCGCCTGGCCCGGCGGTATGGCGATGCGCTGACCTCCGGTCTGACCGTCGAAGACGTGCAGGCCTGGCCCGACGTTCTGCAGGCCGTGACCGGCGAGGACGTGGTCGCAGCGGCCAAAGAGGTCTTCGATCCGAAGAAATCCGTCACGGGCTACCTGATGCCCGCCGAGGAGGTGACCCAATGAAGCGTTTCATCCTGGCCTTCGGGCTGATCTTCGGCGCCACCGTGGCGCATGCGGAAATCGACATTCAGGAGGTCGAGAGCCCCGGCGGTCTGAAGGCCTGGCTCGTGGAAGAACCCTCCATCCCCTTCGTGGCGCTGGAGCTGCGCTTCAAGGGCGGCGCATCGCTGGACGTGGAGGGCAAGCGCGGCGCGACCAACCTGATGGTGGGCTTGCTGGAAGAAGGCTCTGCCGACATGGACGCCAAGGCCTTTGCCGAGGCGAAGGAGGATATTGCCGCGCAGATCGGCTACGACGCGAGCGACGACTCGGTGAGCATTTCGCTCAAATTCCTGACCGAGACGCAGGATGCGGCGGTCGACCTGCTGCGCGCGTCGCTGGTGGAACCGACCTTTGACGAGGTGAGCGTGGAACGGGTGCGCCAGCAGGTGCTCTCCTCGTTGCGCTCCGACGCGACGGACCCGGACGAGATCGTCACGCGCGCCTGGGACAGCATGGTCTTCGGCGATCATCCCTACGGCTCCGACTACTCGGGCACAATCGAGAGCGTGACCGCGCTGACCCGCGACGACGTGGTCGAGGCGTGGAAGAACGCTTTGGCACGGGACCGGGTCTACATCGCGGCGGCGGGCGACATTTCGGCCGAGGACCTGGGTGTGCTGATCGACCGGCTGCTGGGCGACCTGCCGGAGACCGGCGCGCCGATGCCGGAGGACGTGACGGTGGAGACCGAGGCCGGTGTGACGGTGCTGCCTTTCGACACGCCGCAGTCGGTGGCCATCTTCGGGCATCGCGGCATGAAGCGTAACGATCCCGATTTCTTCGCCGCCTACATGCTGAACACCATCTTCGGCGGTGGGGGTTTCGAGGCGCGGCTGATGGAGGAGGTCCGCGAGAAGCGCGGCCTGACCTATGGGGTCTATTCCTACCTGATGCCCAAGGACCACGCCGAGCTGGTGATCGGGCGCGTGGCCTCGGCCAACAACCGCATCGCCGACGCGATCTCGGTCATCCGGGACGAATGGGCGAAGGTGGCCGCGGACGGCGTGACCGAGGCGGAGCTGGAGCAGGCCAAGACCTACCTGACCGGCGCCTATCCGCTGCGCTTCGACGGCAACGCACCGATCGCGCAGATCCTCGTGGGCATGCAGATGGACGACCTCGGTATCGACTACGTGACGACGCGCAACGCCAAGATCGAGGCTGTCACGCTCGACGACATGAAGCGCGTGGCGGGTGAGCTGATGAAGCCCGAGGAGTTGCATTTCGTCGTCGTGGGCCAGCCCGAGGGGCTGGAGGATGCGACCGTCGGTCAGTGACTTCGTGTCGCCTGCGCGTGCCGCGCAGGCGATCTGCCGGGGGGCTCTGCCCCCGGACCCCCCGAGGGTATTTGGACCAAGATGAAGGGAAGGGTCGGGCACGGTGTTCCGGCCCTTTTTTTGTGTGGCGCCGAGATCGGGCGCGCGTCAAGGTAGGGCGGGGCTGTGCGCCGCCTGGCCTGCCGGAACGAAGGCGCGCGGGCCTGCGTTGCGCTTCTGACAGAAGACAGGAGCGACCATTGGCGACGCAGGCTAGAAAACGGCAGCAACCTTCGAAATCCGCATCCGGCAACTCGAAAGAGGCGCGGCGCACACAGTCCGTCAACACGCCCCCCGAAAACCCGGTGACCGAGCTGAAGAGCCGGGTGGAGGATTACCGGCGTCTCGCCCGGCGGTTCGTCGAGGACCCCTGCGTCATGCGGCCCTGCAACCTGACCGGAGAGGCGCGGCGGCGCCACGTGCGGGAGACGATCATCGAGGATCACGCCGTCCGGATTGCGCAGAAGTCCGACGGTGCGGATGCCAAGTTTCGCAAGCTGGCGGACAGCCGGTTTGCGTTCTTCCGGGGCACGTCTTTGCTGTTTCATCGCGACATGGTGGGCGACGATGCGCGGATGCCAACCGTTCTGGTGCTGGGCGACGTGCATCCGGAAAACTTCGGCGTCATGCCCAACGCGGACAATGCGCCGATCTTCGGGGTGAACGATTTCGACGACGTGGTCTACGGGCCTTTCAGCTGGGATCTGAAGCGCGGCGTGACGGGGTTCCTGCTGGCCGCCGAGGAGGAAGGGGATCTGAAGAAAAAGCACCGGCTGAAGATCGCGCGCTGCTTCATCAAGGGGTATCGCGACGGCATCGCCTTTTATTCCCGGCATGACACGGAATCCAGCCAGCAGATGCGGCAGGACAATTCGCCGAAAGTGATCCGCAAGCTGTTCGAGGAAGCGCGTGAAAGCCGCAAGGACTGGCTTTGGGATCGGTATCTGGCGGAGAACGGGCTGGGTTTTCGCGCCAATGACGAGTTGACCCCGCTGACCACGAGGGTCGACGAGTTCCAGGGCTACATCGACCAGATCGCCAAGGCCGCGGGTGTCGAGAAGTCGGGCCGCGTCAACCGGCTGAAGGTCAAGGATGTCTGTCTCCGGCATGGGCAGGGCACGGCCTCGCTGGGTCTGGCGCGCTACTATGTGCTGCTGGAGGGGCCGTCCGAGGATGCGACCGACGATCTGATCGTAGAATTCAAGCGCGCCCGCCGCTCGGCGCTGGAGGGGTTGGTGCCCGCCAACGACTTCGACGCGGGGAAGGAAGGGGATCGCATCGCCCACGGGCAGGCAGTGCATCTTGCCAATGGCGATGTGTTCTACGGCAACGTGGAGATCGACGGCGTCAGCTTCATGTCGCGGGAGCGTGCACCGTTCCGCGAGGATGTCGATCTCGACGATCTGTCGAAGAAAAGCTGGAAGCGCTATGCGGCGGCCTGCGGCCGGGCCTTGGCGCAGGCGCATGCGCGGTCGGACGATGCAGGTCAGCTGGACTACCGGATCGAGCCGCGCATCCTTGAGGCGATGGAGCCGTTCGACCTGTTCGTCGACGACATTCTGGGATTTGCCAAGGAGGCCGTGAAGCGGCTGGACCGCGATCACGCCTATTACAAGCGCGACCTGAAGCTGGGAGCGTTCACCGTGGGTCTGAAGACGTATCGTTGACGCCCGTGCCGAGATACCAGCGCGTGAAGCCGGACAGCCGACGGGTAGAGCCCTTGCGGGTCCGGGCCAGCAGCCAGCGCATCATCGCCGGATGCACCAGCCGGAAGACGAGGATGTAGAGCGCCGCTGCGGAGAGCAGCTGGAAGGCGGCAATCAGTGGACCCGTGCCATCGCGGCCTTGCAATGCGATGTCGAGCCCCAGGAACGCCAGCGCGCCCGCCG
Source organism: Sagittula stellata E-37 (assembly GCF_039724765.1). Lineage (NCBI taxonomy): Bacteria > Pseudomonadati > Pseudomonadota > Alphaproteobacteria > Rhodobacterales > Roseobacteraceae > Sagittula > Sagittula stellata. Next base: position 3,731,378 of record NZ_CP155729.1, on the reverse strand, counting down.
CCGTCGCAAGGAAGATGCGCCGCCGCACGTGCAGTGGGTTCGGGCCGAGCAAAGAGATCCCGGCCCGATCCGTCATCAGTTCAGCAGACCGGCGTGGCGCAGGCCCGCGTCGATCCGCTCGCGCACCGGTTCGGTGACCGGCAGTAGCGGCAGGCGCATGTCCTCGGCGCAGAGACCGATACGCGACATGGCGTATTTCGCGCCGCACAGGCCCGGTTCGAGGAAGATCGCCTGGTGCAACGGCATCAGCCGGTCCTGCAGGTCGAGCGCCAGTGCGTAGTCACCGGCGAGGCAGGCCTCCTGCATCTGTGCGCAGAGGGCGGGCGCCACGTTGGCGGTGACGGAGATCATGCCGACACCGCCTTGCGCGTTGAAGCCGTGCGCCGTGCCGTCCTCGCCCGAGAGCTGGATGAAGTCCTTGCCGCAGGTGATGCGCTGCTTGCAGACGCGGGCGAGGTCGCCGGTGGCGTCCTTGACGCCGACGATGCGCGGCAGCTTTGCAAGTTCGCCCATGGTCTCGGGGCTCATGTCCACGGCCGAGCGGCCGGGGATGTTGTAGATGATGATCGGCAGGTCGGCGGCATCGTGCACCGCCTTGAAGTGCGCGATCATCCCGGCCTGCGTCGGCTTGTTGTAGTAGGGCGTCACCACCAGTGCGCCATCGGCGCCGACGGTCTGGGCGTAGACCATGAAGCGCACGGCCTCGTCGGTGTTGTTCGACCCGGCGCCGGCGATGACGGGAATGCGGCCTGCGGCGGCCTCGACCACGCAGCGGATGACTTCTTCATGCTCGTCATGGGTCAGCGTCGGGCTCTCGCCGGTCGTGCCGACAGGCACCAGCCCATGGCTCCCCTGGTCGACGTGCCAGTCGACGAGCTGTTTGAGCGTTTCGAAATCCACCGCGCCGTCCTTGAACGGCGTGACCAGGGCAGGCATTGATCCCTTGAACATCTCACGCTCCTTTGTTGTTTCGGGTTCGTCGTCGCTTGTGGAGAATTTCCGCCGACCCAGCGGGAAAGTGAGTTGAAGCCATGGGTGCGAGCGATATCCTCCGGAGGGGTCTATTAAGTTTCATTGCGGGAATTGCAAGCTCATGTCGCGCCTTCTTGCCGTTTTGCTGTTGATCTGCACCAGCATGGCCGCCGCCGCGCAGGAGAGCGGGCAGGCGCTTGCCAAGGCCATGCAGTCGATGCGCACCGGAAACTGGGCCGCCGCCCAGATCGAGGCGCGTGGCGACGGCCAGATCGCCGTCGATGTCATCCTGTGGCACGCGCTTCGGTCGGGGCGGGGAGATTCGGAAGAGGTGATGGACTTCATCGCCCGCAATCCGGACTGGCCGGGGATGGACTACCTGCGCGAGAAGTCCGAGCCGATCATGGCCGACGAGGCGACGAACGCGCAGATCCAGCACTTTTTCTCGGATCACCAGCCGCAGTCCGGCGCGGGGGCTCTGGCGCTGGCGCGTGTCCATATGACGGAAGGGGACGAAGGGCTGGCACAGGCCGACATCGTGCTGGCCTGGCGGACGCTGTCGCTGACCAGCGACGAGCGCCGGGCATTCCTGTCGACCTGGGGCGAGATCCTGAAGCCCCATCACATCGCGCGGCTGGACATGGCGCTGTGGAATGGCTGGAGCCAGAACGCCACCGCCATGCTGCCTTTCGCGGACGACGGCTGGCGCGCGCTTGCGGAGGCCCGCATGGGGTTGCGCGCAGCGGTGGGCAATGTCGATTCGCTGATCGCGCGGGTGCCACCGGAACTGGCGGACAACGCTGGGCTGGCCTATGAACGCTTCCTTTGGCGGGTGCGCAAGGGACGCCGCGACGAGGCGATCGAGCTGTTGAAGGAGCGGTCGACGTCGCTGGCGGGGCTGGGCGAGCCCTGGGCCTGGGCCAACGAGAGGGTCGATCTTGCCCGGCTCAGGATGCGCGCCGGTGCCTACGACGAAGCCTACGAGATCGCGTCGCGGCATTACCTTGTCGAAGGGTCGGAATTCGCGGAACTGGAGTGGCTGTCCGGCTATCTTGCCATGCAGTTCCTTGGCCGCGCGGACCTTGCGGTGCAGCACTTCCGCAACTTCCGGGAAGCCGTGTGGACGCCGATTTCGGTCGGACGGGCGGGCTACTGGCTGGGCCGGGCGCTGGAGGCGACGGGAGATGCCGAAGGCGCGCAGGCCGCCTACACGGAGGGCGCGGCCTTTCAGACGTCCTTTTACGGGCTGCTTGCGGCGGAGCGCGGGGGCATCCCGGTCAATCCGCTGTTGTCCGGCGACGAGGATTTCCCGGACTGGCGCGAGGCGGGATTTGCCAAGTCGACGGTCTTTCAGGCGGGTATCCTGCTGCTCGCGGCGGGCGAGATCGACCTGGGCGAACGCTTCCTGACGCATCTTGCAGAAAGTCAGGACCGGACGGGTATGGGCCAGATGGGCGACATGCTGGCCGAGATGAAACGCCCGCATATTCAGGTCATGCTGGGCAAACGCGCCGCGCAATACGGGATCGAGCTTGCGGGGCCCTACTATGCGCTGCACCCGGACGTGGTGGGCACGGAGTACCCTGTGCCCAAGGAGCTGGTGCTGGCCATCGCGCGCCGCGAATCCGAATTCGACCCGGGCGTGATCTCGGGCGCGGGGGCGCGCGGGTTCATGCAACTGATGCCGGGCACCGCCCGCGAGGTCGCCTCAAAGGTGGGCGAGCCCTACGACGCGGCGCGCCTGTTGTCGGACCCGGCCTACAACGCGACATTGGGATCGACCTACCTGGCCGGGCTGGCGGACACCTTCGACGGCAACGTCGTGATGATGGCTGCGGGCTACAACGCCGGACCGTCGCGCCCGCTGCGCTGGATGGCGGAGTTCGGCGATCCCAGAACCGGCGCGGTGGACGTGATCGACTGGATCGAGTTCATCCCCTTCGACGAGACGCGCAACTACGTCATGCGCGTGGCGGAAAGCCTGCCGGTTTACCGCGCGCGTCTGGGCAAGGAACCGCTGCCGGTGCCCTTCTCCGAAGAGCTGGTGGGCGCGTCGATGCTGGCCCGGTCGGTGGTCGCGGACTGACGGGCCTGGCGGAATGTCCGCCCTTCGGGCGACCATGCAGGTCGTCTCGGCCCCGGCCTTGCGGCCGGCACCTCGGGCCCGTGAAGGCGTGACGTTCCGGCAATCCGGGGTCAGCTTTTGACGCGGGCGCGCCAGAGCGTGAACAGCCCGGCGGCGACGATCATCGCCGCACCGATCACCACGTTGATGCGCAGCGTTTCGTTGAACACGATCAGCCCGAGCGTGCTGGCGAACACCAGTTGCAGGTAGGCGAAAGGCTGGACGGCGCTGGCCTCGGCGACCTCGTAGGCGCGGATCATGAACCAGTGTCCCAGCGCGCCGGTCAGGCAGAGCAGGCTCATCCATCCCCAGTCGGGCGCGGTCATCGGCTCCCAGAACCACAGGCCGATGGCGGTGGCCACAAAGGCGCCCGCCGTGCCGGTGTAGAAGAACGAGGTTGCCGCCGTGTCGGTGCGGGCCACGTAGCGGGTGAGCAACGCGTAGAGGCTGAACATCAACGCCGCCAGCAGCGGGATCGCGGCATAGGGGGAGAAGACCCCGCCCGAAGGCTGCAGGATCACGATCACCCCGACGAAACCCACGCCGATCGCGACCCACCGCCGCCAGCCGACCTTTTCGCCAAGCACCGGGCCGGAAAGCGCCGCGACCAGCAGCGGGTAGCAGGCAAAGACGGCGTGGCTTTCCACGAGCCCAAGGAAGACGAAGGCCAGCACCATCACGTTGATCTCGACCACCAGCAGCGCGCCGCGGAAGCACTGCACAAGCGGGTGGCCGCTGCGGGTGGCGCGCCTGAGGCCACCGGGCTGCCGGGCAGCGACGGCGATCACGAAGGCTGCGAAGAACCAATAGCGCAGCATAACCACCATCATGACGTTGTATTCCGTCGCAAGGTGCCGCGAGAGGCCGTCCTGCATGGCGAAGACGAAGGTCGTCGCAACCATCAGGAGAATGCCGAGGCGGGTGTTCTGTTCGGTCATGTCAGGGCTTCTTTGCCGTTGTCATGTGGCGTTTGCGGCCATAGCCCGGTTGGCGCGTCACCTGAAGGCCCGCGTCCGACAGCGCGCGGCGGACGTGGCCGGCGGCCGTGTAGCTTGCGGCGGTGGCGCCGGGGGCCATGTGGCGGGCGACCTCGGCCATCAGGTCGGGCGCCCAAAGCTCGGGATTTCGCGCCGGGGCGAAGCCGTCGAGGAACCACGCGTCGGCGTTCCCGTCCCACAGCGGCAGCGTCTCGCGCGCGTCGCCGGTGACAAGCGTAAAGTCGAGGTCCGGCAAGGTGATCCGCGTGGCGCGTGCCTGCCAGTGCGGGGCGAGATCGCGGGCGACGTCCGCCACCGCGGGAAAGGCGGACTGCGCGCGGATCATCTGCGGGCCGTCCAGGGGGAAAGCTTCGAAGCTGGTGAACTTGAGGTGGCCTTGCCGTCCCGTCCGTCGCCAGAGGTCGAGCGCGGCCAGAAGGTTCAGCCCCGTCCCGAAACCCAGTTCGGCGATGTGGAACCCGTCGCGGAACCGTTCCGGCAGGCCATTGCCGGACAGGAAGACATGGCGCGTCTCCTCCAGCCCGTTTTCGAGCGAGTAGTAGGGATCGTCGAAGCGGGTCGACACGGGGATGTCGTCGCGCCAGTCGAGCGCGGGGCTCTGGTCGGCCATCGGGGAAGTCCTTATGGGATGGTCCGAGATGTGACGCGGAGAGACGGCGATGGCAAGCGTGGACGTGACGATCAGGGGCGCCGGGATATTCGGCCTGTCGATTGCCTGGGCGCTGGTACGGCGCGGGGCGCGGGTGCAAGTTGTCGATCCGCATGGCGCCGGGGCGGGCTCCTCTGGCGGGCTGGTCGGTGCGCTTGCGCCGCACGTCCCGGAAAACTGGAACGAGAAGAAGGCCTTTCAATTGGACAGCCTGCTGATGGCGGAAGGTTTCTGGCAGGAAGTGGAGGCCAAGGGCGGTATTTCGGCCGGTTATGCGCGGACTGGGCGGCTGCAGCCGGTGGCGGACGAGGCCGCTCTGGCGCTCGCACGGGCACGGGGCGACGGTGCCGCCGCGCTGTGGAAGGGCAGGGCGGTGTGGGAGGTCGTGCCGCAGTCGGAGGCCGGGGCTTTTGCGCCGGTGTCGCCTTCAGGCTGGCTGATCCGCGACACGCTGAGCGCACGGATGCACCCACGCCGGGCCTGCTCCGCACTAGTGGCGGCGCTTCAGGCGACAGGCGTATCGGTGGTGCCCGACGCCGAGGACGCGGGCGCGGTCATCTGGGCGACCGGTTGGCGCGGCCTTGTGGAGCTGTCGGAGGCGCTTGGGCGCAAGGTTGGCGATGGGGTGAAAGGCCAGTCCGCGGCGTTGCGGTTCGAGGCGCGCGATGCGCCGCAGCTCTTTGTCGGCGGTCTGCACATCGTGCCGCATGCGGACGGGACGGTCGCCATCGGCTCGACGTCCGAACGCGACTTCGAAGATGGGGCTTCTCTGGATGCGCAGTGCGACGACCTGATCGCAGCGGCGCGCCGCGCGGTGCCGGGTCTCGCCGGTGCGGAGGTCGTGTCCCGCTGGGCTGGGGTGCGGCCCCGGGCACGGACGCGGGCGCCGGTGCTGGGCGGCTGGCCGGGGCGAGAGGGACACTACGTCGCCAACGGAGGCTTCAAGATCGGCTTCGGCATGGCGCCAAAGGTGGCGGAGGTGATGGCGGATCTTGTGCTCGATGGGACGGACGCGGGCATACCTGAGGGCTTCAGGCTGGACTGAGCTACGTCGATGCGCACCGGAGCGGAACGCCGGTTTGTGCGCCTGGACTGGCGAGGGAGTGGGCGCTGAGCTTTCTTTTTGAAAGCTCGCCTGCCCACCAGCCGAAAGACTCGGAGGTTTTTCGGCTTAGTCGAACTTGCGGGAGGGGGCGAGGACCTTGGCCTCGCCGATGACGACCTTCTTGCCGTCGACCGAGCAATGCGTTTCCAGCGTCACGCGGCGCTTGCCGATGTCTATGTCGGTGACCTTGACCTCGGCATAGACCATGTCGCCGGGGCGCACGGGGGCAAGGAACTTCAGCGACTGTCCGAGGTAAACGGTGCCGTGCCCGGGAAGCTGTTCGCCGATGACCGCGGAAATCAGCCCCGCGGTCAACATGCCGTGGGCGATGCGCCCTTCGAAGATGGTGTCCTGCGCATAGGCGTCGTCGAGGTGCACCGGATTCCGGTCGGTGGAGACCTCGGCGAACATCTCGATATCCTGATCCGTCACCTGTTTGCGGAGGTGACGGGTCATGCCCATCTCGATGTCTTCGATGCAGATCGTTCCGCGAGGCAGGTTGTCCAACATCTTGCCCTCCATGAGCATCCGTTCGGTAATAAAAGCGTCATCCCTAGGCGGGATTGGTAATTTTATTACTTTGCGGACGCAGCGAAAGCAAGCGGTAATTTTATTACCCCAGCGTTCCCATGGAGAAGGTCGGTGCCACCTTTTCCTTTTGCAGGTAAGACTTTAGCGCGTCCGGTTCCGGCTGCTGCGACGTTTTGGTCTCGGCCCGGGCGAGACCGCCGGTGATGAAGAGGGAATCGAGATCTTCGCCCATAGCGCCCAGAATGTCGGTGTGCGGTCCGTCGCCGATGGCAAGGATCGCGCTGTCGGGAACGTCGTCGCGATGCGCGGCCAGACGCCGGCGGGCCAGGTCGTAGATCGCCGGATGCGGCTTGCCGAAATAAAGGCTTTCGCCGCCCATCTCTGTATAGAGCTTTGCCAGTGCCCCGGCGCAGTACTCCCGGCGCTCTCCACGGTCGACCACGATGTCGGGGTTCGCGCAGAGCAGTTTCAGACCCTTCTGCTTGGCATAAAGGAAGTCGGGACGGTTCACTTCCGGTTCCGCGTGGGGATCGAAGGGTCCGCAGCAGACGATGCCCTCGGCCTCCTGCAGCGGTACGCGGCTCACCTCGACGGGGTTATCCAGAATCTGCAGCGGCTCGAAGAAAGACTGATCGAAGTCGAGCCCCATGAAGTACACCTTCGACCCCACGGCGCCCTGGAACATCGCGGCGCGTGCGGCGTCGCCGGATGTGGCGATGTCGTCGTAGGCGTCTTCCGGCACCTCGAATTTCGTCAATTGCTTTGCCACCTCGTGGCGGGAACGCGGCGCGTTTGTCACCAGAACCACGGCGCCGCCTTTCGCGCGGTAGTCCTGGAGGGCGGCGACGGCGGAGGGGATGGCCTTGATGCCGTTGTGCACACAGCCCCACAGGTCGACGAACAACGCGTCGTAGCGGTCGGATACGTCGGAAAGGGCAGAGATGATCTGGGTCATTAGGGAGTCCTAGTGGTCAGGAGTGTCTGGCCCCTGCATAGAGGCTGCCCGCGCAATGGGACAGGCTTTTCAGACAGCAGAGCGTGGGTGTTCCAAGGGGTGGTTTGCGGCGGGCGCAGAGGTCGCGCACGTCCGGGTGCCATGTCTTCGGTCAGACTGTCGGGACCGGTCCTGGCCGAATACGAACACTGCACCGCAGCCGATTGCTGCGCAAGTCTTGCCGCCTGTGGCATTCGCAGAGCGTTGATCCTGTCCCTGCTTGGCCACGGGCGTCCCGCGAGAGGCCTCTCAGCCTTGGCTCATCCGTTCGGCGTAGGCGCGCATTTCCTCGGCTTCCTGGCGGGCTTCGCGCAGGCCGTCCATTGCCGCCGCCAGTTCCGCCTCCGTCTGGGCAAGCTGATTGGTCAGCTCCGCCTCACGTTGCTGGAGGTAGGTGATCGCCTGATCCCGGGTTTCTTCCGCCTCGTGCAATTCCTGGCTCATGCGTTCGAGTTGATCGACATCGGCCTGGCTGACGCGGCGAAAGCGGTGGATCAGCCAGTGGGCGAACCAGCCCAGGCAAAAGGCGACAAAAAGAATGATCGCCGTTGCGATGATGAACTGGGTTCTGTCCATTTGTTTTTCTGTCCCTCAGGCATGTTAGCCGTCTTCGCCGGTTTCCGGCTTGAAATTCGCATCGCGTACCGCGCCTTGTGGCACCGCCTTGTCCGCCCCGATGCCGGCGGCGGCCTCGGTGGCTTCCGGGTCCTGCATCGGCGGGTTGTCCGTCGCTGTGTCGGTGGCGGCGTCCTCGCCGTTCGGCTCCTCCGCGTCGGTTGCGTCGGCAGCCGACGCGTCGCTGGCGTCGGTCGTGTCCGTGTTCGTGTCTGTGGCGGCATCCGCCGCGGCGTCGGCGGTCTCGTCCACGGCAGGTTCGGGTGCGTCCGTCGTTGCCGCATCGGTCGCCTCCTCCGCGGCGTCCTCTGCTTCGGCGACGGTTTCTTCCAGCTCGTCGATCAGCAGCTTGAATTCGATCCGGCGGTTGGCTTCGCGGCCTTCTTCGGTGTCGTTGTCGGCGATGGGCTGCGCTTCGCCGTAGCCCTTCACCTCGTACATCCGAACCGGCACGCGGCGTCCGCGCAGCGCGTCGAGCACCGACTGTGCGCGATCCCGGCTGAGCTGCTGGTTCATCGACTCGCGGCCCTGGCTGTCGGTATGTCCGCCGATTTCCAACGGGATGTCGCCGCAGGTCTTCAGCAGGTCGGCCAGTTCATCGAGGATGTCGCGGGCGGAAATGTCGAGGGTGGCAGAGCCCGGCTCGAAGTTGATCTTCCGCGTGCCGACCACTTCCTTGATCATGCCGACGCATTGCTCGGGCGTGGGAATGCCCAGCGTCGGGTCCAGCCGTTCGACGTAGGTCACATTGATGTCGAAGGTGGCATTTTCGCCGAGCTTGCCGGCCAGCAGCGTCGCGATCTGCGCGCTGGCCTCCTGGTTGCCGGTCTGGCCCGTCACGATCACATCGTCGGGTGTGACAGTGATAGAGCCATTGGCCAGCATCGACAGCGCCTCCAGCCCGGCGAGGGTGCGCACCGGCCAGTCGGAAGGCAGGTTGTCGGCAAGACGGGCGGCGGTATAGACCGCCTCCGACCCGAAGCGCGCACGTGCGTAGCTGTCGGCAGTCTGGCGGGCGATCTCCGTGGTCAGGCGGCCGCGCAGCTGTACCTTGCCCTCGGGCGACAGGGTGGCGGTGAAATCCGGCGGACCCTCTGCGTCCTGTTCCGGTGCCTTGGGCAGCACGGCATGCAGCGCGAAGACCTCCGGCAGGGTGGTCTCCAGTTCGCCGACGATGCGGTCGAAGGTGCCCTGCGGGGTGCCTTCCAGCGCCACAAGCGTGACATCGGCGTTGGAGAAAGTGATGGAGCCGCCGCCCACTTCCTTCAGCTTGGCGATCCCCAGTTCTACGGCGTCCGCCCAGCGGCGCGACGGCACGCCAAGGCCCAGTGTGCAGATGGCCTTGCCTTCAAGCCCCGCGCGCGCGGCGGCGCGCAAGATACGACCGCGCGCCTCTTCGGTGTCGGCAGAGCAGGCGTCGAAACGTGCGCCATCCTCGTCGATCAGGAAGCGCAGGGTGAAGGGCGTGATCACGGGGCGCGGTGCGGACAGATCGAGCGCCAGACGCAGGCCATCGGGCTTGCGTCGGGTGAGATTGGTTTCCAGACGGGCGCGCGCCTCGGCGCTTTCGGTCATCGCCTTGATTTCCACCCGGTCGGCATCGACCGAGACCTTGGACCTCGGCAGGTCGCGCAGCGCGCTGGTGGCGTAGCGCAGGGCCTGTTCCCAGCCGTCCGGCGCGGGGAAATCGGCGGACTCGAGCAGGTCGGACACCTCCTGCCCGCCGGCAATCTGGCGGAAACTCTCGATCAAGTCCTCGCGGTCGGTGGAATGCGGCACGAGCCCGATGATCGAGACACCCGCGTCGTTCCTCAGGATCTCGATCGAGAAGCGGGGCGGGGCCACGTCCTCCGGCTCTTCCACCAGCATCTGGTCGATCACGCGGGAGGCATCGACGACGCGTCCCGCGGTCGACAACGCCTTGAAGCGCGCGGCCTCGTCCGGTGCGGTGCCGATCAGAAAGACCTGCAGACCGTTTGTGTCCACCTCGGCCCAGGGCAACCCCTCGCGGTCGAGTTCGTTCAGCACGCTGGACTGCGAGGCTGTCTCGATCATCTGCGAGGAAAAGTAGGCAGTCAGTACGCTCAGCCCGCTGGCAGCGACAAATGTCCCGGCAATGGTGAAGAGCGAAGAGAGCCGCATGTACGTGGTGACGTCCCGGTTTCGAGTGTTACGTTAGATACGCAGTCCAAACGGTCTGTGCAATCAGGCGATTATGGCGGCGGCGAAAAACAGCACGACCAGAAGACCGGCATCGCGATTGGACCGGAAGAGCTGTAGCAGCCGGTCGTTGTCATCCAGTTTAAGCCGGCGCAATTGCCAGAGCATGTGCCAGCCCATCGCCCAGGGTCCGGCGAGAGCGACGACCAGTTTCAGGATCTCGCCGTCGGGCGCAGCCAGGACGATGGCAACCCCCTGCAGCGCGACGGTCAGGGCCAGGAACCAGGCGAGCCAGCGCGGCGTGGCCTCGTCGCCAAAGAGGCGGGCTGTGGACTTGACCCCGATCAGGGCGTCGTCCTCCTTGTCCTGATGCGCGTAGATGGTGTCATAGAACAGCGTCCATGCCATGCCCGCGACATAGAGGAAGACGGCGGGCCACTGCAGCGTGCCGGTGTGTGCGGTCCAGGCCAGCAATGCGCCCCAGTTGAAGGCGATGCCGAGGAAGATCTGCGGCCACCAGGTGAACCGCTTGGCAAAGGGGTAGACCGCCACAGGCGCCAGCGACAGCACGCCAAGCGCGATGGCCATGGGCGGGAAGGTCAGCAGGATCAGCAAGGCGATCAGCGACTGCGCCACGGCCCAGGCCAGCGCCTGCTTCGCGGTCACCTGCCCCGACGGGATAGGCCGCGAGGCGGTGCGCGCCACCGAGCCGTCGATGTGGCGGTCGGTGATGTCGTTCCACGTGCACCCGGCGCCGCGCATCAGGATGGCCCCGACACCGCACCCGACAAATATCCATAGGTCGAACCAGCTTGCCCGGCCGTCCGAAACCATGGCCAGTGTCAGCCCCCACCAGCAGGGCAGAAGCAAGAGCCATGTCCCGATTGGCCGGTCGGCCCGGCTCAGCCGAAGGTAGGGGCGTGCAAAGGCGGGGGCGCGATGATCGACCCAGTTGCCCGTCACGGCATCCGAAACGCGCCCCGAGGCTTCGGGTTTCTGCGCCTCTGGCGTCTGCTGCGCACCGGTCATATGGTCCCCTCCATGTCATTCGAGAAACCGAAAATCCGCCTCTGTGTAGACCAGCCTTTGGCCGAGGAACAGGCGGTCGCACTGTCCCGCGACCAGGCGCACTACCTCTTCGGCGTCATGCGGCTCGAACGGGGTGCGCGTGTCGCCCTGTTCAATGGACGGGACGGCGAATGGGCGGCCGAGGTGGCGGATGCAGGCAAACGCGGCGGGACCCTCGTCTGCCGTGACAGGCAGGCGGCGCAAGGAACGCCGCCAGACCTGTGGCTGCTGTTCGCGCCGGTCAAGAAGGCCCGCACCGACTTCATCGTCGAGAAGGCGGTCGAGATGGGCGTGCGCCGTATCCTGCCCGTGCAGACCGACTTCACCAATTCCGAGCGCCTGCGTGTCGACAAACAGCAGGCGCACGCGGTCGAAGCGGCAGAACAATGCGGCGCCACCTTCGTGCCGGAGGTTGCAGAGATGGCACGGCTGGAGCGTCTCCTGTCGGAGTGGGACACCACGCGCCAGATACTGTTCTGCGACGAAACCGCAGCCGGTGCCCCCACGATCCTGGGCGGCCTCGAACCCGGGCCATGGGCGGTGCTGATCGGCCCCGAAGGCGGGTTTTCCGACCGGGAGCGCGCCCGGCTGGCGGAGATGGACTGCGCGCGGGCGGTCAGTCTCGGGCCGCGAATCCTGCGTGCGGAAACAGCCGCGGTCGCGGCGCTCGCGCTCTGGCAAGCGCACCTCGGCGACTGGACATGACGGTCGCACGTGGTCAACGGACTGAAAACCCTCCGGCCTAGGCGCGCCTTTCAAATCGGGTCTTCAGGTATTTATGGCCAAGATGAAGGAGACGCGCCTTTGACTTCATCTTGGCGACAAATACCTCGGGGGAGGCGCCCGCAGGAAGCCGGGGGCGGAGCCCCCTCCAAGAGCGGCCGGCCAGAGCAGGCGCGTGCCGGGAGGCGGCTTGCTTCCGTGATGGCGGCACGGCATCGTAAGGCCTCTGGCTCCGGCAAGGTGGAGCGCACTGTTCGTGGCGCGAAGATCCGGTGTGAAGGAACGATAAGATGATCCGCAAGGCCACACAGGCAGATATCGGGCAGATGGTCGCGTTTCTCGAGGAGCGGATCGCGCATTCCATGTTCCTGCTCGGCAACCTCGAAGCGCATGGAGTGGGCAACACCAAGCATCCGCATGGCACGTCTTTCTTCCTGCGCGAGACGGGCGAGGGCATCACAGGTGTCTTCGGCGCGACCAACGGCGGTTTCCTGATGTGCCAGTTGCCCGGTCTTTCCGCCACCGAGGCACAGACCTATGCACATCTGCTGAAGGGCTACACGGTGACCGGGATGACCGGCGACGTGCGCCAGATGGATGAGATACTGAGCGCCCTGCGGATACCGGCGGATGCGCTGTCCCTGAACCGGGTAGAGCCGCTCTATCGGCTGACGCTGTCGGGGCTGGGCGCCGCGCCGGCTGTGCGGCAGGCACGGGAGACCGATGTGACCCAGCTTGCGGACTGGTGGGCGCGATACCTTTCGGAGACCGGCACCTGTCCGCCTGCGCGTATAGACCGCGAAGCCGCGGTGCGCGCGCGCGCCGCGGTCGGTTCCCCAGACACGCAGATCATGGAAGAACGTGGCAGGCCAGTGGCCATGGCGCGGATCAACGCGCATGCGCGGCGGGCAGTGCAGGTGGGCGGCGTCTTCGTTCCGGAAACCCTCCGCGGCGAAGGCCGCGCCGGGCGAGTCGTTTCCGGCCTGCTGGCGACGGCCCGGGCGCGCGGGGCGGAACTGGCGATCCTCTTCGCCGCGTCGCCCGTGGCGGCGAGGGCCTACGAGAGGATCGGCTTCGTCCGTTGTGGCGACTATCGCGTGACGATCCTGCGCGATCCGTTGCCCCTGGGGGCCGCAGCATGATCCGCGCGGAGGCACGCAGGCTGTTGTGGCGGTGGCGCGAGGTGGCCGCCGCGGCCTGTGTCGCGGCGCTGGGGTTTTTCTGGGCCGTCGCGGCGACCGGTCCGGTTCTGGCGGTGATCGGCTGGACGCTGGTGGCGGCCGGGGGGCTGCTGGCGGCGGCTGGCGTGCAGCGCGCGCGCTTCCGTGTGGGCAGCGACGGACCGGGCGTGGTCCAGATCGTCGAGAAGCGGATCAGCTATTTCGGGCCTCTCGACGGTGGCGTGGTGGACCTCGAGTCTTTGTCGAGCGTGGTCCTCGACCCCTCCGGCAAGCCGCCGCACTGGGTGCTGCGCGTGCCCGGTCAGGCGCCCCTGTCGATCCCCCTGACAGCGCGTGGCGCGGAGGGCTTGTTCGATGCTTTCGCCAGCCTGCCCGGCATCCGGACCGAACACATGCTGAAACAGATGAAGGCGGGGTCGCGCATCCCGGTCGTGATCTGGCGCGCAGGTCCCCTGCGCAATGCACCAGATCGGTTGCATTGACAGTCCGCGAGAATGCCGACAGGACGGTAATCTGAACGAAAACGAACAAAGATCGGGAGCCTCCCACCATGTCCATCCCACAGTCCGGCGGCGGCCCCATCGAATCGTTTGACCAGATGGCGGATTACCTCGCCTCCGGATGCAAACCCAAGGAAGACTGGCGCATCGGGACGGAACACGAGAAGTTCGGGTACTGCAAGGACACCCTGAACCCGTTGCCCTTCGAAGGCGAACGTTCCATCCGGGCCGTGCTGGAGGGGCTGCGGGACCGCCACGGCTGGGCGCCGGTCGAAGAAGGCGGCCATCTGATCGGCCTGACCAAGGACGGGGCGAATGTCTCGCTGGAGCCGGGAGGCGCGCTGGAACTGTCCGGTGCTCCGCTGGAGACGATCCACCAGACCTGCGACGAGGTCAACGAGCACCTGCGCGAGGTCAAGGGCGTTGCGGACGAACTGGGCGTCGGATTTATTGGGCTGGGCGCGGCACCGATCTGGACGCACGACCAGATGCCGCTGATGCCCAAGGGCCGCTACAAGCTGATGGACGCCTACATGCCCAAAGTGGGCACCACCGGCCGCGAGATGATGCGCCGGACCTGCACGGTGCAGGTGAATCTCGACTTCGGGTCGGAGGCGGACATGGTGCAGAAGATGCGCGTGGCGCTGGCTCTGTCGCCAGTGGCGACCGCGCTCTTCGCCAACTCGCCGTTCTTCGAGGGCAAGCCGGTGGGCGTGAAATCGAAGCGGATGCAGATCTGGGAGACGCTGGACGACTCGCGCACCGGGATGCTTCCCTTCGTCTTCGAGGAGGGCTTCGGCTTCGAACGCTGGGTGGAGTACGCGCTGGATGTGCCGATGTACTTCGTCTACCGCGATGGCAAATACGTCGACGCGCTTGGCATGTCGTTCCGCGATTTCCTGGAGGGCAAGCTGCCTGCGCTGCCGGGCGAAACGCCAACCCTGTCCGACTGGGCGGATCACCTGACAACGGCCTTCCCGGACGCGCGGGTGAAGAAGTTCATCGAGATGCGCGGTGCGGACGGTGGCCCGTGGCGGCGGCTGTGCGCTTTGCCGGCCTTCTGGGTGGGTCTGATGTACGACCAGACCGCGCTGGACGCGGCCTGGGACCTGTGCCGCAACTGGACGGCAGAACAGCGCGAGGCGCTGCGGCTGGCGGCCACGCGCGATGCGCTGGCGGCGGAGGTCGACGGTATCCGGATGCACGACCTCGCGCGCGAGGTGCTGGAGATCTGTGAAGCGGGCCTGAAGGCTCGGGCGCGTCCCGGTGCGGGCGGTCTTGTCCCGGACGAGACGCATTTCCTCAGCGCGCTGAAGGAAAGCGTCGAGAGCGGTATGACCCCGGCGGACGAGCTGCTGGAGCATTATCACGGCGACTGGAACGGCGATCTGAGCCGGATCTACGCCGCCTATTCCTACTGAGGCGCCGCGGACCCCGATGGCGAAGGGCGGAGAATCTCCGCCCTACATCGGGTCATGCTTCCTGGCGGGACATGGCGTACGTACGGCCTGAAGCGACCGGCGTGTCGGGGCGTGGTGCTGGATCACTCGGCCGGAATTTCCTTGAGGATATTGCGGCGGTAGTAGTCGCTGATCTCCGCCTTACGGGCCTGTTGCATGGCGGGACTGGGTGCGGCGTCCACCTGCAGGATGACGTGGGCGCTGTCCCACGCCGTCGACTTCTTCGGCCCCTTGGCGCCACGTGCCTTACCGGCAGGCATCGGGTTCGCCCCGCCGGACGCCGCCTCTCGCAGCGGGCGATCCGGGCCGTCGTGCGGGTTTGAGCCGTACCGGTTCATGTCGTCGGACGGAAGCAGCATGAGGAATATGAACCAAAACGGACCGATCAGCGGTACGATCAAGATGAAGTACCACCAGCCGGAACGTCCCGTATCGTGCAACCGACGCATGCAGAGCGTCAGGCCAGGGACGAGGAGCGCTGTCATCACAAGGCCGTAGATCTGCATGACCATCCCCGGGGCACCGGTGGCGGGATCGAACAGCAGAGCCAAGGGAACCGTGTCGGTCGCGATGACCGCGACGAGGCCTGCCGCCTGCGCGACGTAGGCCAGTTGCACCCACCAGAACTCGGCCCGGGTTGCGCGGCCGCCGAAGTCCAGGGCGCGGGTGAAGAAACGGCCGATGGCCTTGAAGGGTCCGGTCATGGGGCAAACTCTCCGACGGTTGACACCTTAAGGTTGAGGTGTGACCGGGGCGAGATTGCGGCGGCGTTAAGATTTATTGACGGCTTTCGAGATCGATTCCCGCGAAAGGGGCGTCGGGCCGACGCCGCTTGCAGTGAGGCGGCGCACGGGGAAGGGCGCCGCCCGCCGGTCAATAGCCAATGGCGCAGCCATCCTTGCGCGGATCGGACGCGCCTTCGAGCACACCCGACGGATGGATCAGGATTGCCTGAGCGCCGCCGATCGGGGTGACGGGCGTGTCCACGGCGTGCCCCTTTTCGGCCAGTGCGGCGGCAACCTCGGGCGCATACCCACGCTCCACCATCAGCTTTCCGCCTTCGGCAAAGCTGCGCGGAGCGTCGAGCGCCGCCTGAGGGTCCATGCCGTAATCCGTCATGTTGGACATCACTCGGGCGTGGCCATTTGGCTGGTACTGCCCGCCCATGACTCCGAACGGCATAGTCACGCGGCCTTCGTCCCGCACCATGGCCGGGATGATCGTGTGCAGCGGGCGCTTGCCGCCGGCCATCTCGTTGGCGTGGCCCTCGGCCAGCGAAAACCCGGCCCCACGATTCTGGAAGAGGATGCCGAACTTCTCGGAGGCGATGCCGGAGCCGAAGCTGTGGAACACCGAGTAGATCAGCGACACAACCATGCGGTCGCGGTCCACGACGGTCAGATAGATCGTATCCTTGTGCACCGCCTCGGAGACTGTCGTGGCCGAAGCCATCGCACGGTTGGGATCGATCAGCGCGGCGAGCCGTTCCGCCGTCTCGGGCGCCTGAAGATGGGCGAGGCCGGTCATCGTGTCGGGGTCGGAGAGAAAGCGGTTGCGGGCGTCATACGCGAGTTTTGCAGCCTCCGCCTCCACATGCGCGCGCTCGACGCCGAAAGGATCCATCGCCGCAAGGTCGAAGTGGGACAGGATGTTGAGCATCAGGTGCGCGGTGATGCCCTGTCCGTTGGGCGGATGCTCCAGCAGTTCGCGGCCCTTGTAGTGGCCCGCCAGCGGGTCGGCAAAGGTTGTCCGGGCGGCGGCGAAGTCCTCGGTGGTGTGGCGGCCGCCACCGGCGTTGAGCGCGGCCAGCATGTCCTCGGCGACCTCGCCTTCGTAAAAGGCGCTGCGGCCGTGTTTCGAGATGCGGCGCAGGACTTCTGCCTGCCCGGGCAAGGCAAGGATGTCGCCGGTCTTCAGGGGCTTGCCGTCCTTAAGGAAGTGGTGGCGGGCGGCGCCCTGAAGGTTTTCGTGCGCCTGCGCGTAGTCGAAGGCGACGCGCGGTGGGATCGGCACGCCCTCGTCCATGTATCGGATCGCCGGGGCCAGACTGTCGGCAAGGCCCAGCTTGCCCCAGCGCTCGGACATTGTGCAGAAGGCGTCGATGGCGCCGGGGACGGTGACGGCATAGGGATGGTCGAGCGGCACCGTGCTTTTCCCCTCATCGCGCAGCAGCGCGGCGTTGTGACCGGCGGGCGCCCGTCCGGAGCCGTTGACGGCCACCACGTCTTCGGTGCCAGCGGGCGACACGAGCGCAAAGCAGTCGCCGCCGATCCCCGTCATGGCCGGTTCACAGAGGCCGAGCAGCACGGCCCCGGCGATGGCGGCGTCCATGGCGTTGCCGCCCCTTCGCAAGACATCCACCGCCGTCGAGGCCGCCAGAGGATGCGAGGTGGCGCAGAGGCCGTTCATGGCGAGGACGGGGGACCGTCCGGGTTTCTGGAAATCGCGCATGCTCTGCCTCCCTGAGTGTTGCGCGCAGGATAGGCGGCTATCCGGGGGCGTCAATCCGTGCGGTGGAGGGAGACAGAACCTCGACGCCGCGCACTGGGTGGGGGCTGATAACGCGCGGCGCCGAGGTGAAGCCATATGCAGCTACATTCCAAGGTATGCTTCCGGAACGGGGCGCAAATGTGATCCGGGCCAGGTCTTTTCATGGCCGGGACGGCGCCGCGCAAGCAGGGTGCGCAAACGCAAGAACACGCCCGCGAAGGGGCGTGTTCTGGATGCATAGAACCTCGGTACCGCGCACTGGGTGGGGGCTGAAAACGCGCGGCACCGAGGTGAAGCCATATGCAGCTACAAGACTGAAGATGACGCTCCAATCGGGCGCGATTGTGGCTGCCGTAGGGTCATTTCGGGAACAGGCACCGTTTGGGCAGGCGCGGGCGGCAGTTCTTCCACAGGCACGAACGGCGATTGTCAGGATGCGTGGGACAGAAGCATTTCCAGCGCGAGGCGGTTGGTGCCTTCGGTGCAGGAATAGTCGAGGTCCGTCACGAGCGTACGGATGAGGTGCCAGCCAAATCCGCCTTCGGGAAGGTCGGCGATCGGGACGTCCAGGTTCGCGGCCATGCCCTTTGGCGGGGTATGACCCGGCATGGCGACGCCGGTATCGCGGAACTCCGCGCGCAGGCTGTCGGGGCGAAACGTCAGGTGCAGACTGATGGTCCCGGCGCATCCGTCGGCATAGGCGTGCTCGACGATGTTGTTGAGCACCTCTGCCACGACGATTTCCCAGGAGAGGTCCAGGTCGGAAAAGGGCGGGCGACGGTCGAGATGCGCGCGTACCTGATGGAGCGCCAGAGTGACGGCCTGCGGCGTGTTACCTAGAACACCTTGAATGACGAGCGTGCCGCCATCCCGCAGTTCTGCATTCATCTCGGCCTCCACGGCACGGCCGGTCAGGCGTTCAGCGCGGTGACGGCGGTCTCGTGGATCTGGAATATCGAATCCATGCGGGTCATGCGAAAAACCTTGTCGACGGCCGGGGACAAACCGGCCAGTTCCAGCTTGGCATTCGGTGGCATCAGCTTCATGGCGGCGACAATCGCGCCAAGGCCGCTCGAATCGATAAAGTCCACCCTTTCGAGGTCGAGCACGACGCGGCCCGACGCATCCCCGAGAATCTCGCGCATCCGATCCTTGAAGGCGATTGCGACGGCGGCGTCGATGCGGTCGGCGTCGACCCGGATGATGGCCACGCCGTTGTCGGATGTGGTGCTGAGTTGCATGTCTGCCCTTTCCCTGGTGCGGCGCACACCGCGTCCCTCGGCGACGGACCCTAGACGCGAATCCTTACCATTCGGTATGCATGTCTTCAGATGGGAGGGTTCCAAATGAAGGACGTAGTTATCACCGGGGCGTCTCGGACGCCGATGGGCGGATTCCAGGGTGTCTTTGCCGAGCAGGAAGCGTGGAAGCTGGGCGGTGCTGCGATCCGCGCCGCGCTGGCGGGTCATGCGGACCGCACCGTGGACGAGGTTCTGATGGGCTGCGTGCTTCCGGCGGGACAGGGACAGGCACCGGCCCGGCAGGCAGGCTTCGCGGCCGGACTGGGCGAGAACGTCCCGGCGACGACGCTGAACAAGATGTGCGGCTCGGGCATGAAGGCGGCAATGCTGGCATGGGACCGGCTGGCGCTTGGTCACGCGGATTGTATCGTGGCCGGCGGCATGGAGTCGATGACCCTGTCGCCCTACCTGCTGCCAAAGATGCGCAGCGGCGCGCGCATTGGCCACGGCCAGGTCGTCGACCACATGTTCCTCGACGGGCTGGAGGACGCCTATGACAGGGGCCGCCTTATGGGCACCTTCGCGGAGGATTGCGCGGAGGCGTTCCAGTTTACCCGTGAGGCGCAGGACCAGTACGCTTTGGCCTCGCTGTCCAACGCATTGGACGCGGAACGCTCCGACGCCTTCGAGAACGAGATATGCCCCGTGACGCTGCACACGCGCCACGGGGAAGAGGTCATCACCCGTGACGAACAGCCCGGCAAGGCGCGCCCCGAGAAAATCCCGCTGCTGAAACCGGCGTTCCGCAAGGATGGCACGGTGACAGCGGCGAACTCCTCGTCGATTTCGGACGGGGCGGCGGCACTCGTCATGACGACGCTCGATTCGGCGGTGCGTCGGGGTGTGCTGCCCCGCGCCCGGGTGCTTGGCCACGCCAGCCACGCGCAGGCGCCGAAGGATTTCCCGACCGCGCCGATCCCCGCCGCCCGCAAGCTGCTGGACCGGATCGGCTGGAAGAAGAACGAGGTGGACGTCTGGGAGGTGAACGAGGCGTTTGCCGTCGTGCCCATGGCCTTCATGAAAGAGATGGGCCTGCCACGCGATGTTGTGAACGTGAACGGCGGGGCCTGTGCGCTGGGGCATCCCATCGGAGCGTCGGGCGCGCGGATCATAGTCACCCTTTTGAACGCGCTGGAAAAACGCGGCGCGCGTCGGGGTGTCGCGGCGATCTGCATCGGCGGCGGCGAAGGCACGGCCATCGCGATCGAGCGCATCTGAGAGGTTCGCGGCGGGGGCTGTTCGCCAGTCCTCCGCCGACCGGTCCCGGCATGGCTGTGCGCCCGCGCGTAGGGCAGCGGGGGGCTTGGATTAACCCGCGCGGCGCCGTGAAAATTTTCCTTGATATTTCATCCGCTCCCGGCATCATGAAAAAAGCAGGGAGAATTTCACGAGCATGCAGATGGACGCGCCTCCGGCCACGCTTGGCTCTGACTTGCGGACGCTGCGCCGGACGCGGGGTCTGACCCTGCAACAGCTTGCGGACAAGCTGGGTCGCTCGGTTGGATGGTTGAGCCAGGTGGAGCGCGATTTGTCGGAGCCCTCGATCACCGATCTGCGCCACCTCGCGGCGGCGCTTGATGTCTCCGTCTCCATGCTGGCCCGCCAGGATGCGGCCGCGCCGGAAGAGGTCGGGCGGATCGTGCGGCAGGGCATCCGGCGGCCCATCGGTTCGCGCGTGTCGGGATTGGTGGAGGAGCTTCTGTCACCTGACCTCGCCGACGATTTCGAGATGGTGCACTGCCGGTTCGAGCCGCATTCTCAGATCGGCGAAACGGTGACACGGCCAACGCAAGAGCTGGCCTTCCTGCTGTCGGGGCGCCTGGAAATGACCATTGGCGAGGACCGGTTCAGCATCTTTCCGGGCGACAGTTTCCGGATCAGGGGAGAGCCTTTCCGCTGGGAAAACCCGCATGACGAGGCGGCGGTTGCGATCTGGGTGATCGCACCGCCGGTGTATTGAGCGCGGCGACGGAGAAGGGGCAGATACGATGATCGAGGGTTTTTGCCTGTGTGGCGCGGTCCACTTCCGGACGGAAGCGCCGCCGCAGGGGGCCAGCGCCTGCCACTGCCACCAGTGCCGGCGGATGTCCGGGCACGTCTGGGCCTCTGCCTATGTGCCGAAAGACGCACTGACGATCACGGGCGACGTACGCTGGTTCGACAGCTCGGACGCGGCGCAGCGCGGCTTCTGCCCGACATGCGGTTCTTTCCTCTTCTGGCAGGCGCACGCGGAGGACACGATCAGCTTTGCCCTCGGCGCGCTGGACGCGCCAACCGGGTTGCGGCTGACCAAGCACATCTTCACTGCCGACAAGGGCGATTACTACGACATCGCGGACGGCGTTCTCCAGAGGTGATCCATGACTGACAGTGCGACACAGGATCAGGGGCGGCTGCTTGCGCAGGCGCGCGTGGTCATCATCGGCGGCGGGGCGGTCGGTGTGTCCTGCGCCTATCACATCGCGCGCGCCGGCTGGGACGTCGTCTTGCTGGAGAAGAACCAACTGACCGCCGGGTCGACATGGCATGCGGCGGGGAACTGCCCATCGTTCTCCACTAGTTGGGCGGTCATGAACATGCAGCGCTATTCGCTGCAACTCTATCGCCGGCTGGCGGCCGAGGTCGACTACCCGATGAACTACCACGTTACAGGGTCGATCCGACTGGGCCATTCGCGCGCGCGCATGATGGAGTTCGAGCGCGCCCGCGGCATGGGCCAGTATCAGGGCATGTCTCTGGAAATGCTGCAGGTCTCGGACCTGAAGGACCGCTATCCGTTCCTCGAAACGCACGACCTGGCGGGCGCCCTCTACGATCCGGATGACGGCGACATCGACCCGGCGCAGCTCACTCAGGCCCTGGCCAAGGGCGCGCGTATGGCGGGCGCCCGGATCGAGCGGTTCTGCGGCGCGACCGGGATACGGCGCGAGGGCGACGACTGGATCGTCGAGACGGAGAAGGGCGAGATCCGCTGCGAACAGGTGGTCAACGCCGCAGGATACTACGCGCAGCGGGTAGGCGCGTGGTTCGTGCCGTATGGCGGGCGCACAGTGCCTATGGCGGTGATGAGCCACCAGTATTTCCTGACCGAACCGATCCCGGAGCTTGAGGCCTGGTCGAAGGACAACGGCAAGCTGCCGCTCCTGCGCGACGTGGATTCCTCATATTATCTGCGGCAGGAGAAATATGGCCTGAACCTCGGCCCCTACGAGCGGAACTGCAGGGCGCACTGGGTGACGCCCGACGATCCCATGCCGGAAGATTTCTCGTTCCAGCTCTATCCCGACGATCTCGACAGGCTGGAATGGTACATCGAGGACGCCATGGCACGTGTGCCGATCCTCGGGCAGGCGGGTGTCGGCCGGGTCATAAACGGCCCGATCCCCTATGCCCCGGACGGCCTGCCGTTGCTCGGCCCGATGCCGGGGGTGCCGAACGCCTACGAGGCCTGCGTCTTCACCTTCGGCATCACGCAGGCGGGCGGCGCAGGCAAGGTTCTGGCGGAGTGGGTGACGGAGGGCCGGACGGAGTGGGACATGTGGTCCTGCGACCCGCGCCGGTACACCGGCTATACCGATCCCGACTATTGCCTCGCCAAGGCAATGGAGACCTACGGCCACGAATACGCGATGCACTTCCCCCGTCACCGCTGGCCCGCGGCCCCCGACCGGCGGTTGTCACCGCTCCACGAGCGCCTGTCGGCGGCGGGCGCGCAGTTTGCACCCTACAACGGCTGGGAAAGGGCTACATGGTTCGCGCATCCAGACGACGATACCTCGGATGCCGCGACCGAAACATGGGAACGCGACGGCCCGTGGCAGCCCCGCGTGCGCGAGGAATGCGAGGCCGTGCGCGACGGGTGCGGCGTGCTGGAGATCTGCGGCTTCACCCGGCTGATGGTCAGCGGTCCGGGCGCGCGCGCCTGGGTCGACAGCCTGACCGCCTCCCGCCTTCCGGCAGAGAAACGCGTGGGCCTGCTGTATTTTACCGACGATCGCGGTCGAATCCTGACGGAGATGACGGCGCTCAACTACGGGCCGGATCAGGTCGGCCTCATCACCGCCGCCGTGGCGCAATGGCACGACCGAGATCTCCTGACGAACGGCGCGCCGGAGGGCGTCACGGTCGAAGATCTCTCGGACGCAGCGGACTGCCTTCTGGTCACCGGCCCGAAGGCGCGCGAGGTGCTTGACCAGATTTCCGACGCGGACCTGTCGCTGCCGTGGCTGTCGGTGCAGCACGACGCCACGGTCGCGGGCAAGGCCTGCGCGCTCCTGCGGGTTGCCTACGCCGGAGAACTGGGGTGGGAGATCCACTGCGATCCGGACGACGCCCCGGCGATCTGGGGGGCGCTGACGGTCGCAGGGGCGAAACCCTTCGGGATGTTCGCGCTCGACAGCCTGCGGATCGAGAAGGGCTACCGGACTTGGAAGGGCGACCTGTCGTCGGACTACACGCTGCTGGAGGCCGGGCTCGACCGTTTCATCGATCTGTCGAAGTCCGACTTTCCCGGCAAGGCAGCCCTTGTGGCGCAGGCCGAGGCAGGTGTGGCGAAACGCTTCGCGCCGCTGATCGTGGCGGCCGAGGGCTGCGATGCCCTCGTGATGGCGACCGTCTGGCAGGACGGCGAAGTGGTCGGGGAAGTCACCTCCTCGGCCTGGGGTTATCGGGTCGGGGCCTCCGTGGCGCTGGCGATGCTGCGCGCGGATCTGGCTGCCCCGGGAACGGAAGTCGAGGTCGACATCTTCGGCAGACGCTGCAAGGCCAGGGTCCAGAGCGACGCACCGCTCTGGGACCCGAAGAACGAAAGGATACGGGCATGAAAGTCACGCTTCTCGATGGCGGCATGGGGCAGGAACTGATCCACCGCGCAGGCGACCGGCCGACGCCGCTGTGGTCCACGCAGGTGATGATCGACCGGCCCGGCCTCGTGCAGGAGATCCACGCAGACTATTTCGCGGCGGGCGCCACCGTCGCGACGGCCAACAGCTATGCCGTCCTGCGCGACCGGCTCATCCCTGCCGGGATCAAGGACCGATACGAGGAACTGGTCGAGGCCGCCATGGCAGAGGCGACGCAGGCCCGCGATGCCTTCGGGGGCGGCAAGATCGCCGGCAGCACAGCGCCGCTGGGCGCCACCTATCGCACCGACAAGCACCCGGATCTGCACGAAGCCATCCCGCTCTATGCCGAGAAGGCCCGCCTCATGGCGCCCCGCGCCGACCTGATCCTGATCGAAACCGCCGCGTCGCTCCTCACCTGCCGTGCCGCGCTCGAAGGCGTCCTGCAGGCGGGCCGGCCAGTCTGGCTGTCGATCAGCGTCGACGACGAGGACGGCTCGCGCCTGCGCTCCGGCGAAAAGGTCGCCGACGTTCTGCCCATCGCGCGCGACGGAGCTGCGGCTGTGCTGATCAACTGTTCCGCGCCAGAGGCGATGCCGGCCGCGCTCGACATTCTGGCGCGCGTGGACCTGCCCATCGGCGCCTACGCCAATGCGTTCACCCGGATCACGAAGGACTTCCTGAAGGACCAACCCACCGTCGACAGCCTCGAGGCACGCCGCGACATGGGGCCGGAAACCTATGCGGGACATGCCATGTCGTGGCTGGACCACGGGGCCACGATCCTCGGCGGCTGCTGCGAGACCGGCCCGGCCCATATCGCCGAGATCGCCAGCCGCCTGCGCGCCGCCGGGCATGAGATCGCCTGATGTCTTCTCTGCTTTCCAAATACTCGAATTCGCGCCCGAAGGGCGCGCGGGTCGGGTCGCCGCAGGCGAGCCGAAACCCTAGGAGCCGGTCATGACCCTTCCCACGCAGGCCCGCGTCGTCATCATAGGGGGCGGTGTCATCGGCTGTTCCGTTGCCTACCATCTGGCCAGGCTCGGCTGGTCGGACATCGTCCTGCTGGAGCGCAAGCAGCTCACCTCCGGCACCACTTGGCACGCGGCGGGCCTGATCGCGCAGCTCCGCGCCACGGCCAACATGACGCGGCTCGCGAAGTACAGCCAGGAACTCTATGGCACGCTTGAGGAAGAAACCGGCACCGCGACCGGCTTCCGTCGCACCGGGTCGATCACCGTGGCGCTGACCCGCGAACGACACGAGGAGCTCAGGCGGCAGGCGGCGATGGCCCGCGCCTTCGGTGTCGAGATCGACGAGATCGGCGTGGCAGAGATCGCGGCGAAGTATCCGCATCTCAACACCGACGGCGTTGTCGGTGGAGTCTATCTGCCGAAGGACGGGCAGGGCGATCCGGCCAACATCGCGCTGGCCATGGCCAGGGGCGCCCGGATGCGCGGCGCGGTGATCGCGGAAGGCACGAAGGCGGTGCACTTCACCCGGCAGGGCGACCGTGTCGGCGCCGTCGACTGGCGGGCGGAGGACGGCACGTCGGGCACCATCGCCTGCGATCATGTGGTCAACTGTGCCGGGATGTGGGGGCGCGACGTCGGGCGAATGCTGGGCTCCGACGTGCCGCTTCAGGCCTGCGAGCATTTCTACATCGTCTCGGAACCCATCGCGGACCTGGGCGCGCTGCCGGTCCTGCGGGTGCCGGACGAATGCGCCTACTACAAGGAGGACGCAGGCAAGCTGATGCTCGGCGCTTTTGAGCCGAAGGCCAAGCCCTGGGCGGTCAAGGGCCTGCCCGCCGACTTCGAGTTCGACCAGTTGCCGGAAGACTTCGACCACTTCGAGCCGATCCTCGAACAGGCTGTGCACCGGATGCCCGTGCTGGCGAAGGCGGGCATCCACACCTTCTTCAACGGGCCGGAGAGCTTCACCCCGGACAATGCCTACTACATGGGGCTCTGCCCGGGCACCGATAACGTCTGGGTCGCGGCGGGCTTCAACTCCATCGGTATCCAGTCGGCGGGCGGCGCGGGCATGGCGCTGGCGCAATGGATGGTGGATGGCGCGAAGCCCTTCGATCTGGGCGACGTGGACATCGCCCGCGCGCAGGGGTTCCAAACCAATCCCGCCTACCTCTCGGCTCGGGTGTCCGAGACGCTGGGGCTGCTCTACGCCGATCACTTCCCCTACCGTCAGAAGGCCACCGCGCGTGGCATCAGGCGTTCGCCCCTGCACGACCGGCTGGAGGCGCATGGCGCCGTCTTCGGGGAGCTCTCGGGCTGGGAACGCGCCAACTGGTTCGCCGGAGCGGGGCAGGCGCGGGAATATGCCTATTCGTGGGGGCGGCAGAACTGGTTCGACAATCAGCGGGTCGAACACATGGCGCTGCGCGACGGTGTTGGCCTCTACGACATGTCCTCTTTCGGCAAGCTGCGGGTGGAAGGGCGCGATGCGGCGGCCTTCCTGAACCACGTCTGCGGCGGCGATGTCGATGTGCCTGCGGGGCGGATCGTCTACACGCAGTTCCTGAATGCGCGTGGCGGGATCGAGGCGGATGTGACGGTGACCCGGCTGTCGGAAACCGCCTTCCTCGTGGTCACACCTGCCGCCACCCGGCGCGCGGATGAAACCTGGCTGCGCCGTCACGTTGGGGATCGCAACGCCGTCATTGCCGACGTGACGGCGGGCGAGGCGGTCATAGCGGTCATGGGGCCGCGCGCCCGGGCGGTTCTGGAAGGTTGTTCGGACGGTGATTTCTCCAACGCGACCAACCCCTTCGGCACAGCGCGGCAGGTCCATGTCGGGATGGGCGAGGCGCGGGTGCACCGTGTGTCCTACGTGGGCGAACTGGGGTGGGAGGTTTATGCCTCCGCCGACATGGCCGTGCATGTCTTCGACGCGCTGATGGCGGCCGGAGAGCCCGAAGGCCTTCGGCTGTGCGGCCTGCACGCAATGGATTCCTGCCGGGCGGAAAAGGCATTCCGCCATTTCGGCCACGACATCACCTGCGAGGATCATGTGCTGGAGGCCGGGCTGGGTTTTGCCGTCAAGACCGACAAGCCGGACTTCATCGGGCGCGACGCCGTTCTGGCCAAGCGTGAGGCCGGGCTGGACCGACGCCTCGTGCAATTCCTCCTGACCGACCCGGAACCGCTGCTCTATCACAACGAACCGATCCTCAGGGATGGGGAGATCGTCGGACATCTGTCCTCCGGCGCCTATGGCCATGCCTTGGGGGGCGCGATCGGTTTGGGCTATGTGCCCTGCACCGGTGAAAGCGCCGATGCGCTGCTGTCGTCCGCTTTCGAGATCGACGTGGCGGGTGTCCGGGTGGCGGCGCGCGCCTCGCTGAAGCCGATGTACGATCCGAAGGGCGCGCGGACCCGGGCCTGAGACAAACGCCTTCCGGCGCGCCCGTTCAATGCCTTGGCGGGGTCTTCATGCAGAGGGCTTGGATGGCCTTGGCATCCTTTGGTTGTCTGCGGGTACAGGGGCCCGGCCTCGGTTTTGGACCTGAGCGCGCAGTAGGTATTTTTGCCAAGATGAAGGAGGCGGTTGCGTGCCTGTCATTCCGGCGGGCGCTGTGAGGGCAGGGTGTGTGCCCCTTGCCGAGGCAGGGGCATTCTGGCAGAGGCTGCGGCATGAGCGAGTATTCTCCGCCTTCCGGCGACATCGTGGTGCTGCATGAAGACAGCGATCTGCTGGTGGTAGACAAACCGGCGGGACTGCTCTCGGTGCCGGGAAAGGGCGCGGCGCTCGCGG
This sequence comes from Sagittula stellata E-37, assembly GCF_039724765.1. NCBI lineage: Bacteria > Pseudomonadati > Pseudomonadota > Alphaproteobacteria > Rhodobacterales > Roseobacteraceae > Sagittula > Sagittula stellata. The sequence continues at coordinate 3,703,891 of NZ_CP155729.1, read as the reverse complement.
ATTGTCTGCTGAGCCGGCTCGAGGCGGCCTTCCCAACGGTGCGGCTGGTGCACAGGCTGGACCGCGACACATCCGGCGTGATGGTGTTCGGCCTGACGGCCCACGCACAGCGGCATCTGGGCGCGCAATTCGAGGCCCGGAAGACAAAGAAGACTTATGTGGCGCGCGTGGCCGGGAGGCTCGCGCCAAAAAGCGGCGAGGTAGACCTTCCGCTGATCGTCGACTGGCCGAACCGTCCGCGCCAGATGGTCTGTCACGATAACGGGAAGCCTGCGCTGACCGGCTGGAAGGTGATGAAGGCGTCGGACGCGGAAAGCCGGGTGCGTCTTTTCCCGCACACCGGACGCAGCCATCAGCTTCGCGTGCACATGCTGGCGCTCGGGCATCCGATCCTGGGCGACGAATTGTATGCTCCGGAGACGGCGGCGCAGTATCCGCGCATGATGCTGCATGCGGAAGAATTGCGGTTGAGCCATCCGGAAAGCGGCCGGGGCATGAGCTTCCGCCAGCCCGCGCCGTTCTAGGCGGCGCGCGGCGCATGTCGGACAAGCAAAAGGGCCCTTCCGGGCCCCTTCGGTCATTCAGTGCAGTGTGCGCCGGTTATTCCGCGGCCCAGCCGGAAACGGCCTTCACCTCGACGAAGTCGTGGATGCCCCAGCTTCCGCCTTCGCGGCCATTGCCGGAGGCTTTCATTCCGCCGAACGGCGCGCCCGGGCCGCGGGACTTGCCGTTCGTTTCCACCATGCCGGAGCGCAACTGCCGCGACAGGCGGTGGCGGCGTTCGGTGTTCTCGGACTGCACGTAGTTGGTCAGGCCGTAGGGGGTGTCGTTGGCAATCCGGACGGCCTCTTCCTCGGTGTCGAACTTCATGATCGAAAGCACCGGGCCGAAGATCTCCTCGCGCGCGATGGTCATGTCGTTTGTCACGTCGGCAAACACGGTCGGGCGCACGTAGAAGCCCTTGTTCAAGCCGTCGGGACGCCCGGTGCCACCGGTTACCAGCCGCGCGCCTTCGTCGATGCCCTTCTGGATCAGATCCTGGATCTTCTCCCACTGGGTCTTGTTGACCACGGGTCCGATGTGGCGGCCTTCTTCGGAGGCGGGACCGACCGTCACCTTGGCGGCGGTGGCGGCGGCTTCCTCGACGGCGGCGTCGTAGCGCGATGCTTCCACCAGCATCCGCGAGGGCGCGTTGCAGGACTGACCGGAGTTGTTCATCATGTGCAGCACGCCACGCTTCACAGCCTTTTCATCCGCGTCGGCAAAGACGAGGTTGGCGCCCTTGCCCCCCAGTTCAAGGTGCACACGCTTCAGCGAATCGGCGGCGGCCTTGGAGATCAGGATGCCCGCACGGGTGGAGCCGGTGAAGCTGACCATGTCGACATCCGCATGGGACGACAGTTGCGAACCAACGCCCGCGCCATCGCCGTTCACGAGGTTGAAGACGCCCGGCGGCAGGGCGGCCGCATCCATGATTTCGGCGAAGACCATGGCATCGATCGGGCTTTCCTCCGATGGCTTCAGGACCATCGTGTTGCCAGCCACCAGCGCCGCGCCGACCTTCAGCGTGATCTGGTTCATCGGCCAGTTCCACGGGGTGATCAGCGCGCAGACGCCGACCGCCTCGTGCAAGATGCGGGTGTCGGGATGATCCGGGTTCAGCGGCTTTTCCCACTCGAACGCCTTTGCAGCGTTGATGAAGTTCTTCAGGTGGTTGAGGCCGGCGCCGATCTGTGCCGACCGTGCGAGGTCGAGCGGGGCGCCCATCTCCATCGAAATGGCCTTTGCGAGGTCCTCGGTGCGCTCCTTGTAGGCGGCGTAGACACGTTCGAGCGCGGCGATGCGGTCCTCGGGCGGCGTGGCCATCCAACCCGGAAGCGCGGCCTTCGCGGCGGCGACGGCGGCATCCGTGTCGGCCTGACCGCCAAGCGAGATCACCGCGCAGGGGTCCTCGGTCGAGGGGTCGATCACTTCGTGGTCGCGACCGTCCAGCGGGTCGACCCAAGCACCGTTTATGTAGAATTGACGACGTTCGATCATCTGAGTGACCCTCCCAGTCCGGTGTTTTCCCGACCGTACGGTCGGATAATGGCATTACTCTTGCACCGAGGAGAGGTGGGTGCAAGGGAGGGGTTTACAAGGGCAGTCTGGAACGTATCTAAGTCCCGCAACCCTGAACCCGAGACAGTCGGACAGAAAGGACCCCTGCCATGGCATTGCGCATCAACGACGAGATTCCGAACCTCCACGTCGCCACCGATTTGGGTGAGTACGACCTGCATGACTGGATCGGCGACAGCTGGGCGATCCTGTTCTCGCACCCCAAGGATTTCACTCCGGTCTGCACGACCGAATTCGGCGCCGTTGCACAACTGGCGGACGAATGGGCCAAGCGCGGGACCAAGGTGATGGGGATCTCCGTCGACGGCGTCGAGGAGCACAAGAAGTGGAAAGGCGACATCGAGAAGACCGCAGGCGCGACCGCCGGTTTCCCGATCATCGCGGATGACGGGCTCGAGGTTGCGAAAGCGCTCGACATGCTGCCCGCCGACGCCTACCTGCCGGATGGCCGCACCCCAGCGGACAGCGCCACCGTGCGCTCGGTCTTCATCATCGCGCCGAACAAGAAGGTGCAGCTGATGATGACCTACCCGATGTCGGTGGGGCGCAACTTTGCCGAGGTGCTGCGCGCTCTGGACGGGCTGCAGCGCACGTACAACCAGCCTCTCGCGACGCCGGCCAACTGGGAGACCGGTCAGGACGTGATCGTGGCCCTGTCGCTGGACAACGAGGCGGCTGCGGCGAAATACGGCGAGCTGGACATCAAGCTGCCTTACCTGCGCTTCGCGAAAAACCCGGACTGAGCCGGAAAGCCCCCGGCCAGCGACAGGGCCCGTAGGCAAGATGAATCGACGCCTCCGCAGACATTTGCGGGGGCGTTTTCGTTCGCCTCTTGGGCGCTCGGCCGTTTCGGATGAGCGGTTATGCGTGACGGCTGGACGTGCTCTTGCACCGGGGGCGCGGGTGGACCACGTGCCAAAGCGCGGCGGACGGGCTCGCAAGGTTTATTGACAAATGGCTTTCATGGTCGCGTTCGGCGCCTGTGCGCATGGCGGCCCGGCTTGAAGTTTCCCCGAAATCCGTTCCCTATGAAGGGGAAAGGGGCAAGACATGCGTGAACCGTTCCAGTTGGGCAACGAAATCGTGAGACCGGGCGAGCGCCGGACCGTGGACCTTCCGGTCTCCGTTCTGTCGGATCACACGCCGGTCACGCTGTCTGCGCATGTGATACATGGCCGCAAACCCGGACCGGTGATCTTCGTGTCGGCAGCGGTGCACGGCGACGAGGTCATCGGAGTGGAAATCGTGCGCCGCCTGTTGCGGGCCGGGCCGGTGGGGCGCCTGTCGGGCACGCTGATCGCCGTGCCGATCGTGAACTCCTTCGGGTTTCTCAACCAGTCGCGCTACCTGCCGGACCGGCGTGACCTGAACCGGGTCTTTCCGGGGCACAGCGAAGGGTCGCTCGCGGCGCGGCTGGCAGAGTTGTTCATGACCCAGGTCGTGCGGCGCTGCGACGTGGGCATCGATCTGCACTCTGCCGCCGTGGGGCGCGAGAATTTTCCGCAGATCCGTCTGACACCGGGCAGCGCGCGTCTGCGGGAACTGGGCGATGCCTTTGCCGCGCCGGTGACGATGATCTCCAAGGTGCGGGACGGATCGCTTCGGCTGGAAGCGGGGGCGGCGGGCGTGGACGTGCTGCTGTACGAGGCGGGCGAGGGGCTGCGGTTCGACGAATTCGCCGCGCGGGCCGGTGTCGCGGGTATCCTGCGGGTGATGGAAAAGCTCGACATGATCCCGGGTCGTGGCGTGCCGAAGGCACGGGGGCTGTCGGTCTTCTGCGAGCGCTCCGCGTGGGTCAGGGCGCCGTCCGGGGGCCTGTTGCGGACCCTGAAGGGCAACGGCGAATACGTCGACAAGGGGACCGTTCTGGGAATCGTGACCGACCCATTCGGCGAGCAGGAGGCCGAGGTCCGGACGGACACGGCGGGCATCGTCATAGGGCGGACGAACCTGCCGGTCGTCAACGAAGGCGACGCGCTGTTCCATATCGCCCAGCCCGCGCTCCGCAAACAGGCCGAGGCGGCGGCCGACGGCGGTTTCGATGGACACCTCGACGCGCCCGCGCTGTTCGACGAGGACGAAATCATCTGAGCGCCGGACCCGCGGGAGGTTGCGCACCGCGCGGTGGCTTGCGATACCGCCCGGGCAGCAGACGAGGACCGCCCGATGAGCTTTACCCTTGCAACCTGGAACATCAACTCTGTGCGCTTGCGGAAGGCGCTGGTGTCGAAACTGATGCAGGAAGAGGCGCCGGACGTGCTGTGCCTGCAGGAGTGCAAGTCCCCGGTGGAGAAGATCCCCCACGAGGTCTTTGCGGAGCTGGGCTACCGATACATGGTCGGGCGCGGGCAGAAGGGCTACAACGGCGTGGCCATACTGTCGCGGCTCCCGTTGGAGGACGTGGGCGACAAGGACTTTGCGGCCCTCGGACATGCACGCCACGTGGCGGCGCGGCTGGAAAACGGCGTAACGATCCACAACTTCTATGTCCCGGCGGGCGGTGACGAGCCGGACCGCGAGAAGAACATCAAGTTCGGGCAGAAGCTGGATTACCTGACGGAGATGCGCGACTGGTTCCACACGGAGCGACCGGAAAGGGCGATCCTCGTGGGCGACCTGAATATCGCCCCGCGCGAGGACGATGTTTGGGACCACAAGAAACTGCTCAAGATTGTGTCGCACACCCCTATCGAAGTGGAACACCTGGGGGCCGCGCAGGATGCGGGCGGCTGGGTGGACATCACGCGAAAGGACATCCCCGACGGCCGGCTCTTTTCGTGGTGGTCCTACCGCGCGAAGGACTGGGACGCGGCGGACAAGGGGCGGCGGCTGGACCACATCTGGGCCACGCCCGACATCGCGGACGCAGGCCATTCGAGCCGTATCCTGCGCGCCGCCCGAGGTTGGGAACAGCCCTCCGACCACGCCCCGGTGTTCGCGACCTTCGATCTTTGAAAGGAGGTGGGGTGTAACCCCACCCTACGCTTGGCCGGACGGTCCGGGCGCGTGTGCCACGATCGTCCGTCTGGCGCTGTCGTGAAACGGTTGCGAGGGCGCGGCCCGCGGTGTGGCGAGGTCGGTATACCCGACGCACAGACCACGGCTTGTCTCAGGGGGCCTGCGGGGCTGCCGCGCCATCGGGCAGGGCCATTGGCCGGAGTAGACTGCGTGAAACGACGTCCTCTTCTTCGAAACCCATGCGTGGCGCGAGGGTCGCGAAGACGATCAGGGACACCACAAGCGACACGAATGCGGTGAGGCGTCCGTTGAACGGCCTGAACGGGGTGACCACGGCGATAGCGGAAAAGGCGATTGCAAGGCCGATCAGCATGACCGGAATATCCGATGACACGGGATGCCCTCCTCTGACTACGCCGTCTGCGATCATGGTTACTCAGGTGTTATTAACAAAGGGATAAGGCACGCCCGGACACCTGCGGCGCGCCGCACCCTTGCAACATGTCCCTGCGTGAGCCATCTAGCTGTCTGACGCATTCGAACCCGGAGGGGAGAGACGATGGAGCTGAATCTGCAGCCGCAAGGCCAAACGGCGGGCGATCTGGTCAAGGACATCACCGAGGCGGACTTCATGGCAGAGGTCGTTGACGCCTCCATGAAGACGCCGATCATCGTCGATTTCTGGGCGCCGTGGTGTGGCCCTTGCAAGCAACTCGGGCCTGCGCTCGAGAAAGTCGTGACCGCCGCCAAGGGCGCGGTGAAGATGGTGAAGGTCAACGTCGATCAGGCTCAGGCGATTGCCGGTCAGCTGCGAATCCAGTCGATCCCCACGGTCTATGCCTTCTGGCAGGGACAGCCGGTGGACGGCTTTCAGGGCGCGTTGCCGGAGTCGGAACTGAAGGCCTTTGTCGATCGTGTGGTGCAGGCGGCCGGTGGTGACGCGGGCGGCGGTCTGGATGACGCGCTTGCCGCCGCCGAGGAAATGCTGGAGCAGGGCGCTGCCGCAGATGCGGTCGAAGTGTTCGCCGCCGTTCTCGAAGAGGACCCGGTGAACGCCAAGGCCTACGGCGGGATGGTCCGCGCGCATATCGCCACGGGCGATCTCGATACGGCAGAGGCGGTCCTGAACGGCGCTCCGGTGGAGATTTCCAAGGCTCCTGAGCTTGAAGCCGCACATGCGCAGATCGAACTGGCAAAGCAGGCCGCGCAGGCCGGCCCGGTTGCCGAACTGACCGCGCAGGTGGAAGCGGAACCCGACAACCTTCAGGCGCGCTTCGACCTTGCGAAGGCGAAATACGCGCATGGGGATTCGGAAGGTGCCGTGACGGAGTTGCTGGAGGTGTTCCGGCGGGACCGGGAGTGGAACGACGGCGCGGCCAAGGCCCAGCTCTTCACCATCTTCGAGGCGCTGAAGCCCAACGATCCCGTGGTGCTCAACGGACGCCGCAAATTGAGCTCGATGATATTTGCCTGACCGGGCATGCGGTCTAGGTAGCCGGGTATGACACGCATTGGCGATCTCCCGGACATCATTGCAGTCTTTCCGCTTCCCGGGGCACTTCTGCTGCCCCGTGCAAGGCTGCCGCTTCACATCTTCGAGCCGCGTTATCTTCATATGCTGGACGACAGCCTGAAGACGGACACACGCCTGATCGGCATGGTGCAGCCGCTTGCCACGCCGGGGCGAGAGGGCGGGCTGAACAAGATCGGTTGCGCTGGCCGCGTGACGCAGTTCTCGGAAACAGAGGACGGGCGTTACATGATTACCTTGTCCGGAGTCTCACGGTTCCGGGTGAAGGAAGAGCTGGAGGGTTTCCATCCCTATCGGCGGTGTCGTGTGAGCTGGGAAGGCTTCGACCGGGACAAGGCAGGCCCGGAAGCGGACCGTTGCCTGGATCGGGACTCGTTCCTCGATCTGCTGGACCGGTATTTTTCCGCACGGGACCTGTCGGTGGACTGGCAGACCCTGCAAGAGGCGGAAGACGAGCTGCTGGTCAACTCGTTGTCGATGCTTCTGGATTTCGGGCCAGAGGACAAGCAGGCGCTCCTTGAGGCGCCGTCTCTGACGACCCGCCGCGAAACGCTGGTGACGCTGATCGAATATGCCCTGCGGGGCGGCGAAGAGGATGTGCTGCAATGAATGCTAAAACGCAGGATCCTGGGCAAGGGATGGCCGAGGCGGTGAGCTTCGACCGCAGGATGCTGGAGGCGCTGGTCTGTCCGGTGTCCCAGTCGGTCCTGAGCTACGATGCCGACCGGCAGGAGCTGGTGAGCGAACCCGCCGGTCTCGCCTATCCGATCCGCGATGGCATCCCGGTCATGCTGGTGGACGAGGCGCGTCGTCTCGACCCTTGAAGACAGCGACCGGCCGTGTCAGGCGTAGTTGAGCGCGCGGGCGAAGACGCCGGTATCGGCATTGCCGCCTGACACGGTGCAGATCACGTTGTCCGACTCAAGCTCGTCGCCGTGAAAGAGGGCTGCCGCGAGCGCCACGGCGCCACCGGGTTCCGCCACGATGCGCAGTTGACGGAAGGCCATGGCCATGGCGCGCAGCGCCTCTTCGTCGGACACGACCACACCCGGCCCGCACAAGCGGCTTACGATTGGGAAGGTGATTTCACCAGGTTGGGGCGTCAGGATGGCATCGCAGAGACCGCCTGCCTCGACCTTGTTGCGCTCGCGCATACCTGAGCGAAGCGACCGAGCCGTGTCGTCGTAGCCCTCTGGCTCGGCGGGACGCACGCGGAACTCCGGCGCGCGGGCCTCCAGCGCCAGAGCGATCCCGGCCGTCAGCCCGCCGCCGCCGCAACAGGTCAGCACCTCTGCCTTTGAAATGCCGAGGTCCGCCGCCTGTGCTGCGATTTCCAGCCCACAGGTTCCCTGTCCGGCAATCACCTCGGGCTCGTCATAGGGGCGGATCAGGGTCAGTCCGCGCGTCTCGGCGATTTCTGCCCCGATCGCCTCGCGGGAGGCGCCGCCGGCTCGATCGTAGAGGATGACCTCCGCACCGTAGGACCGCGTGCCCTCGATCTTCGCCGAAGGGGCATCGGCGGGCATGAGGATCACTGCGGCGGTGTCGAGCAGGCGGGCCGCATAGGCCACGCCCTGCGCGTGATTGCCGGAGGAAAAGGCGATCACGCCCCGGGCGCGCAATTCGGGAGAGAGAGCGCTGAGCGCCGCGTAGCCGCCGCGGAACTTGAAACTGCCGGTCTTTTGCAGGCACTCCGGTTTCACGTAGACCGCCCGCCCGGCCAGCGCGTCGAGCGCCGGGGAAGACAGGAGCGGCGTGCGGCGCACGACGCCGTCTAGACGCGTTGCGGCGGCCTCTATCATCTGGATGTTCATTAATATCTCCGGGGGAGGCGGCGCACAGCCCCGCCCTACATTTTGTCGCGCGGGGAAGGTGCTGTGCACGCCGCGCACTGTCAAGCGTTGCCAGCCGGCGTCACCCCCGATCTTGTGCCGGGGCGCGCCAAGCGGCACAAGGCGTGGCGATGATTGAACGGATGGCGGAAGCGGATGGAATTCGGAGCTGGGCGTACTATTCGCCTTGCGAAGCGTGGCGCTACGGGCTGCGGCGGGTCTGGGGGGAGGGACCCGAACTTCTGTACGTCATGCTGAACCCCTCGACTGCGACAGAGCTGGCCAACGATCCGACCATCGAACGTTGCCAGCGGCGGGCCGTTCAGCTTGGGTTCGCTGGAATGCGTATCGCCAATCTCTTTGCATGGCGTGCGACCCGCCCGCAGGACCTGCGCAAAGCCACCGATCCCGTGGGGCCGGAGAACGCGGCGCTGCTGGACGACTGGTGTGACGGGGCCAAGATGACGCTGGCCGCATGGGGCGTCCACGGTGCGCTGATGGATCAGGGTCCCGGGGTGGCGCGTGGACTGACCGGTGATGTCCGGCACTTGGGGCTGACCCGCGAAGGCCATCCGCGCCATCCGCTCTACGTGCCCTACGCGCGTCAGCCCGCCCCGTGGCCGGTCGACGCGCGCTACGCCCCCGCAGGAGGGTAACGGGAATTCTCCGGAAGCGCGCGACGCTTCCTTAACCTGTTTCGGGGAATTTCGTTGTCGGGACTCGGGTGACCTGTGATCATCCGCAAGCTTTGCATCGGGACAGCGTACCATGTTTTTTCTCGTCGGATTGTTGGGCATGATGGCCGTGGGATCTATCGTGATCGCCGGCACTGCCGACGTGGAGGAAGATCTGGCCGACAATGGTATGGGCCCGGACGACACCTCCAACGAAGAGGATGCCGGTTCGGACGGCAGCATGATCACCGACTTGGCGGACACGACCGGGACCTCGTGCGGGGGAGAGGTGATCGCATGGCCTGGACCGTCTGCCGACCCGGCGGACATCCATGACGAAGATCCGGAGGTCGGCGGACCTGATGCGTCCGAACTGCAAAGTCTGTTCGACTTGATGGGACTGTCCGGGCTGTTCTCCAAGAGCCAGGCGGATACGTCTTCGGTCTTGCCGGCGCCGAATGTCACAGCCGCCGGCGACGGGGCCGGCGAAGGCGGTGCTGGCTTGAACGCCGCTGGGACGGACGACAGCGACACGCTCAGCGGCACCGACGCCACGGATCTTCTGAACGGAGGCGGCGGCAACGACGTCATCGACGGGAAGGCGGGATCAGACGACCTGCGTGGTGGCGACGACGCCGACACCCTCCTGGGCGGGGAAGGGGACGATACGCTCCACGGCGATGGCGGAGACGACGTCCTGCAGGGGGATGGCGGTGCAGATGTCCTGTACGGACACGACGGCAACGACAGCCTCGCCGGGAACGGCGGCGATGACGTGTTGCAGGGCGGATTGGGGGAGGACGTGCTGGACGGCGGCACCGGCAACGACGCCCTGCATGGCCGCGAAGGTGCCGATCTTTTGCGCGGCGGGCGCGGCATCGATACGCTGTTCGGCGGCTGGGGCGACGACGTCCTTGTCGGTGTCACGCGCGATGCCGAAGGCACGGACCTGGATGCGGGCGACTTTCTGAACGGCGGGGATGGGGCGGACACGATCATCGTGGGCTCCGGCGACCTCGTGCATGGCGGCGAGGGTGCGGATTCGCTGATACTGGGCGACTGGATGACCAGACAGGCGTCGGAGCTTGTCGATTTCGACGCGGTCGAGGATCAACTGGTGATCGTGTTCGACGACGGTCCCGGAACACCTGAACCGGAATTGGAAATCCGTGTGTCTGCCGATAACTCCGAAGTCACTGAGATTGTCCTGAATGGGCAGGTGCTGACAACCCTGCCGACCAACGACGCGCCGACCTTGGATGGGCTGGTGCTTGTGGGCGAGAGCATGGCCGACGCATTGGTGGGGTAAGGTGGGGCCCAGCACCAGACTGATGCGATCAGCCGGGGCGGATGTGCCGCAGGTGTTGTGGATAGGGCCTGGCTTTGACCGGGGACATACCCGTGAAGAACCACATATGGTTCGCACCCGTTGGCGCCAGGACGGAGCATCTGGTGCCCGACACTTCGGTTCCAGGTGTTTCCGGTTCCGTTCAATTGATGGATAAACGAGCTGCGCTTCCTAAGTGATCGCCGGGAGCAGGCGGATGCAAAGTGTGTCAGGGCACCGCGGCACAAACGGTCTTTCCAAACCAGATGGAATCGCGTATGCGCACGCATCCGTTCGGGTCAGCCGGGCGGATTTCTCCACGGGCCCTGCTGGACGACATCCCGGCTTGCGCCATGACCCTTAATCCGAAAGGAGACCCCGATGTCGATCACTGCAGAAGAAAAAAACCGTCTGATGAAGGAATACGCGACGAAAGAGGGCGACACCGGTTCCCCGGAAGTCCAGATCGCGATCCTGACCTCCCGTATCACCACCCTGACCGAGCACTTCAAGACCCACAAGAAGGACAACCACTCCCGTCGTGGTCTGCTGAAGCTCGTCGCACAGCGCCGTAAGCTGCTGGATTACCTGAAGGCCAAGGAAGAGGCACGTTACACGAACCTCATCAAGAGCCTTGGCATCCGCCGCTAAGACATTCGGATTTTTCCGAGGGACAGGCGCCCGCTCCGACAGGAGCGGGCGTTTTTCGTTTGTCGATGCTTACTCCACGGTGGCAAGCGCCGAGTCGCGCGCCATTGTGTTTTGCGACGCGGGGCGGGCATTGCACCGTTCGACCCAACCGCGAATACCTGCATCGTCCGGCACGAGGTCGGGCATCCACCGGAACAACGAACTCACGATGAGATCGGCGACGGAGAAGCTGTCGCCAACGAGGTATTCCCGTGCCTTCAATGCGCTTGAAAGGCGGTCGACCACCTCTTGCCAGCCGCGGAAGTTGGATCGAAAGCCCGGATTTTCGATGTTGAGGAACTTGGCCACCACCACAGGCTCCACCACTCCTGCGTACCAGGCCAGCCATTCCAAGCACTTGGCACGGTCGGGCGTACCGGAGGGCGGCAACATGCCGGCGTCCGGGAAAAGCTCGCACAGATGCTGGGCGATCGCGATACTCTCGACGATGACTGTCCCGTCGTGATCCAGTGCGGGGACCTTCTTTTCCGGGTGCGGATTGCCGGCGTCGGGGCCGCCAGACCCATCCGCACGGGTGATGTTGACCGTGCGCACGGCGACGGCGTCCTCGGCGCCGAGTTCCTCGATCAACGTGACGATGCGCGAGGATCGGGACATCGGAGAATGGTAGAGCGTTAGCATGGCTTGGTCCTTGTTGCAGTGTGTACCGCTAGCTAACCCAACCCCCTGCCAGTTTATGGCAGGGAAGGACCGCCTCACACCAGGTCGGGTTCCCGTCCGACGCGGTTGGCGAGCCTGCCGATTGTCAGACCCTGCACGATGATCGAGAAGACGACGATCACGTAGGTGGCGGTCAGGATCAGCGATTTCCATTCACTCTCGGGCAGAGACAGGGCGAGGGCGACGGAAATGCCGCCTTTCAGCCCGCCCCAGGTCATGATCGGGATGACACCCCGAGCGAAGGTCTGGAAGGGTTTCAGCATCAGGACCGGCACAACGACGGCAACCGACCGCCCCAGCAAGGCCAACGCGATACAGAACACTCCGGTGACGAGCGCGTCCATGTCGAGTTGCACGGCAAAGATTTCCACGCCGATCAGCATGAAGAGCACCGCGTTCAGGATCTCGTCGACGAGCACCCAGAACTTCTCGACGTATTCGCGGGTCGTCTCCGACATGCCGTGCTTGGCCCCGATATCGCCGATCAGCAGCCCGGCACAGACCGCTGCGATGGGGGCGGAAACATGCAACGCAATGGCAAGCTCGTAGCCGCCGAAGGCAAGCGCGAGCGTCATGAGGACCTCAAGGGAGTAGTCGTCGATGTGACGCATCACCCGGAAGGTCAGCCAGCCCAGCACGAGGCCAAGCGCCGCCCCGCCGAGGGCCTCTTGCGCAAAGAGCCGCAGCGCTTCGAGTGCGGGGGAGGCTTCGCCGCTGCCATGCGCCCCGTGCGCTGCGGCTGCCGGGAAAGCGAGCCCGATCAGCACGAGGTAGACCACGTATCCCACACCGTCGTTGAACAGGCTCTCGCCCGCGACCTGCGTTTCAAGGGACTTGGGCAGGTTGGCCTCCTTCAGGACGCCCATGACCGCGACCGGATCGGTGGGCGAGATCAGCGCCCCGAAGACCAGGGCCACAAGGATCGGCGCGCCGGTCAGCCAATGAAAGCCAAGACCGATGACACCGGTCGACAGGGCGACGCCTGCGGTGGCCATCAGCAGCACGGTCGGCCAGACGTCCTTCAGATCTGACAGTTTGACGTGCAGCGCACCGGCAAAGAGCAGCAGGCCCAGCATGCCTTCGAGCAGGGCATCGGAAAAGTCGATGTCTGTGACTATGGTCCTCAAGTCGTCCGCCAGCGTGAGGCTTGGCACGACCCTGTCCAGCAGGAGGGCACCGATGGAGGTAAGCAGCGCCACGACGAGGATGCCGATGGCGGAGGGCAGCTTCAGAATGAAGTAGTTGATCGTGCCGAAGAGGGCGGAGAGGACGATCAGAAGCGATGCGATCTGGAGAATGTTCATTGGCACTGTCCGGAAATGACTGGTTTTTTGCCGTCCATAACACGCCCTGAGCCGGACGCAGATGCAAAACCGTCAGCCTGGTCACTTTGTTGGACAGCCGTGACCCGGGTGACATCCGGAGCGTGGATCACTCGGCGATGGTGAGGATCTCGGAGAGCGGCTTCTTGATCGTGGCGGCGCGGGGGATCGTCGCGTCGGCGGCGGGATGACCACAGGCGAGGATCATGATCGGTTTTTCGCTTTCGGGCCGGCCCAGAACTTCTGTGAGGAATTTCATGGGATTCGGCGTGTGCGGCAGGCAGGCAAGCCCGGCCTGGTGCAGCGCCGCGATCAGAAACCCCGCTGCGATGCCGGTGCTTTCGGGGACGTAGTAGTTCTTGTAGCGCGTGCCGTCGTCGAACAGCCCGTACCGTTGGGCGAAGACAACGATTAGCCATGGGGCATCTTCCAGGTGCGGCTTGGACGGGCCGGTGCCAATCGGTTCGAGCGCGGAAAGCCACTCGTCGCCGGCGGCTCCGTCGTAGAAGCGGGCCTCTTCTTCTTCGGCGGCGGCGCGGATGCGGCGTTTGAGGTCCGGATTCGCCACGGCGACGAAGTGCCAAGGCTGGTGGTTGGCGCCAGAGGGGGCGGAGCCGGCTGTGCGGATGCAGGTCTCGATCAGCTCTCGCGGCACCGCGCGGGGCGAGAAGTCACGCACCGTGTGCCGGGTCTGCATGGCGGCAAGGAACAGGTCCGCCGCATGGCGCATCTGCGCGTCGGAGAGCGCGTCGCGTGTGGGCAGGGGCAGGGCTTCGTAGGCGAGGGCTGACTTCGTGAACATGGTGGCTCCGACCTTGGGGTGGCCAAGGGTTGCGAGCCTTGCGGGCGCTGTCAATGGCGTGTCCCCGAACGGCGCGCAACCGTGGCGCAGCATCGGCCGAACCGGTGTCGGTCGCCGTGCCCGGCGCGGTCCCGGCAACGCCCGTTCAACCCGTATTCACAGTCGGTTTTGCCGTGCTCAAAGCGGGTTTCCATGACACCGCTTTTCCTGTATGGCCCCTTCATCTGAGACGTGACGCACTGACCCCGGCGCATGAAACGATGAGAGGGGTCGGCGGCAATGGGGCCGCCATGCAAACGGAGGACCCGAGAGGGCTCGGGAGTGCCTCCAGACAGGATACGACGATGTTCAAAGAAGTGAAGAAAACACTCCAGTGGGGCGAAGAGACGCTGACACTGGAAACCGGCAAGGTTGCGCGCCAGGCAGACGGCACCGTGATCGCCACTCTGGGCGAGACCTCGGTCATGGCCAACGTGACCTTTGCAAAGACGCAGAAGGAAGGGCAGGACTTCTTCCCGCTGACCGTCCATTACCAGGAAAAATACTACGCCGCCGGCAAGATCCCGGGCGGCTTCTTCAAGCGCGAGGCGCGTCCGACCGAGAAGGAAACGCTGACCGCGCGCCTGATCGACCGTCCGATCCGCCCGCTGTTCGTCCCCGGCTTCAAGAACGAAGTGCTGGTGATGTGCACCGTGCTGAGCCATGACCTCGTCAACGATCCCGACATCGTGGCGATGATCGCGGCCTCTGCCGCCCTGACGATCTCTGGCGCGCCCTTCATGGGCCCGATCGCCGGTGCACGCGTCGGCTACGAGGACGGATCCTACGTGCTGAACCCGACCGTCGACGACATGCACCTGCTGCGGGACAACCCGGATCAACGTCTGGACCTCGTGGTTGCGGGCACCAAGGACGCCGTCATGATGGTGGAGTCCGAGGCTTATGAGCTGACCGAGGACGAGATGCTGGGCGCCGTGATGTTCGCGCACGAACAGATCCAGCCGGTCATCGACCTGATCATCGACCTGGCCGAAGATGCGGCGAAAGAGCCGTTCGAGTTCACCCCGCCGGATTACTCGGAACTGTTCGGCGTCGTGAAGGCGGCGGGCGAAGAGAAGATGAAGGTCGCCTATGCGATCTCTGACAAGCAGGAGCGCGTTGCCGCTGTTGCCGCCGTCAAGGACGAGATCAAGGCAGGGCTCAGCGAAGAGCAACTGGCCGACGCCAACCTCGGCTCCGCGCTGAAGAAGCTTGAGTCCCAGGTTCTGCGTTCCGACGTGGTCGTCAACAAGCGCCGCATCGACGGCCGCGCACTGGACCAGGTCCGGTCCATCGTTTCGGAAACCGGCATCCTGCCGCGGACCCACGGTTCGGCCCTGTTCACACGTGGCGAGACGCAGGCGCTGGTCGTGACCACGCTGGGCACCGGCGACGACGAGCAAATGATCGACGCGCTGCAGGGCACTTACAAGTCCAACTTCCTGCTGCACTACAACTTCCCGCCGTACTCGGTCGGCGAAGTGGGCCGCGTCGGCTCCCCCGGCCGTCGCGAGATCGGCCACGGCAAGCTGGCATGGCGCGCCCTGCAGGCAGTCCTGCCCGCGGCAACGGACTTCCCCTACACAATCCGCTTGGTCTCCGAGATCACCGAGTCCAACGGTTCGTCCTCGATGGCGTCCGTCTGCGGCGGTTCGCTGTCCATGATGGACGCGGGCGTTCCGCTGAAGTCGGCCGTGGCCGGTGTGGCCATGGGGCTGGTGCTTGAAGAGGACGGCTCCTACGGGATCCTGACCGACATCCTCGGCGACGAGGATCACCTTGGCGACATGGACTTCAAGGTCGCAGGCACCGAGAACGGCATCACGTCGCTGCAGATGGACATCAAGGTCGCGGGCATCACCCCTGAGATCATGAAGACCGCGCTGTCCCAGGCCAAGGAAGGCCGGATGCACATCCTCGGCGAGATGTCGAAAGCCATCTCCGAGGCGGGCTCGTTCTCTGAACATGCGCCGCGCATCGAGACGATGAACATCCCGACCGACAAGATCCGTGAAGTGATCGGGTCCGGCGGCAAGGTCATCCGTGAGATCGTGGAAGTGTCCGGCGCGAAGGTGGACATCAACGACGACGGCGTGATCAAGATCGCCTCGCCGAACGGGGAAGCCATCCAGAAGGCCTATGACATGATCTACGCGATCGTCGCAGAGCCGGAGGAAGGCCATGTCTACAAGGGCAAGGTCGTGAAGATCGTCGACTTCGGCGCCTTCGTGAACTTCTTCGGCAAGCGTGACGGCCTTGTGCACGTCAGCCAGATCGAGAACCGCCGCCTGAACCACCCGTCGGATGTTCTGAAGGAAGGCCAGGAAGTCTACGTGAAGCTTCTGGGCTTCGACGACCGTGGCAAGGTGCGCCTTGCCATGAAGATGGTCGACCAGGAGACCGGCGAAGAGATGGCGAAGGAAAAGGAAGCCGAGCAGGCTGACTGACCTTCGGGCCGGGTGGCGCACAGCCCCACCCTACGATAATGCGGGCGGTCCGGACTTCGGGCCGCCCGTTTTCGTTTGCGGCGAGCCTACCGGGCGCGGCTGGCATGACGGTGGATCAGCTTCCACCCGCTTTCGGTTTCGCGGAAAATCTCGGTCACGCGCAATGTCATGGGCGTCTTGCCGTCCTCGTCGGCGAGGCAGACCTCGGCGTGCTGGAAGCCGGTCCAGAACCCGATGCCGCCCGCCGCGCCCTGATCGAGGATCTCGAAGTGCGTCGTTCCGCCCGGCGCGAAACGCTCCGCTGCGGCTTCGTTGGTGTTGTTCACCGCGACGGCCCCTGCTGTCACGCCGCCCATCGGATCGTAGAACGTCGACTGGCCTTCCTCGACAGAGAGCGCCAGCAGCGCCTCGGGACGGCCCTGCACGTATTCCCGGGCAGCAGCCTCTCGCGTTTCCATGAAGGTGTTGAAATCCTGGGCCATGGGCTCTCCTGACTGGTGTATTCTCCGTTCAACGCCGGAAGGCGTGCAGGCGTTGCTAGCGTTATCGCCACCTATTTCACGGCAGCCAGATTTTCACACGGTTTCCAAAGAACGGTTGCTGTCAACAGGCGGATTGGCAGTGCGATCTCGCCGAGGGAAGATCCGGCCCCTCTTGCGATGTAACGACCGCCCGGTGTAGGCGCGCTGTCATGCTGATCCTTCAGAACATCATCTCCGATCGCGGCTCGCGCTACGCAGTATCCGGTGGACCGTGCGCATCAGGTGAGGCGGCGCAGGCTTTTCTGGCTCAGCTCAAACGGAACAAGAAGTTCGCGAAGGCCACCCACAATTCCTGGGGTCTGCTGACCGAAGATGGCCCGATCAAGAACGACGACGGCGAAAGCGGCGCAGGCATGGTGATCCTGCGGATGCTGGAACGCGAGGGTCTGACCGGAGAAATCGTCGTGGTGACCCGCTGGTACGGAGGCAAGCACCTGGGCGGCGACAGGTTCCGGCACGTGCAGGACGCGGTGCGGATCTACCTGGATGCGCGGAAGGACGCGACCGGCGCCTGACCAGTCCCAGCGGGAAAAAAAGACCCGGGCGAATGCCCGGGCCAAGTCCAACAGGGAGGTGCATATGATGACCCGCATATGCGACGGGAACTGTTACCTGCATGTAAGGTGCAGGCTCGATATTACTTTGATCCATGACAACTGAGACTGCGACATGTTCTGCATGCGATCAGAGTGTTGCGCAATTGCCATGGTCCTCAAGGGGGCGACTATCAATCAGGATACGAGCCGGTAGCCACCGGATTCTGTAACCAGCAAACGCGCGTTGGACGGATCCGGTTCAATCTTTTGACGCAGACGATAGATATGCGTCTCGAGCGTGTGCGTGGTGACGCCCGCGTTGTAGCCCCAGACCTCGTGCAGCAGCGTGTCGCGCGGCACCACGCCATCCGTCGAACGGTATAGGAACTTCAGGATGTTGGTTTCCTTCTCCGTCAGGCGGATCTTGCGATTGTCCTCGGTCTCCAGCACCTTCATCGCCGGTTTGAAGGTGTAGGGGCCGACGGTAAAGATCGCATCTTCCGACTGTTCGTGCTGACGCAGTTGCGCCCGGATACGCGCGAGAAGGACCGGGAATTTGAACGGCTTTGTGACGTAGTCGTTTGCGCCCGCGTCGAGGCCGAGGATGGTGTCGGCGTCCGAGTCGTGGCCGGTCAGCATGATGATCGGGGATTTCACGCCTTGTTTGCGCATCAGGCGGCAAAGTTCCCGGCCGTCGGTGTCCGGCAGGCCCACGTCCAGAATGATCAGATCGTAGACCTGCTCCTTCGCGCGGGACATCGCGGTCGCTGCGCTGTCGGCTTCGAAGACCTCGAAGTCCTCGGTCATGATCAATTGCTCTGCCAGAGCTTCCCGCAGATCCTCGTCATCGTCGACGAGAAGGATATTTCTGAGTTGCGCCATCGTCGGGCTCCTCGATGTTGTCTTTTCAGGCAGATGGCGCCATGCAGGGGCGCTGACAAGGAATGTGGCAGTCGGTTCACGGTCTCGTGTGTGAGACCGGGGATTGTTACAAATTCGGCCCCCTGCCGAAACAGCCACTGAAACAACGGTCTGGAGGCGCGATTCATGAGGCCGGATCTGAACGAGACACTGGCGCGGGCACGCGCGGACCTGCGTATGGGTGTGCCGGTGGTGCTGACCTCTGGCGAATCTGCCGTGCTGGTCGGCGCGGCGGAAACCATTGCCGCAGGGCGGTTGGCGGGTATGACGGCGCTTGGCGATGTGGATCTGGCCATCACCGGCCGCCGGGCCGAGACGCTCAAGGCGCGGGCCTACGACGGTGACATTGCCCGGGTCGCTGTGCCGAACGGGGCAGCCCTGTCGTGGGTGCAAGGCGTTGCCGATCCTTCCGAGGATCTGTCAAAGCCGATGAAGGGCCCGCTGATGACACGGCGTGGTGGGGATGCAGGGCTGCACAGGCTGGCCGTCATCCTTTGCAAGGGCGCGCGCCTGCTTCCGGCCGCGCTCGTCGTGCAGGTAAAGCCGGACTTCGCCGCGGTCGAGGCGCTGGTGTCCGTCGACGCGAATGCCGCCGCGCCCTTCCTTGAGGCAGCCCCGGTCCTGCGCCACGTCGTCTCAGCCCGGGTGCCCCTGCGCGCGGCGGAGGACGCCCGCCTGCATATCTACCGTCCAGAAGACGGCTCGGAAGAGCATTACGCCATCGAGATCGGCCGCCCGGATCGCGCCAAGCCGGTCCTGGCGCGCCTCCACTCCGCCTGCTTCACTGGCGATCTGCTTGGCTCGCTGAAGTGTGACTGCGGGCCCCAGTTGAACGCGGCGCTTATGCAGATGGGGGCCGAGGGAGCCGGTGTGCTGCTCTACCTCCAGCAAGAGGGCAGGGGCATAGGGCTGGCCAACAAGATGCGCGCTTACGCCCTTCAGGACCAGGGTTTCGACACGGTAGAGGCCAATCACCGGCTCGGGTTCGAAGATGACGAACGCGACTTCCGTCTCGGGGCGCAGATCCTCGACCGGCTGGGATTCGGGGCCGTGCGGCTGATGACGAACAACCCGGCAAAGCTGGCGATGATGGCGGACTGCGGGATTGCCGTGGCCGAGCGTGTGCCCCTGAAAGTCGGCGAAACGCCCTTCAACGCCCGTTATCTTGCAGTAAAGGCCGAGAAGTCGGGCCACCTGTTCTAGCGACGGCAGGGCGGCGCGGGTCTTGCGCCGGGCGCCCGCAGGCATAGGTTTGTCCCGAAGGAGATCCCCATGCGTTATTCCCTGCTCGACCTCGCTCCGGTGCCCGAAGGCAGTTCAACCGCCGATGCGCTGCGCAACACCGGTGACCTCGCCCGCCGCGCCGAGACGATGGGCTATCACCGCTACTGGCTTGCCGAACACCACAACATGCCGGGGATTGCCTCGGCGGCGACGGCGGTCCTGATCGGGCATGTCGCCGGCCTGACGGAATGCATGCGCGTCGGCGCGGGCGGGATCATGTTGCCCAACCACGCGCCATTGGCGGTTGCGGAAGCCTTCGGCACTTTGGCGACGCTTTACCCGGGGCGCATCGACCTGGGGCTCGGCCGTGCGCCGGGCGGTGATCACGCGGTGATGCAGGCCTTGGGCGTGCACCCTGAAAGGGCAGAGAATTTCCCCAACGAGGTCGCCGAACTGCGCGCGCTCTTCGGTCCGCGCGTCGAAGAACGCACGGTCCGCGCCCATCCCGGCGAAGGCACGGAGGTGCCGCTCTGGGTTCTGGGGTCGTCCCTCTACGGCGCACAGGTGGCCGCGGCACTGGGTCTTCCCTACGCCTTCGCGTCGCATTTTGCCCCGGCCGCACTGGAGCAGGCGTTCGAGGTCTATCGCCGCTACTTCCGGCCGTCCGAAACCTTGGACAAACCCTACGCCATGCTCGCGGTCAACGTCTTCGCTGCCGAAACCGAACGCGAAGCCCGCCGGTTGAGAACGACCATGCAGCAGGCCTTCTACCGCCTGCGGACCGGAAAGCCGGGCAAGCTGCCCGCACCCGTCGACGACCTGTCCGATGTGGTGCCGCAGGGCGCCATGCCGGCGCTCGACGAAGCCCTGCGCATCAGCGCCGTAGGCGACCCCGCGCAGGTGGAGGCGCAGCTGCGCGCCCTGATCGCCGAGCATCGCCCCGACGAGGTCATCTTCACTGGCCAGATCCACGATCACGATGCGCGCGTGAAGTCCTTCGCGATTGCGGCAGAGGCGATGCAGCGCATTTCGCGGGCCGAAGCCGCCTGATGCGCGCGCACTCCCGCAACGACCTCGTTCTGACCCGGCAAGGGCTCCGGTTCGCTGGAAACCTGTGGCCGTGCAGCATCGGGCGAGGGGGTGTGCGCGTCGACAAGCGCGAAGGCGACGGCGCAACGCCCTCCGGCAAGCATGACATCGTAGGGCTGCTTTATCGCCCCGACCGGATCGCCAGGCCCGCCCCCTGGGCGGTGCCCATCCGGCCCGGCGACCTCTGGTCCGACGACCCGCGCCACGAGGACTACAACCTCATGGTCCGGGCCCCCTACCCATGGAGTCACGAACGCCTGCGCCGCGGGGACCGCCTTTACGACCTCGTGCTCCTGACGGACTGGAACTGGCCTTGGGCCGAGAAAGGACGCGGCTCGGCCATCTTTCTCCACCGTTGGCGCCGTCAGGGTTTCCCGACCGAAGGCTGCGTGGCATTCCGGCCCGACCATCTCCTGAGCATCGCGAAACGGATCAGGATCGGCACACGGCTCATTGTGCCTGAAACGCTCGTCTGACGCCCCCGCCCGGACCAAGGATCGCCTGCAACAAGTGCAAACCTGAAAGGGCAGGCGCACCCTCTCCCTTCATCTTGGTCCAAATACCTGATCCTCGCCGGCCACAGGCGCTACCGGACGCCGAAGGCGTCGAAATCACTTCACGAAAAGCTTCCGGGGCCGGTCGCATAGGCATTCCGCTGCCTGGCCGTCGCGGATGACAATCGATTCGGTGATCTCCAGCCCCCAGTTTTCCATCCAGAGCCCCGGCATGAAGTGGAAGGTCATCCCCGCCTCAAGAACGGTTTCGTCCTCGGGACGGATCGAGATCGTGCGCTCGCCCCAGTCCGGCGGGTAGCTGAGACCGATGGGATAGCCCGACCGCGCTCCTCGCGTGATGCCTGCCTTGATGAGCGAGGCGTTCAGAGCATTGGCGATGTCGCAGGCGCGGTTGCCGGCACGGGCGGCCTCCAGTCCGGCTTCTATGCCTTCGACCAGCGCGGCCTCTGCGTGCAGGATGTAGTCCGGCGGCTCGCCCAGAAAGATCGTACGGCAGAATGGCGCGTGGTAGCGGCGCACGCAGCCCGAGATCTCGAAGAACGTCGCTTCGCCGGTGGCAAAGGGCTTGCCGTTCCATGTCAGGTGAGAGGCCGCGGCATCGGCGCCCGAGGGCAGCAACGGCACAATGGCAGGATAATCGCCCCATTGCCCCTCCGTGCCGGTGACGGCATCGCGGTAGATCTCCGCTACAATCTCGTTCTTTGGTATTCCGGGTTCGACCCTTTCCAAGAGACCGTCGATGATCTTCTCCGATATCCGGGCGGCGGAGCGCATGTAGGTCAGCTCTTCGTCCGACTTTACCGCGCGCTGCCAGTTCACCAGCGCCGTGGCGTCCTCGAAATGCGCGTCCGGCAGGGCCGCGCGCAGGGTCAGCCAGGCCTTTGCGGAGAAATAGTAGTTTTCCAGCTCCACGCCGATCCGGGCGGTGGCATGACCGAGGTCGTGCAGGCGGGCGGCCAGTTCCTGCATGGGGTGCTTTTCGGTCGACTGGATGTAAGTCTCATCGTAGCTGGTGACGCGCTCATCATCCATCCAGACCGTACGCAGGGCGCCTGCGCCGTCCTGCCGTCGGCCCCACCACATCGGGTCGTTGCCGGGGTCGGCGAAGATCAGCACCCCCTGGTGCACGTAGAAGGACCACCCATCATACCCGGTGATCCAGGCCATGTTCGAGGGGTCGGTGAGCAGGAGCACATCCAGATTTCGCCGCGCCATGGCGGCACGCGTTTTGGCCAGCCGGCGGTCGAATTCGGACTGCGAGAATGGCAGCGATTTGGCGAACTGATGCGGCACGGCGGGCTCCTGCAGTAAGTGTCTTCGGGCACCCTAGGGGCCGGGGTTCCGGGCGGTCCAGACGGGAAGCGACACGGAAGGACGCTTTTTCGCCGGGCTGCCCGACAAGCGGGCTGATCCTGAGGGGGCCGGATCGCCAGGCCACGTGCAGCCCCACCTCGGAAGTGCCCTGTTCAAGCGGTCGTTCCCGGACCGGGACACCCCCGATCTGGCCGGTATCGACATTTCGCGGCACGCTTTCTGGCACGAGAAATGGCGGCCGACATCGCCGGCGATTCGCTTGCGATGCGAGAGAATCACCCATCGCGAACCGATTCTGCGGCAGGGCGGAGCATCCGTCGGGACCGGGCAAATTGCGTGTCTGCGCCCTCTTTTCAGGGTTGTGCGTTGAACGATCAGCTCCGGGTGTGCGTGCCATAAAATTGGGCGGCCATTGTGTGAGAGGAACGATGCAAATGCGTGTATGCACACCATTTTATCACGTCTTAGGCGAGAAAGCCGGTGGTGATCGGTGTTCCCACTGCAGGAGGATTGCCGGAACCCCCACAAATCTCCCGTCGATTGTCCTGCTTGATGCCGTTTTTCTGACCGGAAGTGCCGGATTTGCCTGCCTGGTGTGCGAGTATCGGGGAGATGCTTGCAGTCGTGAGCGTAACCGGTTTTAGTTTGAAGCTATAAAAGCGGATCAAAGCCGCGGGACAAAAACACAGGGAGCCTGCTTTGGCAGATGGATCTTCGGGCGACGCATTCGTCGCATTCGAGCGTGTGCAGAAGAGCTACGACGGCGAAACGCTGGTCGTGAAAGACCTCAACCTCTCGATGCCGAAGGGCGAGTTTCTGACGATGCTCGGGCCCTCGGGGTCCGGCAAGACCACCTGCCTGATGATGCTCGCCGGTTTCGAGACCGCCACGCATGGTGAAATTCTTCTGGACGGAAAGCCGATCAACAACATTCCGCCGCACAAGCGCGGGATCGGCATGGTCTTCCAGAACTACGCGCTCTTCCCCCACATGACGGTTGCGGAAAACCTTTCGTTCCCGCTCGAAGTGCGCAAGATCGGCAAGTCCGAGCGCGAAAAAAAGGTCAAGCGCGCGCTGGACATGGTCCAGATGGGGGCCTTTGGCGGGCGCCGTCCGGCACAGCTTTCGGGGGGGCAGCAGCAGCGGATCGCGCTGGCCCGCGCCTTGGTTTTCGAGCCCGAACTGGTGCTGATGGACGAACCGCTCGGCGCGCTCGACAAGCAGCTTCGCGAGCATATGCAGTTCGAGATCACCAACCTGGCGCACAGCCTCGGGATCACGACGGTTTACGTGACCCACGACCAGACAGAAGCGCTGACCATGTCTGACCGCGTGGCGGTTTTCGACGACGGACGCATCCAGCAGCTCGATCCGCCAGATGTGCTTTACGAGGAGCCGAAGAACAGCTTCGTCGCGCAGTTCATCGGCGAGAACAACACGCTTGAGGGCGTGGTGCAGGAGATCAAGGGCGACCACTGCGTGGTCAAACTGGACGGGGGCGAAGTGATCGACGCGACGCCGGTGAACGTGACGAAGGTCGGTGAGCGGACCAAGGTCTCCATCCGGCCCGAGCGGGTCGAGTTCAACAAGGACCGCCTGCAGCCCGGCGCGCACACGCTGAAGGCCGAGGTGTTGGAGTTCATCTACATGGGCGACATCTTCCGCACACGGCTGAAGGTGGCGGGCAAAGACGACTTTGTCATCAAGACGCGCAATGCGCCCGACCAGGTGCGTCTGGAGCCCGGCAGCACGGTCGAAATCGGCTGGCTCCCGCAGGACTGTCGCGCGCTCGACGCCATCTGAGCGACGGGAAGAATACCGCCCGTTCCCGGACAGGGCGAAGGCGGTTGCAATTGGGCCGGTCGTGTAACCCGTAACCCGGCTCTTTCTTCAACGGGTGTTGTTATGGAGAAATGGATGACACTCACGCGGAACCTTCTCGCCACAACCTGCCTGTCGCTTGCGGCAGGATCGGTCAGCGCGCAGGACATGGCCGACAGCATGACCATCGTCAGCTGGGGCGGAGCGTATCAGAACAGCCAGGCCGAGGCCTATGCCAAGCCCTACATGGAGGCAAACCCCGGCGTGTCGATCACCTGGGACGAGTCGTCCAATGAAGCGGTGGCCAAGCTGCGCGCGCAGGCCGAAGCCGGCAACATCACTTGGGACCTCGTGGACGTCGAAGGCCCCGACAGCCAGCGTCTGTGCGACGAAGGTCTCGCGATGGAGATCGACTTCGACGAGGATCTTGCCGCCGGTGACGACGGTTCCAGCGCGACCGACGACTTTGGCCCGTCCATCATCAACGACTGCTTTATCCCGCAGATCGTGTTCTCCACCACTTTCGGTTACCGCACCGATGTGGCGGAGTGGAACGGCGCGACACCCGACAGCGTCTGTGCGATCTTCGACCTCGAGAAGTTCCCGGGCAAGCGTTCGCTGGAGAAGCGCCCGAAGAAGAACCTGGAGTGGGCGCTGCTTTGCGACGGTGTCGCGAAAGAGGACCTCTATGACGTGCTCGACGAGGATGGCGGCGTGGAACGCGCGCTGGCCAAGCTGGGCACCATCAAGGACCAGGTGGTCTGGTGGTCCGCAGGCGCCGACACGCCTCAGTTGCTGGCGGATGGCGAGGTCGTGATGGGATCGACCTACAACGGGCGCCTCTTTTCTGTTATCGAAGAACAGAAGCAGCCGGTTGCCATGCTTTGGGACTGGCAGGTCTTCGACTTTGACGGCTGGATCATTCCCGCCGATCTGCCCGAAGACCGTCTGGCGCGCGTCAAGGACTTCGTGAAGTTCGCCACCGACACGCAGCGCCTCGCCGACCAGGCGAAATACATCTCTTACGGCCCGGCCCGCGCATCGTCGCAGCCGCTGGTGTCGACCCATGCCGATCTGGGGATCGAGATGGGGCCGCACATGCCGACGAACCCCGCCAACCAGAAAAACTTCCTCGTGAACAACATCGAGTGGTGGGCGGACAACCAGGACGACGTGGAAGCGCGCTTCCAGTCCTGGCTGGTCAAATAGGACAACCGGGTGGGGCGGCCGCGAAACCGCCCTACCTGTCTTACCGGAGCGTGGCCAGCCGGCCCGGTCCGGAAAAGGCGGAGCGGAACATGCCGCTCTGCGTGAACTGCGGGTCGGATGAAGAAACCGTCCCGCGACGACAAGGGAGACCGAAATGAAATTCACCAAGACTCTGATGGCGACGACGGCACTCACCGTGGCGGCCACCGGTGCCTTCGCGGAGAGCCATGGCAACATGGCGTCCGACATGACCCTCGTAAGCTGGGGCGGTGCATACCAGAACAGCCAGCAGAAGGCCTATGTCGAACCGTATCTCGAAATGCACCCGGACGTATCCGTGTCGTGGGACGAATCCTCGGCCGAGGCCGTGGCCAAGCTGCGTGCCATGAACGAAGCGGGCAACGTGACCTGGGATCTCGTGGACGTTGTGGCCTCTGACGCCATCCGTCTCTGTGACGAAGGTCTGGCCATGGAAGTCGACCACGACGAGATCCTCGCGGAAGCGCCCGACGGCACGTCCGCTTCGGACGACTTCGGCGATCTGATCGTCTCCGACTGCTACATTCCGCAGATCGTGTATTCGACCACCGTCGGCTACCGCACGGACCTCGTGCCGGACGGCACCGAGCCGCCGTCCGACATCTGCGCCGTCTTCGACCTGGAAACCTACCCGGGCAAGCGCGCGCTGGAAAAGCGTCCGATCAACAACATGGAGTGGGCGCTGCTCTGTGACGGTGTGGCCAAGGACGAAGTCTACGACGTGCTCGAGACCGAAGCCGGTCAGGACCAGGCGCTGGCCAAGCTGGACACCATCAAGGACCAGGTCGTCTGGTGGAACGCGGGCGCCGACACGCCGCAGCTTCTGGCCGACGGCGAAGTGTTCATGGGATCGACCTACAACGGTCGTCTGTACTCCGCCATCGTCGAGCAGGATCAGCCGATCGGCATGCTGTGGGACGCGCAGGTGTTCGACCTTGACGGCTGGATCATCCCCGAAGGTCTGCCCGAAGACCGTCTGGCGCGCGTGAAGGACTTCGTGAAGTTCGCCACCGACACCCAGCGTCTTGCAGACCAGGCGAAGTACATCTCTTACGGTCCGGCACGTTCGTCCTCGGCACCGCTGGTTCCCGAAGACATGAAGATGCACATGCCGACCGACCCGGCGAACGCGGGCAACACCTTCCTCTACAACTACGAGTTCTGGGCTGACTACCGCGACGACATCGACGCGAAGTTCCAGGCCTGGCTCGCTCAGTAAGGAACCGGGCAGGGCGGCGGCGCAAAGCCCCGCCCTACCTACCGACATCGTCCGTGGCGGGGCATCCGCGCCGCCACGGGCCACAAAACAAGACGACAGTCTGAACGCACGACAGGGGGACGGGGCACCATGCCCAAGGGCTACATCATAGGCCACATCACGGTTAAGCACCCTGAGGCCTACCGCGAATACGTCGAACGCGACACGCCGATCCTGAAACGCTTGGGGGGCACGTTCATCGTCCGTGGGGGACAATCCCAGGTCGTCGAGGGCACGGCCCACGACCGCCACGTCGTCATCGAATTTCCCAGCTACGCGGCCGCGCTGGCGGCCTACAACGATCCGGAGTACCAGGAGGTCGCCCAGATCCGCCACAACACGGCGGACAGCGTGATACTCGTGGTCGAGGGGGCAGAATGACCGACGCGACCACCGATCCAGACAAGATCGAAGGACCGACACCCGACAACGCCCTGCGGGCCGCGGACAAGGCTCAGTCAGGGCCGATGCTCGCGGCGGATGGCACGCCGCTGAAAAGGAGCCTTGCGCGGGCGCTGCGAAGGCAGAAGATGCGGGCTTTGCTGCTTATTGCGCCGCTGCTGATCTTCGTGCTGGTGACCTTCATCGCACCGATTGTCGATATGCTGTTCCGCTCTGTCGAGAACCAGATCGTCTCCGAGACCCTGCCAAAGACGGTGGTTGCGCTTGAAAGCTGGGACGATGAGTCTGGAGAGTTGCCCGGCGAAACGGTGTTCAACGCCGCCTACGAAGACATCTTCCTGGCCGCTGAACGGAAGCTTCATACACGCCTCGGCACCCGTCTGAACTACGAACTGACCGGCGTTTCCTCGCTGTTCCGCAAATCTGGCCGCGGTCTCGATGACATCGGCGAAGTGTATCAGGATCAGTTCGAGGACCTCGACGAGAACTGGGACGAGGCGCTGCCGTGGGCTCAGCTCATGGGCGATCCTGAGTGGATTGCCGCCCAGGAGGAGTGGGACAACGCCTCCGAGGATGATCGCGGACGGATGCCGAAATTCGAACTGCGCGACGACATCGTGCAAAGGCTGCCCAACGCCTCCATCGCCTATCGCGACTTCGCCCGCTTCCAGCAGACCGAGGAAGAGAAAAGCCCGCTGGAGGAAGAACCCTGGTCGCTGGTGCACACGATGCTCTATCGCGACCTCGCGGCGGGTGACATGTCCGACTACACCGGCCCGCAGGCCGAGATGCTGAAGGCCGCAGATGCGCTTGTCGACAGCCCGGATTTCGAGACCGTCGACGTCCGCACCGTTTTTGAGGACATCGACAAGGACTGGATGGACATCGACGTCTGGAAGACGATCAAGATGTATTCGCCGAATTACACCAACGGCTACTTCCTCAACTCCATCGACATGCAGAAGACGCCAGAGGGGCCGGCGCTGCGGGATGAGGACGAGCGGATCTACGGGCTGCTGTTCAAGCGCACGATGTTCATGTCGATGGTCATCACTTTCAGCTGCATTGCTCTGGCCTATCCCGTGGCCTACCTGCTGTCCAACCTGCCGGCACGCACCGCGAACCTCCTGATGATCCTGGTGCTGTTGCCCTTCTGGACGTCGCTTCTGGTCCGGACGTCCGCCTGGAAGGTGATGTTGCAGCAACAGGGGGTCATCAACGACGTGCTTGTCTGGATCGGCCTCGTGGCGGACGACAACCGGCTGGTGATGATCAACAACCAGCTCGGCACGATCATCGCCATGACACACATCCTGCTGCCGTTCATGATCCTGCCGATGTATTCGGTGATGGCGACCATCCCGCCGACCTACGTCCGCGCGGCGAAGTCGCTGGGGGCCACCAACTGGACGACCTTCTGGCGGGTCTACTTCCCGCAGTCGGTGCCCGGCATCGGCGCGGGCTCGATCCTTGTGTTCATTCTTGCCATCGGGTACTACATCACGCCCGAGATCGTCGGTGGCACGACGGGTACGTTCATCTCGAACCGGATCGCCTACCACATCTCCTCGTCGCTCAACTGGGGTCTCGCGGCCGCGCTGGGGACGATCCTGCTGGCGGTGGTGCTGATCCTATACTGGGCCTACGACAAGATCGTCGGCATCGACAACGTGAAGCTGGGGGGCTGATCCATGGCTGTTGAAACGCAAGCGATCAAGAAACCCATCAGCTTCATCGCCCCTGTCATGGGCGGCTTCGGGGCCTTCGCCGGGGTGTTCATCGGCGCTGCCAACGGGTCTGTCCTTCTGGGCATCGTCCTGGGGTTCGTGGTGCTTGCCGCGATCACCTATGTCGCGATGGAAGTCCTGGACCCGAAGATGGAAACCTCGGTCAAGTGGGGGCTCGTGGCCCTTCTTGCCGTGGCCGGTTTCCTCTTGGCCGGCCTGCCTGGCGCCGTCATGGGCGCCATCTTCGGCTACGTCTTCGGCATCCTGATCTACTGGATCGGCATGGGCCGCTACCGCGTTCCGCTGCCGCCGTATCTCACCTCTGGACAGGTCCTGTGGCACTACAGTTTCCGCACAATCTGCGGCGCGATCTTCGTGTTCCTGATCACGCCGATCCTCGTGGTGATGCCGCTGTCGTTCAACGCGGAGAACTTCTTTACCTTCACGCCAGAGATGCTGCGCTTCGACCCTGCGGGCTACTCGTTGAAGCACTACCGTGATTTCTTTACCTCGTCGGAATGGCAGCAGGCGCTGCGCAACTCCCTGATCATCGCGCCTTTCGCAACGTTCCTGTCGGTCAGCTTCGGGACGCTTGCGGCGATCGGCCTCTCGTCCGAGCATGTGCCGTTCCGCCGGGCGATCATGGCGATCCTGATCTCTCCGATGATCGTGCCGCTCATCATCTCGGCCGCGGGCATGTACTTTTTCTACTCGCGCATCGGTCTGCAGGGCACGCTGTTCGGGGTGGTTCTGGCCCACGCGGCGCTTGGCATTCCCTTTGTCATCATCACTGTGACCGCCACGCTCGTGGGCTTTGACCGGTCGCTGACGCGGGCCGCGGCGAACATGGGCGCCAACCCGGTGACGACGTTCTTCCGGGTCCAGATGCCGCTGATCCTGCCGGGCGTGATCTCCGGTGGTCTCTTCGCCTTCATCACCTCTTTCGACGAAGTGGTGGTCGTTCTTTTCGTCGGTTCGGCCAAGCAGCAGACCCTGCCGTGGCAGATGTTCACCGGCCTCCGGGAGCAGATTTCGCCGACAATCCTTGCAGTGGCGACAATCCTCGTGGCGATCTCGATCATGCTCCTGACAACTGTCGAGATTCTGCGACGCCGGTCGGAACGGATGCGGGGCATGAGCCCGGGCTGATCGTTCGAATTGTCGGGGTCCGGTTAACCGGAAACTGGGTTAACCCCTCAATTTTACGAAGAGAATTGACGGCGGGCGCTGCGATGTGCCTGCCGTTTTCACGTTCTGACAACATATCTTGCGGATGCTGGCCGGCGAACCCAACAAGGATCCGGTCATGAGCCAGCACGACAGACAACTTGCCCCCCAGACCAGGACCTTGTCCGGTGCCGAAGTGGCATTCGATCCCGGCGAGCTCTTTTATTCCCGCACGGACGACCGCGGCGTTATCGTCGAGGGCAACCAGGTCTTCCGCCGGATTTCCGGGTTCGGCTGGACCGAACTGAAAGGCGCGCCGCACAAACTGGTCCGCCACCCCGATATGCCCAAGGGTGTTTTCCACCTGTTCTGGAACCGTCTGAAGTCCGGCAAGAAGATGGTGGCCTATGTCAAGAACCGCACGAAGGACGGACGCCATTACTGGGTCACGGCCCTCACCTGGAAGATCCCCGAGGGCTACCTATCGGTCAGGATGAAACCGACGACAGAACTCAGGGCAGAGATCGAGGCGATCTACAAGGACCTCCTGGACGCGGAGCAAAACGAGGGCGTAACTCCGGAACAAAGCGCTGAGCGTCTCCTGGCGAAAATCGCCGACATGGGTTTTCTCGACTACGAAGCCTTCATGGCGCACGCCTTGCGCACGGAGATGGAGAACACCTCGAAACTGGTTCACATGCCACTGACACCGATGCAGCTGCGCTTCTTCGCGATGTTCGACACGATCAGCGAACTCGGGGCAGAGGTCGAAGGTCTCGTGGATGTCATCAGCGCCATCCGAACCGTGCCGATGAACATGCGCATCCTCGCCTCGCGTCTGGAAAGTTCGGGCGGTCCGATCAGCGCGATCTCGGTCAACTACAGCCAGATGCTCGAGGAAATGTCGACTTGGATCAAGCAGTTCGCCGAAGGACCGGATTGTACCTTTGCCCGCATCAAGTCCGCGATCCAGCAGGGACAATTTCTCGTCTGTGCGTCGTCGATGCAGTCCTCCATGTCGCTTTGTTTCGCAAATGACCTGGCGGGCATAAAAGACGCCACGCTCTTGGCCGAGGACAAGGAAACTCTTGAGCGCGAGGCGCTTCGTTTCCAGGACGAGGCGCAGGACTCCCTGAAGCTGATCGAATCCGAAGTGCGCCGTCTCAGCCGCAGCGTTCTCGACATGAAGCGCTATGTGACCGGCCTCAGTTCCACGCGGATGATGTGCAAGATCGAGAGCGCCTCGCTGGGGGACTCGGACACGGCCCTGAACGGCATCGTCGAACAACTCGACGAGCGGCAGGACGAGATCGAGCGCCGCCTCGCGAAGGTGGTGGAACTGAACTCGAACATTCAGGGTCACAGTGCAATGCTGAGAAGCATGTCCTGAACTGCGCGGGGCAGGGAAGGCATTCATGATTTCTCAAGGCATCCGGCACAGAGTGAGCCGGGTCGTTTTCAGGGGCCGGACGAATGACAGACCAAACTACGCGATTTATCGCCGACAGCAGCTACGCGGGATCGGAGGCACAGTTCCATCTTTCGGAGCTGTTCTACTCCCGCACCGATCAGCGGGGTGTCATCCAGGCCGGAAACACCGTGTTCCAGCGGGTCGCAGGATATGACTGGGACGAACTCATCGGCGCCCCGCACAAGCTCGTTCGTCATCCTGACATGCCGAAAGGTGTTTTCGAACTGATCTGGCGCCGCCTGGCTCAGGGCAAACCTACTGGCGGATACGTCAAGAACCGGTGCAAGAATGGCCGGTACTACTGGGTGTTCGCGCTTATCGCCCCGATCGAAGGCGGCTATGTGTCGACCCGGCTGAAGCCCGCCTCGCCACTGCGGGGCACCGTTGAACAGATCTACAAGGCCCTTCTGGCCCGGGAACGGGAAGAAGGGTTGAAACCCTCCGCCAGTGCCGACGCCTTGCTGGAGACCCTGAAAAAGGCCGGCTATTCGAGCTATGACGCTTTCCAGAGCCACGCCATGGCGACGGAGGCTGAAACCCGTGCTCAGCAGATGGGCCGCCAACTGGACCCGCTCCAGCGGCGCTTCCTCGACATGTCGCGCGCAATCACGCAGGTGCATGTCGAAACGACGGAGATGACCGAAGCGTTCAAAGCGATCCGTACCGTACCGATGAACATGCGGATCATCGCCTCTCGCCTGGAAAATGCCGGCGGCCCTATAAGTGCGATCTCGGTCAACTACAGCCAGATGCTCGAAGAGATGTCGACCTGGGTGGATACCTTTGTCGACGGCGATGCCTGCGTTTTTGCCCGCATCCGCGACGCGATCTTCAAAGGCCAGTTTCTGGGATTCGCCACGCAGGTCGAGCGTGAGATGATCGGCATCTTCGAAGAGGAGCGGGAAAAGCACCGCGACGCTTATCCAAGCAACGTGTCGACCGAAACGGAGGCGGCCCGATGCGACGAGGTGCGCAACAGTTTCCTCGAAGCCACCGCCGAATCGCTCGGCGATGTAGAAGCGGAAGCAAAGCGCTTCGCCCGTAGCGTGCTGGACATGAAGCGTTACGTGACCGGCCTCAGCTCCACGCGGATGATGTGCAAGATCGAGAGCGCGGCGCTGAACAATTCCGGTACGGCCCTGTCCGGGATCGTCGAACAGTTGGATGCCTGTCAGGACGAAATCGAACGCAGGCTGGCTCGTGTCGTGGAACTCAATTCGGTCATCCAGGGAAACACGGCGATGTTGCGGTCCCTGATCTGAGCCGAAGCAAAGTTTGTCGTCGCGTGACGGCGGCGCCCCGATGAACAGAACGTAGGGCGGAGTTGTACTCCGCCCCCGTCAATTCAGCTGCGGACCAGCTTTTCGTAGTCCTGCGAGATCTCTTGCGTCATGGCGCCGACCTCGAAACTGTAATCGCCGATCTGGCCCACGGGGGTCACTTCAGCGGCGGTCCCGGTCAGCCAACACTGCTCGAAACCTTCCATCTCCTCGGGCATGATGTGCCGCTCGTGGACCTTGATCTGCTTTTCTTCCAGCATGCCGATCACTGTCTGGCGGGTCAGGCCGTTGAGGAAACAGTCGGGCTTCGGGGTGTGCACCTCGCCGTCCTTGACGAAAAAGATGTTGGCACCGGTCGCTTCGGCCACGTAGCCGCGGTAGTCCATGAACAGCGCGTCGGAGCAGCCTTTGGCCTCCGCAGCATGCTTGGACGTGGTGCAGATCATGTAGAGACCGGCGGCCTTGGCATGAACCGGGATCGTCTCGGGCGAGGGGCGTTTCCATTTCGAGATGTCGAGCTTCGCGCCCTTCATCTTCGCGTCGCCATAGTAGTTGCCCCAGCCCCATGCGGCGATAGCCAGGCGCACGGGGTTGCGGGCCGACGAAACACCCATGTCAGGACCGGCGCCGCGCCAAGCCACCGCGCGCACGTAGGCGTCGGTAAATCCGTTGGCTTTCAGCACCTCGGTCTTGGCGGCTTCGATCTCGTCGACGGAAAAGGGAATTTCGAAGTCGAGGCAGGAGGCCGAAAAATGCAGGCGTTCCGAATGCTTGCGCGACAGGAAGATCTTGCCACCATAGGCCCTTTCTCCTTCGAACACGGAGGAGGCATAGTGCAGTCCATGGGTCAGGACGTGCACCTGCGCCGAACGCCAGTCAACAAGCTTGCCGTCCAGCCAGATCTTGCCATCGCGGTCATCATAGGCACTCTCGGCCATCGCGTCTCTCCTCTTTGTTGCGGCGCTTTTCCGATTATTGCGTGGAATCGGTTCGCGCCGGATATAAAGTTGCGCCAAACTGGCAACTCGCTACCAATTCGATCTTGGAATGTCAACAAGGCTGACTTAAAATGGCGGTCTCAACAGGAGGCATCCGATGTCAGACGGGCGGACAGCGCAGGGCGAGACGCTGCTGTTTCTTACAGACGAGCAGTTGCGGCAGGGCGCGGAAGCGATGTTCTTCGCGTACCGCGGGTTCACGGCGGACCCGGACCGTATCCTGGCTGGGCTGAGCTACGGGCGCGCGCATCATCGGGCGCTCCACTTCATACACGGCGCACCGGGCACCACGGTGAACAACCTTCTGAACATCCTCGGCGTGACCAAGCAATCGCTGAACCGCGTGCTTCGTACGCTGGTCGAAGACGGTCTCGTGGAAAGCCGGGTCGGACGGACGGACAAGCGCGAGCGGCACCTCTACCTTACCGAAGAAGGCAGTCGGCTGGAGCGTGAACTGTCCGACGTGCAGCGTGCCCGGATGCGCTCAGCCTTTCGCGATGCTGGACCTGAGGCGGTCGCCGGGTTTCGCCGGGTGCTCGAAGCGATGATGGACCCGGAGATGCGGCTCCAGTATCAAAAGCTCAGGGAGGGTCGCGGATGAGTGAGAACGACGCCCATCTGCTGATCGTGGACGACGATGAGCGGATACGGGGGCTGCTGCAGAAGTTCCTTGTTCGGAACGGTTTTCTGGTAAGTGCCGCGCGCGATGCGGCCCATGCGCGGCGGTTGTTGCTGGGTCTGGATTTCGACATGATCGTGCTGGACGTGATGATGCCGGGCGAGGATGGCGTCAGCCTGACGCGCGGCATTCGCGAGACCTCGACGGTGCCGATCCTGCTGTTGACGGCCCGTTCAGAGACGGAGGATCGGATTGCCGGGCTAGAAGCCGGGGCGGACGACTACCTTGCCAAGCCGTTCGAGCCGAAGGAGCTGCTGCTCAGGATCAACGCGATCCTGCGGCGCATGCCGGAACCCGCCGCTCAGGAAACCGCTCCGAAGCTCATGACGCTTGGCGCGGTCCGCTACGACATCGAGCGCGGTGAAATGTGGCGTGGCGAAGAGATCGTGCGCCTGACCGCGACCGAAGCGCAGCTCATGCGTATCTTTTCCGCCAAGCCGGGTGAGGCGCTGAGCCGCACAAGGCTTGTCGAGGAACTGGGCCGTGACAAGGGGCAGGCACAAGAGCGCGCGGTGGACGTGCAGATCACCCGTTTGCGGCGCAAGCTGGAAAGCGATCCGAAGCAGCCGCGCTATCTGCAGACGGTGCGCGGCGCCGGATACATGCTTGCACCTGACTAACGCACGGCTACGCTTCTCAGGTGAATTCGAGGGAGAGCGTCATGACGACCGCACTGATAACCCATGCCGATTGCCTTGAGCATGTGACACCGGATGGCCATCCGGAACGCGTGGCCCGGCTGGAACATGTCCTGCACGCGTTGCAGGCGCTCGACCTGCACCGCGTTACGGCGCGCGAAGCTACGGACGAGGAACTCCGCCGGGTGCATCCACAACGCTACATAGACCGGATCGTCGCGGCCGAACCCGGGCAGGGTATTGCCCAGCTGGATGCCGACACGTGGATGTCGAGGGGGTCCGTCCGGGCCGCACGGCTTGCGGCGGGGGCCGGGATCCAGGCTGTCGACATGGTCATGGGAGGCGAGGCGCAGAACGTCTTCTGCGCAACCCGCCCGCCGGGCCACCACGCGGAGACGGAAACGCCCATGGGCTTCTGTCTGTTCGGCACGGCGGCGCTTGCGGCGAAACATGCTCTGGATGTGCACGGGCTGGAACGGGTTGCGGTGGTCGATTTCGACGTGCACCACGGCAACGGCACGCAGGACCTGTTGTGGAACGAGGCGCGCAGCCTGTTCATCACCTCGCAGCAGATGCCGCTCTGGCCCGGTACGGGACGCCCCGAAGAACGCGGCGCGCACGACAACGTCATGAACCTGCCGTTGCCGCCCGAAAGCGGCGGCGCGGAAATGCGCGCCCGGTACGAGAACGATGCCTTTCCACGCCTTCGGGACTTTGCGCCGGAGTTGCTGATCATCTCGGCCGGGTTCGACGCGCACCAGGACGACCCGCTCGCCAACCTCAACTGGACCGTGGACGACTTCCGCTGGGTGACGCGTGCGCTGTGCGACATCGCGGCAGAGACGGCCGGCGGGCGCGTGGTCTCGACTTTGGAAGGCGGGTATGATCTTGCGGGCCTGAGTGCGTCGGCGAAGGCGCATGTCGAAGTCCTGATGGAGGCGGGTTCATGAGCGACCAACCTGTGAACGAGATGAGCTTTGAGCAGGCCATGGCAGAGCTGGAGCGTGTCGTGGGCGCACTGGAGCGTGGCGACGTGGCTTTGGAAGACTCGATCAAGCTGTATGAACGCGGCGCGGAATTGCGCAAGCGCTGCGACCAGAAGCTGAAGGAAGCCGAGGAAAAGGTCGCGGCGATCACGCTCGACGGCGACGGCAATCCCGTGGGGACGAAGCCGGTCGAGGGTCTCTGATGACGGACGCCGCCGGACAGGAGCGGACAGGGGACATTGCGCCGCTCGGGTTCGAGGCGGCGCTTGCCCGCGCCGCAGAGCTGGCGAACGGCCAGATTTCCTACGCCTTGTCGGGTGTGCCCGGGCCGGTGGCCGCGGCGATGCGCTATGCGGTCGAGGGCGGCAAGGCTCTGCGGGCCTTCATGGTGATCGAGGGCGCGCGACTGTTCGACATCGACCGGCAGCACGCGGCGCCTGCGGCGGGGGCCATCGAGGCATTGCACGCCTACAGTCTGGTTCACGACGATCTGCCGTGCATGGACGATGACGATATGCGGCGCGGAAAGCCGACCGTGCACCGCAAGTGGGACGAAACCACGGCGGTACTGGCCGGCGATGCGCTGCAGGCCCTGGCCTTCCAGTTGGTGACGCACACGGCCTGTCCTGCGGACCGCCGCCTGGAACTTGTCGCGGGGCTTGCTACGGCGGCGGGGTTGCGGGGCATGGTCGGCGGTCAAGCGCGCGATATCGCCGCCGAGAGCGCACAGACCCCGCTGACGCTGGAAGAGATCACCGCCCTTCAGGCCGGCAAGACCGGCGCGCTGATCTCATGGTCCTGCGGGGCGGGCGCCGTGATGGCGGGGCAAAGCACCGGCCCCCTGCGACGCTACGGTGACTGCCTTGGCCTCGCGTTCCAGATCTGGGACGACGTGCTGGACGTGGAAGGCGATGCCGCCACGGTCGGCAAGGCAGTGGGCAAGGACGCCGATCGCGGAAAGGCGACCTTCGTCAGCCTGCTCGGGATGGAGGGCGCGAAGGCGCGGGCTCAGGAACTCGTGCACGAAGCCTGCACTTCCCTCGACCTATACGGAGACGCGGCAGACGCCTTGCGGGACGCCGCCCGCTTCGTTATCTCGCGGCGGAACTGACGCACGCCGTCCTTTGCCC
Organism: Sagittula stellata E-37; assembly: GCF_039724765.1. Lineage (NCBI taxonomy): Bacteria > Pseudomonadati > Pseudomonadota > Alphaproteobacteria > Rhodobacterales > Roseobacteraceae > Sagittula > Sagittula stellata. The sequence goes on along the minus strand of NZ_CP155729.1, from coordinate 3,666,521 downwards.
GGGCCTTGACGCCCAAGTGCCCTACATGGACGTTGAGCCAAGAGAGGACCCAGTCCGCACCATGCCCGATACCACGTCCGACACCCGTCCGAACCGCCCCGAGACGCCCTTGCTCGACCGGGTTCATAACCCTGCCGACCTCAAGCAGTTCTCCGACGCGGAGTTGAAGCGCGTGGCGCAGGAGTTGCGGGAAGAGACGATCTCTACCGTGTCGGAAACCGGCGGTCACCTCGGCGCCGGTCTGGGTGTGATCGAGCTGACCGTGGCGCTGCATTCGGTCTTTGACGCACCGCGCGACAAGATCATCTGGGATGTGTCGCACCAGTGTTACCCGCACAAGATCCTGACCGGGCGGCGCGACCGCATCCGGACCCTTCGGCAGAAGGACGGTCTGTCGGGGTTCACCAAGCGTTCGGAGTCGCCCTACGATCCGTTCGGGGCGGCGCATTCGTCCACTTCGATTTCCGCCGCGCTGGGATTTGCCGTCGCGCGTGATCTGGGGGGGGCGTGCGACACCGGTCACGGTGACGCCATTGCGGTGATTGGGGACGGTGCAATGAGCGCCGGTATGGCCTTTGAGGCGCTGAACAACGCCGGCCACCTGAAGAAACGCTTGATCGTCATCCTGAACGACAACGAGATGAGCATAGCGCCGCCGACCGGCGCGTTGTCCTCCTACCTGACCCGGCTGTATGCCGAGGCGCCGTTTCACGACCTGAAGGCCGCCGCGAAAGGCGCGGTATCGCTGCTGCCGGAACCGTTCCGCGAAGGCGCCAAACGCGCCAAGGAAATGCTGAAAGGGATGGCGGTCGGGGGCACACTGTTCGAGGAACTGGGGTTTTCCTACCTCGGCCCGATTGACGGGCACGATCTTGACCAGTTGCTGCCCGTGCTGCGCACGGTGAAGGCGCGGGCGACGGGGCCGATCCTGATCCACGCGCTGACCCGCAAGGGCAAGGGCTACAGCCACGCGGAGCATGCCGCCGACAAAGGCCATGCCCGGGCGAAGTTCGACGTTGTCACGGGGGAGCAGAAGAAGTCGCCGTCGAACGCGCCGTCCTACACCAAGGTATTCGCCGAGGCGCTCATGCAGGAGGCGGCGGAAGACAGTCGTATCTGCGCGGTGACAGCCGCGATGCCGGATGGCACCGGGTTGGATCTGTTTGCGGAGCGTTATCCGTCGCGGTGCTTCGACGTGGGTATCGCCGAGCAGCACGGCGTGACGTTTAGCGCGGGTCTTGCCGCAGGGGGCATGCGCCCGTTCTGCGCGATGTACTCCACCTTCCTGCAACGCGGCTACGACCAGGTCGTGCACGACGTGGCCATCCAGCGGCTGCCTGTGCGCTTTGCCATCGACCGGGCGGGCCTCGTCGGTGCGGACGGTGCGACGCATGCCGGGTCCTACGACGTCGCCTACCTGTCGAACCTGCCCGGGTTCGTGGTCATGGCCGCCGCCGACGAAGCCGAACTGAAGCACATGGTCGCCACCGCAGCCGCGCATGACGAAGGCCCCATCGCCTTCCGTTATCCGCGTGGCGAGGGCGAAGGCGTCGAGATGCCGGTGCGTGGCGTGCCGTTACAGATCGGTGTGGGCCGGGTGATGCGCGAAGGCACGCGGGTCGCCATCCTGTCCTTCGGGACGCGCCTTGGCGAGAGCATCAAAGCGGCAGAGGCGCTGGAGGCCCGAGGCGTGTCGGTTACCGTGGCGGATGCACGTTTCGCCAAGCCGCTCGACCGTGATCTGGTGCTGCGGCTCGCGCGCGAACACGAGGCTCTGATCACCGTCGAAGAAGGGGCGGTGGGTGGCTTCGGGTCACATGTGGCGCAGCTTCTGGCCGAGGAAGGTGTCTTTGATCGCGGCCTGAAGTACCGCAGCATGGTTCTGCCCGACATCTTCATCGACCAGGCAAGCCCGCGCGACATGTACGCTGTGGCGCAACTGAACGCAGAGGACATCGAGGCGAAGGTGCTGTCCGCGCTGGGGGTCGAACGGCTGGACAAGCGGGCCTGAAGGCTGGGCGGCGCACAGCCCCGCCCTACATCGCATCACGCCAAATTGGGCCGGACACGCGCAGGTCGGGCTGTCGCGCTTAGACGATCCCCGCCCAGACCGACAGCAGGATCATGTAAAGCAGGCCGGTCTGGATGTATCCTGCGAGGGTATAGGCACCGTCGCGGACCATCAGCCCATACATGATCATGGCCACCGCGCCGGCGCTGAAGCTGGTGAAAAAGGGCAACAGTTCAAGCGGCGGCCAGCTGAGTGCCATGATCGAGCATGTCAGGTAGGCCACAAAGCGGGCGGGGCCGCTGACGAGAATTCGCAGCCTGTTGTGGCTGTGGCGGTCCATCCAACCTGCCGGTTTGCGCAGCCAGTCAATCCCCTTTTGCAGACGCGCAGCGGATACGGCACGTCTGCGCAGCACGCCCGGGAGCCACAGGTGTTTGCGTCCGAACATGGCCTGAAGCGTGATCAGCAGCACGGTCAGCCCGCCGATTGTGGGCGTCCCCGGAATGCCGGAAATCGGCGATACGAGAATGACGGCAGGCACAAGGATCACGGCCGAGAAAGACCGCCCGCCGATCTTGTCCAGCACATTCTCGACGGACACGCGCTCCTGCCCTTCGTCGGGGCTGATGGCGTCGAGCAGGGCGTTGAGGTTTTCCGGTGCCGGACGTTCCTGAGGCGTCATTGGCCGGAGCCGTTCTGCAGCTCTTCAGCGGCGAGCACGGCACGCAGACCCGACTTGTAGTCGGGGTAGCGCAGGGTGACACCCAGTTCTTCACGGATGCGGCGGTTCGAAACGCGCTTGTTGTCGGCGTAGAAGCTGCGGGCCATAGGCGACATGTCGGCGTCCTCGAATGCCACTTCGGGAGGCGGCGGCACGTCAAGCAGTTCGGCGGCGAAGGCGATGACGTCCTGCGGCGGCGCCGGCTCGTCGTCGCAAACGTTGTAAGCCGCGCCCGGGTTGGGGCGCGCGATGGAGGCACGCAGCACCTGCGAGATGTCCTCGCCATGAATGCGCGAGAATATCTGGTCGTCCTTGATGATGCGGCGGGCTGTGCCGTTTCGCAGCTTCTCGAACGGGCCTCGACCGGGGCCGTAGATGCCCGCGAGGCGGAAACTGTGGACCGGCAGGCCGGGAATGGCGCGCCATGCGGCCTCGGCCTCGATCCGGGCGCGAGCGCGGCGCGAATGCCCGTCGAGCGGCGAAGTCTCGTCGACCCAGGCGCCGTCGGCGTTGCCGTACACGCCGGTCGTGGAGAGGTAACCGACCCACGCCAGTCCACCGGCCCGATCCGCCAGTTCCGGGCCGATCAGCCGCAATGCCGGATCGCCTTCCGCGTCCGGGGCGGCGCTCATCAGCACGTGCGTGGCCTCTGACAAGGCCCGCGCCACGGAGTCGTGCGTCCACAGGATCGCCTCCACGCCGGTCGCTTCCAGTGGACCGAGCTTGTTTGCGGATCGGGTGGTTCCGATGACGCGCCATCCTTCGGCCAGAAGGTCCGCTGCCAGAAAGCGCGCCGAGAAGCCATGGCCGAGGGATAGAAGGGTCTTTGTCATGAGGCATAGGTGGCGTCGGCAATGGAATTTGGCAAGTATTTCAATAATCCCTTTTCCCAACGTGTCTTGTCGTGTGCATTCGGGTCGAGGACATTAAAGGAGGCTTGTCCCGCATCCTCAGAAATCGAACGGTGCGGAGGGACGCTTGTCGAAGGTCCAGAAGGCCATTGCTGTACGCGCACCTGCCAGATCGGGCGAGGCGGCTTATGAAAGCGACGGCCACATATCGGAGGAGAACTTGATCACCCGGCCAGCCGCTTCGGAGCGAGGGCGCCGTGCTGGCGAGGGTCCAGGCTTGGGGGGCCGATGTGCCTCTTTGTTTTGCTGTTGGAACATCCGGTCCGCCCGCCATTGGCAAGGCTTCGCCGATGCTTTCAGGAGGGACTCGCTTGGCGCGTGCCTCTCGCCGTAAGAGATCTCCGTTCACGGAGAGACTCATGCTGCCACGCCTTACGTTGATCCTCATGCTGGCCCTTACTGCGGCCTGTTCCGCGCCGAAGCCGGAGCCCGTCGAAAAGCCCGTCGATGCGCTGCCGCTTTTCCCAAACGAAACGCCCGAATTGCGCGACGCCATTAACAAGTGGTCCGATCACTACGGGCTGCCTCGCCCGTTGGTGCATCGCCTCGCCGTCCGGGAAAGCACGCACAACCCGAAAGCCCGGAACGGCCCATACTGGGGACTCTTCCAGATCCTGCCTGCCACCGCACGCACCATGGGATTCCGCGGGTCTGCCCCCGATCTTCTCGATGCGGAGACCAACCTTCAGTATGCGCTGAAGTACCTCAAGGGCGCGTATATGGTGGCCGATGGCGACTGGGACGACTCGATTATGTGGTATGCCAAGGGCTACTACTACGAAGCCAAGCGCAAAGGCATATTGGTCGAAACCGGGTTGCGGTCGAACTGAAACGGCAAAGCGTCCGTCGCGTCGGTAGGTGATTTTGGCCGGAAGAGCTGCGCAATTGCGGGGTGCGTGCGTTCCGCGTTAGACTCTTGCCATGGCACAGGATCTGGAAGCGGCCTACGGGCTGGATACACCCGACGACAACATCGCGCTCTACCGAGACTGGGCGCAAACCTACGATGCCGCGTTTGCCGAAGACATGGACTACGTCCTGCCGATGCACGTCGCCCAAGCCTATCGCGACGGCGGCGGGACCGGACCCGTGATCGACCTCGGCGCGGGCACGGGGCTGTGTGGCGCGGCGCTGCGGACGCTGGGGATCGCTCCGGTCACGGCGACGGACCTGTCCCAGGAGATGCTGAGCGTTGCCGAAGGCAAGGGCATTTACGACCGGATCTTTACAGGTAACTTGCTGGAGCGCCTGCCGGTCGACGACGGCGCCTTCGCCGGTGCGGTGAGTTCCGGCACCTTTACCCATGGGCATGTCGGGCCAGAGGCGCTTCCCGAGGTCTTGCGCGTGATCCGGCCCGGCAGCATCGCCGTCCTATCCGTCAATGCCGCGCATTGGGTCGACAAGGGCTACGACGCGGCCATTTCGGCACTGGCCGGCACAGCCGAGGCGTCGTGGACAGAAGTGCCGATCTATGGCGCTTCGGCCAAAGGGGAACATGCGAAGGACCTCAGCCGCATCCTGACCCTCAAGCGCATACCGGTGTAGGGCGGGGCTATGCGCCGCCGCCCCGTCGGTCGGGCGCGGACCCACGGTCAAGCCGCGTAGTCTGACCCTTCGATATCCAGAATCGCCTTCAGTTCGGCGAGATGGCGGATGTCCTGTTCCGGGTACGTCTCGATCTCGTGGGCCGTCTTCTCGGCGACCTCGTCCGAAAGGAAGTCCAGTTCCACGCCGGTCTGAAGCGCCGTGATGTAGGTTTGTGCGGCGCGCTCGAAGTAGTAGAGACGGTTCCATGTCTCGGCCACCGTGTCGCCGATTACCATGACGCCGTGATTGCCCATCACCAGCGTCTTCACCTTCGGATCCTGCAAGAGTTGCGCGCAACGTTCGCCTTCCTCCTCGAAGGCCAGCCCGCCATAGGAATCGTCGATGGCGACGCGGTTGAAGAACATCGCACAGGTCTGATCCAGCGGGGGAAGGCGCTTGTCCTTCAGGCAGGCGAGGACGGTCGCATGGACCGAGTGCACATGCATAGCGCAGCGGGCATGCGGGCAATGGCGGTGCAGCGCTCCGTGCAGGCCCCAGGCCGTCGGATCGGGGGCGCCGGGGCGGTCCAGCGTGGCAGGGTCGTTCGCGTCCACCAACAGCAGGTCCGAGGCGCGTACGCGCGAGAAATGCATCTGGTTCGGGTTCATCAGGAACTTCGATCCGTCGTCGTTCACGGCAAGCGAGAAGTGGTTGGCCACGGCCTCATGCATGTTGAGGCGGACCGTCCATCGAAAGGCCGCGGCCAGATCGACGCGCTCCTGCCAGTGGTCAAGGTTCGGTCGGGTTTGTGGTGCGTTCATCTGAGCCTCCTTTGGTCCGCGTATTGCACGTGGTGCGGCCTCCGAAGTCAATCCGACAGCAGGTGCATCAGCAGGCATTCGCTGCGGCGCAGACCGCGCACATCCGGTGAGCCCGAAAGGTCGCGCGGCGCCTCGGCCAAGGCGATGACCCTGGGGTGAATGTAGGCAGAACGCGCGATGGCGGGCGTGTTATGAAGGCGGTCGGACGCCGCCTCCGCCATCGCCTTGATCGTGGGCTTGTCTGCCTGCTCGGCGGCTTCAAGCGCGGCGACCGTGCCGTTCCAGGTGCGGAACGTCTTGGCGGTCAGGCCCTCGGTGCCGGTGATGTCCTCCAGCCAGGCGTTGACCTCGCCCGAGCTGACGGCGTGCCGCGCACCATCGTCGTCGATCCATTTGACGAGTTCGGGGCCGGGCAGGTCGCCCATGCGGGTCAGGATGCGGTTTAGCGTCCGGTCCTGCAACGACTTGTCGACGCGCTTGCCGCCTTTCGCGGCGAAGCGGAAGCGCAACCCGTCGCCGTCGAGTGCGACGTGGCGCCGTTTCAGTGTGGTGGCACCATAGGTCTTGTTCTCGCGCGCATAATCGGCTGTGCCGATCCGCAAAGAGGCGCGGTCCAGCAACGCCAGTATCGCGGCGAGGGCAAAGGCGTGATCGCCGACCTCGCTCTGCCGCAGCGTCCGTCTTATGCGCCGTCTGAGACCGGGCAGCATCTCTCCGAAACTGTGCAGATGGTCGTACTTCCGGGCATCGCGCCAGGTTCGCCAGTCCGGGTGGTAGCGATACTGCTTGCGGCTGCGGGCATCGCGCCCGGTCGCCTGAAGGTGCCCGTCGGGCAACGGGCAGATCCAGACGTCTTCGTAGGCGGGCGGCACCGCCAGGGCCTTGATCCGCGCGCGCTCCGTCCGGTCATCGATCCGGGTGCCGTCCGGTGCAATGTAAGAAAAGCCACGTCCGCATCTCAGTCGGCTGATGCCGGGGCGCGAGTCGGGATAATACGTGAGGGACACCGTGGCGAGCATGTTCCGAGAACCCGCGAAGGACCCCGCCGGTTCCCGTCAGTCCAGCGGACGTGATGGCACCCAGGCGTAACCGTCCGGGCAAAGCAGATAGGCTTCGCGCAGGCCATGCGGCTTGTCGGTCGGCGGTTGCAGCACGTGGAAGCCGTGCGCACCGGCGCGGGCCGTGGCCTGGTCCGGGTCGGTTTCGAACAGGCGCAGTTCCAGACCGGCCCCGCGCGGCGGCTGCTCGGGGACGAGCGACAGCAGGGGGTTGGCGTGGTAGGTGCCGTCGGAATGAAGCTGGAACACCTGCGGTCCGTAGAGGAGGATGGCGAAATCGTCGCTGACCCGATGCGCTGTCATGCCGAAGACCGCAGACAGACGCTCCGCCTCGTCCCGAACGTCGCGCACGAGCAGGTTGACGCCAAAACCGCGCAAGGTTCGACCGAAATCTTCCGGCTTGACGGTCTCCAGGTCCATTCCGTCGATCATGTCAGTCCTCCTGACCTTTTCGGCAGGTTGCACCCGCTGCGACAAGCTGTCAACGTTCCGGGCAAGAGAGTAAGGAACACGCGATGCAAGACACCATGGAGCCGTTGAATGAACTGACCCCGGACCTGCCGGAGCCGGAACTATTCGACGACGCGCGCGCCGCAGTGGACAGGCTTTGCGAACTTTACGACGCGTCCGCGGGCTTTCTTCGGGATGGCTTCCTGCAGGCGATGGTCGAAGGGCATCCCGGGCGGCGGCTTCGCGCCTTCTATCCCGAGGTCCGTTTCACCACGGCCAGCTTCGCCAAGGTCGACAGCCGCCTGTCGTTCGGTCACGTGGCGACGCCGGGGACCTTTGCCACGACGGTGACGCGGCCCTACATGTTCCGCCACTACCTGCGGCAGCAGATCGGTCTGCTGCTGGCGAACCACGGGGTGAAAGTGCAGATCGGTGCCTCCGACGTGCCGATGCCGGTGCATTTCGCCGTTGCCAACTACCCGGACGTGACCGTCCCGCAGGAAGGTGCCGCGGATTTTGTCCTGCGGGACGTGTTCGACGTGCCGGATCTCACGACGACGAACGACGACATCGTCAACGGCGTGGCCGTGACCCAGCCGGGAGAGGCCGCGCCGCTGGCGCCCTTCACGGCACAGCGCGTCGACTACTCGCTGGCTCGGCTTGCGCATTACACGGCGACAGACCCCGCTCACTTCCAGAACCACGTCCTCTTCACCAACTACCAGTTCTACGTGTCGGAATTCGAAGCGTACGCCCGCGCGATGCTGGCCGACGAGGCATCGGGCTACACCAGCTTCGTGAGCACCGACAACACCGAGATATCTGACCCCTCGGAACAGATTGCTGTGCCCCTGCGGATGCCGCAGATGCCGACGTATCACCTCAAGCGTCCCGACGGGTCCGGTATCACGCTGGTCAACATCGGCATCGGACCGTCGAACGCCAAGACGGCGACGGACCACATCGCGGTGCTGCGGCCCCATGCCTGGCTGATGGTCGGGCATTGCGCAGGGCTCCGGAATTCGCAGTCTCTGGGGGATTTCGTTCTGGCACACGGCTACCTGCGCGAGGACAAGGTCCTGGACGACGACCTGCCGATATGGGTGCCGATCCCTGCGCTGGCCGAGATCCAGGTGGCCCTGGAAGACGCGGTCGCGGCCGAAACGCAGCTTTCTGGGTATGACCTGAAGCGGATCATGCGCACAGGGACGGTGGCGACCGTCGATAATCGCAACTGGGAACTGCGCGAACACACAGGCCCGGTCCAGCGCCTTTCGCAGTCGCGGGCAGTGGCCTTGGATATGGAATCCGCGACGATCGCGGCCAACGGATTTCGCTTTCGCGTGCCTTACGGGACGCTGCTGTGCGTGTCCGACAAGCCGCTACACGGCGAGCTGAAATTGCCGGGCATGGCCTCCGATTTCTACAAGACGCAGGTGGCACGCCACCTGAGAATCGGAATAAGAGCCATGGAATCACTGCGCGACATGCCGCTGGAACGCATACACAGCCGCAAACTGCGCAGCTTTGAAGAGACTGCATTCCTCTGAAGCGTCAGTTGACCTGAGGGAAACAGGCACAAAATGCACAATATTGGTTGGGTGTAAGCCACGAATTATTGTGTTTCCCGCCCATATCCGGTTTTAATGCCGCGCAGAGGCCCAAGGGAGTTTGGGCAGTGATAAAGCGCTCATGCAGGTAGGCGGTGGCGCATCAGAAGGAGACCATGAAATGGCGAAGCCGATGACAAAGACCCAGCTTGTGGCTGCACTGGCAGAGAAGATGGACGCGGACAAGAAGACCGCGAACGCTGCTCTGGACAGCCTTGTGGAAATCATTACTTCCGAAGTGGCTGACGGCGGTGCCGTGACCCTTCCCGGCGTTGGCAAGATCTACTGCCGTGAGCGTCCGGAACGCATGGTGCGGAACCCCGCCACCGGCGAGCAGTTCAAGAAGGAAGCCGACAAGCAGGTCAAGATGACCATTGCGAAGGCTCTGAAGGACAGCGTAAACGCCTGATCGCTGCAGAGGCTGATCCGGCCGCAGGGCGGAAGCTTTTGGTCGTGCAGCGCTCGATCGGGGCCAACGCCCCCACAGATATAAAGAGGGTCGTCCATGCTGGCGGCCCTTTGTCGTTTGAGGGGCTCAATAGCCGCCGATGGCCGGACGCTCCTTCCATTCGTACTTGTCACCGGCACTCTCCGGAGGGGCGAGGTCCAGCATCGACGCGCGTTCATAGACAACCTGCGTCGGCACGTTCAGCACGTCTGCCACAGCCTGCGCGCGCCCTTCGTACCATAGATTGCGGAACGCTTCGTCCGGCATCAGCAGGATGTAGGCGAAGCGGCGCGCCTCCATCTGCGCCGCGAGTTCCTTGGGCCGGTGAAGCGCCTGCACCCCGCACCCGGGGTGCTTTTCGCGGGTGATCGGAACGTGCAGGATCCAGTGGCCGATCCCGATGGCGGCTGCGACGCGGTCATTCTTCGGGCGCCCGTTCTTCGGAAGCCAGATCACCGCACGCTTGTGCAGCGGCACGTCCAGCATCATTTCGTGCGGCGGGCTGGAGTACTCGATGTCGACGTTCAACGCCCGGCACAGCCCGTCAAGCGGCCCCTCTTTCAGGCAGACCCCCGGGTGATTGGCCAGAAGGTCGCTTATTGTCGCCTCGATCTCTTCCTGGGAGACGTTCGAGGCGATGGGTTCCACATAGGGATAGTCTGGGTAACGGGCCGGCATGCGAACGCTCCATATTGGTGGATTTGTCCAGTCATGCCACGAAACAGGTTGACCGTTTCTCAACCCTCGCTACGCATCAAGCCGGAATATGTCTGCAATACACAGCAAAACCCGGCTGTCCGGCGGATTAGACCTCGGACAGGCGGGCTTTCTGGCGGCCATCGCCGTCGAAGTTCCCGTGCGAGAGCCAGCGGTCGAAGCGTGCCTTCAGCGCTGGCCACTCGGCGTCGATGATCGAGAACCACGCCGTGTCGCGGTTGCGGGCCTTGTAGATCGTCGCCTGTCGAAACGTGCCTTCGTATGTAAAGCCCAGCCGCTCTGCCGCACGCATCGACGGCGCGTTCAGCGCATCGCATTTCCACTCGTAGCGCCGGTATCCAAGAGTGTCGAAGGCGTGACGCATGAGCAGGACCATCGCTTCGGTCGCCAGGGCCGTGCGTTGCAAGCGGGGTGCAAAGTGGATGAAGCCGACCTCTGCGGACCCCACGGAAGGGTCGATCCTGAGAAGCGAGCAAAAGCCCGACGCCACGCCATCCGCATCCTCTACGGTGTAGAATTGTGGATCGGCCGAACCCTGCGCTGTGCGGCACCAGCGGGCGGCGGCCTCTTCTGTGTCCCATGCGTCGATGGGCAGATAGGTCCAGCCGGTGCCAGCCGTGTCCGCCGCAAAGGCGGCGTACAGCCCAGACGCGTGTTCCTCGCGCAGCGGTACAAGACGCCCGAACCGCCCGTCCAGCGCAACGTGCGGCGGACGGGGGCGCGGGAAATGTGGGGCCACGGACACGCCTATGGGCTGCCCGTGGTCATTGGTCGGGGTCACGCGAAGATACGCCCGAGCGCACCGTCGACGGCAGAGACGATCTCGTCGATGTCGTCCTTCGTCGCGATGAGTGCGGGCGAGAAGCACAGCGTGTTGTTGCGCCCCGGGACGGACCGGTTGGTCGCGCCGATGATGACGCCCTGCGCCATGCAGTCCGCAACCACAGCTTGCACCTGCGCCTCGGGCACGACGTCCTTCGACTGGCGGTCGGTCACCAGTTCGGCGCCAAGGAACAACCCCTTGCCGCGCACGTCGCCGATGACCTTGTGCCGGTCGGCCAGCGCGTTGAGCTGGTCGAGCATGTAGGCGCCCATGTCCGTTGTGTTCTCCAGCAGCCCCTCTTCCTCGATGATCGCCATGTTCTCGATGGCGGCCGCCGGACCTGCCGTGCAGCCCCCGAAGGTGGAGATATCGCGGAAGTAGTTCATCGGGTCGGTGGCATCGTCCTTGAACATCTCGAAGACGCGCTCGGACGTGACCATGCAGGCGATGGCCGCATACCCGGAAGCGACGCCCTTGGCCATGGTCACGAAGTCGGGCTCGATGCCGTAGTGCTGGTAGCCGAACCAGGTGCCGGTCCGGCCCACGCCGCAGACCACTTCGTCGATGTGCAGCAACACATCGTACTTGCGGCAGATCTCCTGCACCTTCTGCCAGTAGCCCTCCGGCGGTGCGATCACGCCGCCGCCTGCGGTCACCGGCTCAAGGCAGAGCCCACCCACAGTGTCCGGCCCCTCGGCGAGGATGACCTTTTCGATCTGCTCCGCGGCCCACTCGCCGTAGTTCTCGACCGGCGCGCCGTCCTGCTCGTGCTTGCGGTATTCGAGACAATGCGGGACGCGGACGAACCCGGGAGTGAAGGGGCCGTATTGCGCGTTGCGCTCGTCCTGACCGCCCGCCGACAGGCAACCGATGGTCGTGCCGTGATAATCGCGGTCGCGGTACAGGATCTTGTGCTTCTTGCCGCCATGACGCTTGTGCGCGATCTGGCGGATCATCTTGAAGGCCTTCTCGTTCGCCTCCGAGCCCGAGTTCGTGTAGTAGACGCGGGTCATCCCCGGCATCTTCTCGATCAGCTTTTCGGCAAAGAGCGCGCCGGGCACCGATCCGGCAGAGCCCGCAAAGTAGTTCAGCCGCATGAGCTGGTCGTAGACCGCCTTTGCAATCCGCTCGCGGCCGTAGCCCACGTTGACCGTCCAGACACCGCCGGACACGGCGTCGAGGTGTTCCTTGCCCGCCTGGTTCCAGACGCGCATGCCCTTGCCCTCGATGATGATATTCGGGTCCTTCGTCTCGAAGGGCTTGTGCTGCACAAGGTGGTGCCAGACGTGGGCCTTGTCTGCATCCACCACGTGGGAAAGATCGTTCTGGGAGTAGGTGCCGTCCATCATCGTGAGAGACTCCTTAAGAGGCGGGATTTGATCCAGTTGGCCGTAATTTTGAGCGGCTTATAGGGCCAGTTGAGGCGCTCATATGGTGCCAGTTTGTCGCTTGCCGGTTGCGCACGGAATCGATTTCTCATGAATCTCAGGTGGTTGCCAGAATAATTCGAGGCCGGTCAGGGTGCGCAGAACCTATGGGGTACAAGGTCTGTCCGAAAAATCGTTGATCGGCTGCCTGTTTGCTGGTCGGATCGGACGCGGCGTCCGAAGCGAGGCGTCCGCGGGCCGGACCCGCGTAAAGCCCCCGCAAGGACGGGGACAACACGGGAGATGTATCGATGAAAAAGACCCTTCTGGGCGCCGTGGCCGGTATGGCCGTCATGGCAGGGATGGCGCAGGCCGAAGAAATCACCGTTGGCTACTTCCTCGAATGGCCAATGCCCTTCCAGTACGCGAAGGCCGAAGGCATGTACGAAGAGGCGATGGGCGTGGACGTCAACTGGGTCAGCTTCGACACAGGGACCGCGATGAGCGCCGCGATGGCTTCCGGTGACGTGAACCTGTCCGTCAGCCAGGGCGTGCCGCCCTTCGTGGTTGCGGTTTCCGCAGGTCAGGATCTGCAGATCCTAGACGTCGCGGTGTCCTATGCCGACAACGACAACTGCGTCGTGGCCGAGGCGCTGGAGATCGACAAGGACTCTGCCGGGGAGCTTGCTGGCAAGAAGGTCGCCGTCCCGCTGGGCACCGCTGCGCATTACGGTTTCTTGAAGCAGATGAACCACTTCGGCGTGGATATCTCTTCCATGGAAGTGGTCGACATGGCACCGCCGGACGGTGCCGCCGCCATCGCGCAGGGCTCGGTCGATATGGCCTGCGGCTGGGGCGGTTCGCTGCGCCGCATGAAAGAGCACGGCAATGTCCTGCTGACCGGCGCCGAGAAGGAAGATCTGGGCATCCTGGTGTTCGACGTGACCTCCGGCCCGGCTGGCTGGGTGGCCGAAAACTCCGACATCGTATCGCAATTCCTTGCCGTGACCGCAGAGGCGAACGCCATGTGGGCGGACGAAGCCAATCATGAGAAGATGCTGCCGGTCATCGCCAAGGACGCGGGGATGGACGAAGAAGCCACCATGGCGACCATCTCGACCTTCGTCTTCCCGACGGTCGAGGACCAGCTGACCGAAAAGTGGCTGGGCGGCGGCGCGCAGGAGTTCATGAAGGGGGTGGCCGACGTCTTCGTCGAGGCGGGATCCATCGATTCCGCACTCGACAGCTACGCTGGCAACGTAAACACCGGTCCGCTCGAAGCGGCGAACGGCATGTAAGACCTGCGCCGCGGCAGTGGCCCTGCCGCGGCGCCATCGGGCCGGGTTCGGTGGTTCGCCGTATGACTGTGCCCGCGACCCGATCCGTCGGGCCAGAACTCCGCACTCAGAAAAGGAGGTGGCATGAGCGGTCTCGCCATCGAAAACCTTTCCATGCGCTTCGATCTGCCGAACGGAAGTTCGGTGCAGGCGCTGAAAGACGTGTCGCTTACCCTTGCCCCTGGCGAACTCATGAGCGTCCTTGGCCCCTCGGGCTGCGGAAAGACCACGCTTCTGAACATCGTCGCGGGTTTCCTTGCGCCGACCGAAGGGCAGATCGTGATGAACGGGCACCGGGTGCGTGGCCCGGACCGCGAACGCGGAATGGTGTTTCAGCAGGGTGCGCTTTTCGAGTGGATGAACGTGCGGGAAAACGTGTCCTTCGGCCCCCGCATGGCAGGCAAACGTGAACGCGACTGGGCCCAGACCGTCGATCACCTTTTGGAGGTCGTGGGCCTTAAGGACTTCAAGGAAAAGGCAGTTTACGAATTGTCGGGCGGGATGCAGCAGCGTGTGGCCCTGGCCCGCTGCCTCGCGAACGAACCGGACGTGATCCTGATGGACGAACCCTTGGGCGCTCTGGACGCGCTGACGCGCGAGAAGATGCAAGGTCTGGTTCTGAAACTCTGGAAGGAGACGGGCAAGACCATCATCCTCATCACCCACTCGGTCGAGGAGGCGCTGCTGCTGGGGGAGCGGCTGCTGGTCATGGCGCCGCGCCCGGGTCGCATCCACACGGAATACCGTCTGCCCTTCGCCGACATGGGCGTCAACGCGGACCTGCGAGAGGTGAAGAAGCACCCCGACTTCGGCCAGAAACGCGAGGAGATCCTCGGGATGATCTGGGACATGGAAGAGGAAATCATGGGACGATCGGAGACGGCGGAATGAGCGTTCTCAGAGCAGGGGTGCACGTGATGCAGCAAGACAGGGGAGAAGCGTCATGATCGTCTTCCTCATCTACGCCATCGTCTTTGTCGTGTCTTTCGTGCTGGTGAAGTTCATCGTGCGCAAGACGACGACCGACTACACCTCTCTCAAGACGGTGACGTTCGGCGACGAAAGCGCCGTGGTGCCGAACCGCATCGCCAGCGTGATCTCGATCCTTGTGATCTTCCTGTTGTGGGCGGCTTTCACCGGTTCAAAGCTTGTGCCGGGCTTCCTGCACGCTCCGGGTCCCTTCATCGGCGACGCGACCTTTACCTACACCGCAACGGCCGACGGTGTCGAACCGGACGACGCCACGGTGACGGTCCGGGTGTTCGAGGTCGGTACGGATGCAGACGCGCCGGAGGTCGATCCCGGTGAGGGCTGGGCGAAGAACGACAGCGACAGCGTGGGCGCCTGGCGCTCCGGCCTGATCCGGGTCGACCGCAACGACGAGATGGACCGCGACGCAGGCCACACCGTGATCGCGGTGAACGGCGAACCCATCGAGCCGGGCGGCTCCGTCATGACCGAGTTCGGGCGGGTGGGTATGTCGCCCAAGGGCACGCTGAACTTCGAACCGGCGAAGGGCTGGCAGATGGAGCCGATCTGGCTGCCGCCGCCCGAAGCCGTCCTGGCCCGCCTCGGCGAAATCGCCTCTGACGGCTATCGCGACTCGACCCTGTGGGAACACCTCGGTTATTCGTTGTTCCGCGTGATCCTCGGCTTCTTCTTCGGAGCGCTGGTGGGCATTCCGCTGGGCTACGCAATGGGTCTCTCGGACTGGTTTCGCGGCTGGTTCGATCCGATCGTGGAATTCATGCGCCCCGTGCCGCCGCTGGCTCTGATCCCGCTGGTCATCATCTGGGCAGGCATCGGCGAGCTGGGAAAGATCATCCTTTTGTTCCTGGCCGCGCTCTGGATCATGGCCATCGCCGCACGGGCCGGGGTGTCCGGCGTGGCGATTTCCAAGGTCCACGCCGCCTATTCGCTTGGCGCGTCCAAGTGGCAGATCATGCGGCACGTCATCGTACCGAACTCCCTGCCGGAGATATTCACCGGCGCGCGGGTGGCGATGGGGGTCTGCTGGGGCACCGTCGTCGCGGCCGAGCTTGTCGCGGCAGAGAAGGGGGCCGGGATGATGATCATGGTCGCCTCGAAGTTCCAGCTGACCGACATCGTCATCATGGGGATCATCCTGATCGGCATCATCGGCTTCGGGATCGACATCCTGATGCGATGGGCCGAACGGGTGCTGGTGCCTTGGAAGGGCCGGGTCTGAACCTGCACCTGTAGGACCCGGAACGCACGAGTGGACTGCCGGTGTGACCGGCGGTCCTTTTTGTTGGGGGAGCACACCAATCCGGTGCATTCGAACGGCCCAACCGTGTGGGCCATTTCAGGGGCACCGACAGTCGGCGTTCCGAAATCGCGCCGGCCCCGCAGGACCCGCGCGTTCGGCGGTTCCGCGGATCAGTTACTCTCTGACGTGTCCGTTTCGGCGTCCTGCTCCGCAGGCGTCTCCGTCGTCGAGGGGGCTGCCTCCGAGCTCATCCCGTCGAGCATCGTCATGAGCTGCAGCACCTGCTGGTCCAGCCACACGCGCCCCTTGTTGACCGTGGCCACGTAGGCGTCCAGCGCAGGCGCGACCTGCGGCACGGACATGGAGATCTTGGTGGCGTTGGCGTAGGTGCCGATGGCCAGCGCGGCAAGAACGATCACCAGCAGGAAGCCCTTGCCGAAACCGCCCGACTTCGGATCGGTCGCGGTCGCGTTGCGCTCGGCGGAGTCGATGACGCGCGGCTCGGAAGTGGAGCGCAGCGTCTGGTTGATTTCGTCCACGTCCGGGAGGAGGTCGCGCCGCGAACTCGCTGCCGCAGCCGCGACCGCTTCTGCCGTTGCCCGGCCTTCGTCCTGGTCGGGGGGGGCGGTTTCGGGGACAACGGGCGGGGCCGGGCGCCTGGTGGACTGCGGTGCCGTGGCCTCGTCCCCGCGGATGCGGGACATGCGTTCGCGCGCCTGCCTCGACCGGCGCGCTCGTTCGTCCTCATCCGGCTCTCCCAGACCGAGGTCCGGTTGCGTCTCCAGCGATTCCGCCGTGCGCCTGCGGGCTTCGTAGTCGCGTTCCTCGCGGAAGATCTCGGCCACTTCCGGATCGAGTCCGCGCGGCTTTGCCTCATCCGTGGACGGTAAAGGTTCGGGCTCCGTCTCGACCCCGTCTTCCTCGTCGTCCACTTGCGCGACCGGCGCGGCGGCGCGGCGAGAGAGGTGGGGCCGTTCGGCGGGGGGGATGGAAGATATCGCCTCTGCCGGCTCGTCCTCCGGCGTCCATTCTTCGTCCGGCACGGGCTGGTTCAGATCCTCGGCCAGATCCGCATCCATATCCGGGTGACGCTGGAACCACGTGTGGCCGCAGTTGGAACACTGAACGTCGCGACCGCCCTCGGGGATGACCTCCGCAGGGACGTCGTATTGCGCTCCGCAATTCGGGCAAATCAGCCGCATGCTGCTCCGATCCTGTCTCTCATCGCCCCTTCGCGGGCGTTGCATTAACCATAGGTGCGATGACACAAGGGGAAAAGTCCATTTCTGGCCTATGAGCCGCGTTGCACAACCGGGCTTGCACTGGCACAACAGGGTCAACAAAAGGGTGAGGGCACACGACCCGTGATCGAGCTGGAAAACGCGGCCTATTCCTATAGCGGGGAGGCGCTGCTTACCGACATTTCGCTGAAGCTGGCGCCGGGAACCTTCCACTTCCTCACCGGCCCTTCCGGCGCGGGCAAGACGACGTTTCTGAAGCTGTGCTACGGCGCGCTGAAGCCAACGGCGGGGACAGTCCACATTTTCAGCGAAGACGTGACGCAGATGGATCGCAACGCCGTTGCCTACATGCGTCGGCGCATCGGTGTGGTCCACCAGGATTGCCAGTTCCTCGACCATCTTCCGGTGGCGGAAAACGTGGCCCTTCCTCTGACCGTCTCCGGCCAAGCGGACCCGAGCCAGGCCGACAACCTTCATGAACTCATGAGCTGGGTCGGACTGACCGGCAAATTCGACGCCCTGCCGCCAGAGCTGTCCGGCGGGGAGCGTCAGCGTGCGGCGCTTGCCCGCGCGCTGATCCTCAGCCCGGACGTGATCCTTGCCGATGAACCCACAGGCAACGTCGACTGGGAAATGTCGCAAAGGCTTCTGCGGCTGCTGATCGAGCTGAACAAGATGGGCAAGACAGTGATGATCGCCACCCACGACCTCGCCCTGATCCGCGCCGCGAAGGCGCACGTGCAGGCCCGGGTCCTGCGCATTCAGAACCGGTCTCTGCAGACCGCGGGGGCGGACCTGTGATCGCGCGGCTCGCCAGCATCCGCGGCCTCGTGAAAGGCGATCGAGGTGCGGACCGGGTCGTGCCGCCCTCCGGATTCACCGTGCGCCTGACGCTGCTGACGTCTATCGCGATGGCCTTCCTGACCATCTTTGCGCTGGCGTTGTCACTGGCCGCCGGACGGCTCGCCACGAGCTGGGGGGACGAACTGGCGCGCGCCTCGACCGTGCGCATCTCTGCCCCCGAAGGGCAGATGGCCGAACAGGTGGCGGCGGTGCTGACGGTGCTGGAGCAAACGCCGGGCGTTGCCTCTGCCCGCGCCCTGAGTGCCGACGAACAGCGCGCGCTGCTTGAGCCATGGTTTGGTCCGGGGCTGCCGGTCGAACAGCTTCCGGTGCCCCAGCTCGTCGAGGTTCTTGAGACCGGCGACGGCTACGATTCAGACGGGCTGCGCCTGCGGCTGCAGGCCGAGGCACCCGGCGCGGTGCTGGACGAACACAGCCGCTGGCGCAAACCGCTGGTGGCGGCGGCCTCGCGGCTGCGTCTGCTGGGCTGGACCTCGATCCTGCTGATCGGCGCGGCCACCGGGGCAATGGTCACGCTGGCCGCCCACGCTGCACTGGCCGCCAATGCGCAGGTCATCGCCGTCCTTCGGCTGGTCGGCGCCACAGACCGATACATCGCGCAGGCATTCGTCCGGCGCTTTACCCTGCGGACGTTGACCGGTGCCGCCGCCGGCACCGTTCTTGGGATGCTGGCGCTTGTTTTGATGCCCGCAGCCGGTGATGTGGAGGGGCTCTTGACGGGGCTGCGCTTCGAGGGCTTCCAATGGCTCTGGCCGCTGTTCGTGCCGCCGCTGGCCGCACTGGTGGCCTATATCGCGACCGACCTTGCGGCACGGCGTGTACTGGGGGAACTGGCGTGATCCAGTGGGTACGTTCGGCGATATTCGTCTTCCAGCTTTACTTTGCCATGCTCGTCCTCGGGATCGTCTTCCTGCCTTGGGCGCTGTTCTCCAGCCGCGGTGCCCGGATGGCGTGCAAGTCCTTCTGTGCCTGGACCCGCTTTACCGCACGCTGGATGGTTGGCCTGCGGACCGAGGTTCGGGGACCGGTTCCGCAGGGCGAAGTCCTGATCGCCGCCAAGCACCAATCCTTCCTCGACATCATTCTGATCTTCGGCGCCGTACCTGCCGGCAAGTTCATCATGAAGCAGGAACTGCTCTACACGCCCATTATCGGGCAGTATGCCTACCGCATCGGCTGTGTGCCCGTCTCGCGCGGAAAACGCGGGGCTGCCATCGCCCGGATGCTGTCGGACGTGGAGAAGGGGGCGGCCGATCCCGGACAGCTCATCATCTATCCGCAGGGCACTCGCGTCGCTCCGGGCGTAAAGCAGGGCTACAAGGTTGGTGCGGCGCTGCTCTATGAACAGACCGGCCAGCCCTGTGTTCCGGCGGCGACCAACGTCGGTTTGTTCTGGCCGCGCAAGGGCATCCTGCGCAAGCCGGGACTGGCCGTCGTCGAGTTCCTTCCGACCATAGATCCGGGCCTTGGCCGAGAGACTTTTCTGATCCGGCTGGAGACGGAGGTCGAGGCGGCTTCGAACGCTCTGATGCGCGAGGCCGGTTTCGACCCCAAGGAGTAAGCCAATGAAGCCCATAGCGACCGTCCCGGACCTTGAGGCGCTTTATCCCGAAGCGGTCCCGGCCGCGCTGGTCAAGGTTTCGCCAAGCCTGACGCCGCTCTATCGCCGCTGGGTAGAGGCAGCACGGTTCTGTATCCTTTCCACGGTCGGGCCGGACGGTGTGCATGGTTCGCCGCGCGGCGACGATGGCCCGGTGATCCGGGTGGATGGCGCCGAGCGTCTGCTGATGCCCGACTGGCGCGGCAACAACCGGCTCGATTGCCTGCGGGATATCGTGTCCGACGGGCGCTGTGCCCTTCTGTTCATGATCCCCGGCACCCACACTACGGTCCGCGTAAATGGCCGCGCATTCCTGACCGACGACCAGGATCTGCGGCAGAGCTTTGCCAAGGGCGACCGGCTGCCCGCCACGGTCATCGTGGTCGACGTGACAGAGGTCTACACGCAATGCGCCAAGGCACTGATGCGCTCGGGGCTCTGGCCGCGTGACCCGCAACTCGACCTGCCGACGGTGGGCGAGATCCTCGCCGACATGTCGCAGGGCGCGCAGGGCGGTGCGGACTACGACCGCGCCTATCCGGACTACGCAAAGACCCGTCTTTGGTGAAACGGGGTGGGCCAAGCGGGCCTGACCCGGACACTGACCACGTAATGCGGCCCTGATCGGCAGGCGTGCCTTCGATGGTGCCGCCGCCGATCCGTTGCTGGATGCCTCGGCAACCCGGCATCGAGCGGTATCGCATGAACCCATGCCAGGTGAAACAACAAGGGGCGCGGTCCGGACCGCGCCCCTTTCCATCCGTTTTCGACTCCGGCTACGCAGGGCAGATGGCGTCGGTCAACACCCTCAGGAGTGGATAGCGCCGTCGCCGCAGGCCAGCGCCGCCTCGCGCACCGCTTCGGAGAAGGTCGGGTGCGCGTGGCATGTCAGGGCGATGTCCTCAGCGCTGGCGCCGAATTCCATACCGACGCAGATCTCGTGGATCAGGTCGCCCGCGGCGGGGCCGATGATGTGGCAGCCGAGGATGCGGTCCGTTTCCTTGTCGGCCAGCAGCTTCACGAAGCCGTCGCCCTGGAACACGGCCTTCGCCCGGCCGTTGCCCATGAAAGAAAACTTGCCGACCTTGTAGTCCTTGCCAGCCTCTTTCAGTTGCGCCTCGGTGGCGCCGACCATGGCGACCTCGGGGGCGGTGTAGATCACCGAGGGGATCACGCCGTAGTTCACGTGCCCATGTTTCCCGGCGATCACCTCCGCGCAGGCCATACCCTCGTCCTCGGCCTTGTGGGCCAGCATGGGGCCCTCGATCACGTCGCCGATGGCGTAGATTCCGTCGACAGACGTCTTCCAGTGGTCGTTGACCGCAATCTGACCGCGCTTGGTCATCTCGATTCCCAGCGCGTCCAGTCCCAGGCCCCCGGTGAAGGGTTTGCGGCCGGTCGCGACCAGTACCACATCCGCGTCAACGGAATGTTCGCTATCGTCCTTGCGCAGCTTGTAGGTGACCTTGGCCTTGGTCTTTGTGGCTTCCACCTTGGACACGGCGGCGCCCATCGTGAACTCAAGGCCCTGCTTCGACAGCAGTTTCTGGAACTGCTTCTGGACCTCGGCATCCATGCCCGGGGTGATGTGATCGAGGAACTCGATGACCTGCACCTCGGAGCCGAGACGCTTGTAGACAGAGCCCATTTCCAGCCCGATCACGCCCGCACCGATCACGACCATCTTTTTTGGCACCTTGGGCAGGGCCAGGGCGCCGGTCGAGTCCACGACCACACCGCCCTCGTTGTCCACGGTCACGTCCGCGCCCGGCACGCTGGCCACTTCGGAGCCCGACGCGATGATGATGTTCTTGGCGTCATAGGTCTCGTCGCCGACCTTGACCTTGCCTTTTTCCGGGATCGAGGCCCAGCCCTTCAGCCAGTCGATCTTGTTCTTCTTGAACAGGAATTCGATGCCCTTGGTGTTCTGTCCGATAACGTCGTCCTTGTAGGCCAGCATCTGCTTCCAGTCGACGGAGGGGCTTTTACCCTTCAGGCCCATCTTGGCGAAGTTGTGCTCGGCCTCGTGCAACTGGTGCGAGGCATGCAGCAATGCCTTCGACGGGATGCAGCCCACGTTCAGGCAGGTGCCGCCCAGCGTCTCGCGGCCTTCCACGCAGGCGGTTTTGAGGCCGAGCTGCGCGCAACGGATGGCGGCAACGTAGCCGCCGGGACCGGCACCGATGACGATGACGTCGTATTGGGACATGTCGTTTTCCTTCTGTCTGAGGGGGAGGAGGCAGTGCCCCCGCTCCGGCGGAGCCCCCCGGGAGTCGTTCAGCCCGAAACTGGGCCGGGTGTGCGGGGCCGATCGGTCACAGGAGGCACCAGATCAGCATGAAGACGGTGGCGAGAAACCCCGCGAACCAGATCAGCGAGCGCCAGGGCGCCCAACCGAAGAGATACGCGGGCACGTAAAGAACCCGCGCTACGAGATAGACCAGAGCCGCGGCTGCTGTGAACTCGTCTCCGATATCAGAGTACGTAACCACCATGACAGCGATGGAGAAGAGGATCAGCCCTTCGAAATGGTTGTTGAGCGCACGCTGCGCGCGGCCCGCCAGACCGGTCAACTGGCGCGGCTCGTCCCGTGGCGAAGCGGCATAGCGCGTACCGACCTGCATCTGCGCTGCCACGGAGTAGATCGCGAACTGCACGGCCTGCAACAGAGCCGCGAGCGTCAGGATTGTAAGCTCCGGGGTCATACGAAAGCCGCGACGATCATGATCAGCGTGGACAGCAATCCCGCCATGAAGAGGTAGGACCGCCAGGGCACCCATCCGAGGGCGTAGGCCGGAAGATAGAGCGCACGTGCCGCCACGAAGACCCATGCGAAAAGCGCCGTAACCCAGCTGTTCGAATCGGTGAACTGCACGAGCACGACGGCGATTACGAACGGGGCGATGTTCTCTGTATGGTTGCCCAACGCGCGTTTCAGTCGCTCGGTCTCGACAGACAGATCCATGGACCCGTCCCGTGGGGAAAGATTGCCTTCCCGGCCAACGTCCTTCTCGAAGGATTTCTGCGACCAGACGACGGCCGCCAGATGTACCAGCACGGTCGCGGCAAGGGCTGCCAGTTCGGGGGTCATTTAGTGTCTCCTTTCGCTGTGCCAGCAGGTCTTGCGTGGTTTGCAGCGACGTCGTGGAATGTGGGCGCCGCAATAGACAATGGTATGTCGGAACGGATCATGCCGGGCGCATCTCTTTGGTCCAGGCCGCGCGGTTCTCTGCCGTCAGGACCTTTGCCCGCTGTGCGGCGAAGGCATCGGCGCAGGCCAGTTCCAGCTGGGCGAAATCTGGATCCCGGCGCCACTCCGCCAGACGTGACCGTACACCGGGAAGATATTGCAGCATCTCCGGTGCGTCGACGTCGTTGCGGTTGGCCTGCCGGTGCCAGCGAGAGTTCAGGTGGTATTTCGCATCGCCTCTCTTGCCTTGCCCGTCGCCACGGTCGTTCTTCAGCAGGAACACATCTTCGGACCGCACCGCGTAGTGATAGACTTGGGCAGAGGTCGCGCGGGCTGCAACCTCGTGCGGCCGGAAGCGCGCCGACTTCTTCTGATAAAGGGAGGCATTGGACAGCAGCGCGCCGTCCGGCGTCATCACTTTCGGGTCGGGGATTTGCGGCTCCAGCGGGTTGTGGTCGGTGGCGCGGGCAAAACTCGCGACGCGGAAGAGGCACTTGAATTTGGTGATACCCGGTACTGGCTCAGCTTCCGCACGGGTGTTCCTCTCCAGCACGAGGTCGCCAGGCGTCCACTTCGTCACGCCGCTGTCGCCGAAGGTGCGCCACGGCAGGGGCACCACGTCCGCGCCATGCGTCCGTTCAATAAGATCAGCCAAATCCCCTTCGGCCAGGCAAAGGAATTCGTCGGCGTCGATGTGCAGTATGTGGGTGACGCCCGCCTCCCGCGCCCAGGCCAGGACCAGATCCATCGCGGCATCCTGCGGCGGACGGCCAGCCGGATCGTGATCGATGTGGTCGACCATGCCCCGACTGGCGAGATGGGCCAACAGCGCATCGGTGCCGTCGCTGCAGCCGTTGGTCGCCACCACGATCCGGTCGAAGCCCAGGCCCGCATGGTACGCCAGCCATTCCGGCACGAAGATGCCTTCGTTTCTCATGCAGGACACAAGCGCGATGCGGGCCGGGGGCGTCACGTCAAACGGTCTCCAGCATGTGCGAGGCAGAGGGCGGATGGCCAAGCCCGGCTTCCTTCGAAAGCCACGCCTTTGCCTTGTCGGCGTCGTTGACCGAGAACAGCGCCCAGTGCCTGCCCGTGCCTTCGCGCCACATTTGCAGCAGTGTCAGGCCCACCTGACCGCGCGCCTCCGCGTCCGCGTCGAAAGCGGACGGATCGAAGCTGTCGAACCTGAGAAGAAGTTGGTGTGTCATGCGGCCTCCAGTGCCTTGGCGATCCGCCGGGCGCGGTCGTCGAAGGTGAGGCCGCGCGCCGAGGGATGTATGGTTTCGATATGGTCGATACCGAACCAACGTAGGACGGAGGCCGCGTCCGTCCCGAGCGCGATGGGCTTTCGGTCCATCAGTTCGTGCTGGCCGACCGCCTCGAACGACGCGCGCCTGTCCTTGGCCGGGATAACGGACGACCGCTTCGCCGTCAGCAGGCCGAAGACGGGGGTGATGTAGATGTCTGCGCGCACAAGGCCAGCGAGGACCAGAACCTTGTCGATGACACGGTTGTAGTGGTTGCCGGGCAGGTAGCCCTGTTTCGTCAGGATGGCCCGGTTGGCATTGGCCGAAGGCGCGTCGAGCCAGTCCTTGGAGATCAGCATCGGCCCTGTGAGATTTCCGGAAGTCATCTGAATGGGCGAGACGTATTCGCCGTCGAAACCTTCCTCTGCGAATGTCTTGTACCCGGGCAGGGCGAAAGCGCGGCGGCGGCGGATGGCGTCAGGTACCGTAGAAAGCATTTTCTATTGGGCTTTCCAAAAAGTCCCATCATCAAATGCGATCGCCGTAACTTCGGTCTCGATTGATCCTGTTCCATTAGCCTCGAAGATCTTCAACTTATCGTAGGGTTGGTCGCCGATAAACTGATTGTCCTCCCAATAATAGAAGGCCGACGCCTTCGATGTAGCACCCGGTGAGATACGCTCGCTGCTTTCACCGGAAAAATTGAAAAGAGCATCGCCAAATGCAGACCGGAAAGTCGTAGAAAAGCGGTAGCCCACTACGGTTTTGTCGGTAGTGTTCGTTACGATAGGCATAAAGCGCACCGTGTTTTGATTGTAGTTTCCAGCATTATGCGTGAACAAAGGCTCGCCGATCTCGAGCGGCGCTCTGCTAGCAGCCTCCAAAACAATTTCGGAGAACGTTCCATCTTCGTTTAATTCAAACTGCCGTCCATCAGTCGCCGTGATGACCTCAGCATTTGCTGAAGTACACAGAAGAAATAGCGCAGCTAGCCAGCGGAACGGCATTTCATTCTCCTCTTCGAAAGAAAAGAGTCTGACGAGAAGACTCGCCAGACCCTTTAACTGTTACAGGTCCATCAGCAGGCGGCGGGGGTCTTCCAGTGCCTCTTTCACGCGGACGAGGAATGTCACTGCGCCCTTGCCGTCGACGATGCGGTGGTCGTAGCTCAGCGCCAGATACATCATCGGGCGGATCTTGATCTCGCCGTTGATGACCATCGGGCGGTCCTGGATCTTGTGCATGCCGAGGATGCCGGACTGCGGGGGGTTCAGGATCGGCGAGGACATGAGCGAGCCATAGACGCCACCGTTGGAGATGGTGAAGGTGCCGCCCTGCATCTCTGCCATGGACAGCTTGCCGTCACGGGCGCGCTTGCCCTTCTCGTTGATCGCCTTCTCGATTTCCGCGAAAGACATGCTGTCGGCGTCGCGGATCACCGGAACCACCAGACCCTGCGGCGTGCCCGCCGCGATGCCCATGTGCACGAAGTTCTTGTAGACGATGTCGGTGCCGTCGATCTCTGCGTTGACTTCGGGCACTTCTTTCAGCGCGTGGCAGCAGGCCTTCGTGAAGAAGGACATGAAGCCCAGACGAACGCCGTGCTTCTTCTCGAAAAGGTCCTTGTACTCGGACCGCAGCGCCATGACCTCGGTCATGTCCACTTCGTTGTAGGTGGTCAGGATCGCGGCGGTGTTCTGCGCGTCCTTCAGGCGGCGTGCGATGGTCTGGCGCAGGCGGGTCATCTTCACCCGCTCTTCGCGTGCCTCATCTTGGGCCGCGACGGGCGCACGCGGTGCAGAGGCCGGAGCGGATGTCGCAGGGGAAGCGTTCGCGGCAGCCACGGCTGCGGCCACATCTGCCTTCGTCGCGCGACCGTCCTTGCCGGTGCCCTTGACCTGATCGCGGGAAACACCTGCTTCGGCCATGGCCTTTTCGGCTGCCGGGCCGTCCTTGATGTCCTTGCCCGGCCCGCCATCGCCCGCGGGCGGTGTGGAGTACTGCGTGTCCTTCGGTGCGGTCTCTGCTTTCGGCGCGGCGGAAACACCCTCGCCGGAGGCGATCACCGCAAGCTTGGCGTTGGCTTCGACGGTTTCGCCTTCCTGGGCGACGATCTCCGTCAGTGTGCCGGAGGCCGGAGCGGGCACCTCGACCGAGACCTTGTCGGTTTCCAGTTCGCAGAGCATCTCGTCTTGTGTGACGCTGTCGCCGACCTTCTTGAACCAGGTGGATACGGTCGCTTCGGTCACGGATTCGCCCAGAGTGGGCACCACGACGTCGACGCTGTCGCCGCCACCGGAGGCGCTGCCCCGGCTTGTCTCGGCATCATTTTCGCGGGGTTTCGTCTCTTCGGGGCCGGCGCTGCCAGATTCGGCGATGTTGGCCAGAAGGGCATCGACGCCCACTGTATCGCCTTCCTTTGCCACGATGTCCGACAGGGTGCCGGCAACGGGCGAGGGCACTTCGACCGTTACCTTGTCGGTTTCCAGTTCACACAGCATTTCGTCCACGGCAACGCTGTCGCCTGGCTTCTTGAACCAGGTGGCCACGGTGGCCTCGGTCACCGATTCCCCAAGGGTGGGGACGCGTACTTCGGTCATGTTTTAACTTCCTTTTTCAATACCCCTGAGCCTTGCGGCCGTAGGTTCATTCGATCGTCAGCGCTTCGTCGACAAGCGCGGCTTGCTGTGCCTTGTGGGTGGAGGCCAGGCCCGTCGCGGGCGAGGCCGAAGTGGCGCGGCCCACGTAGCGCGGGCGCGGATGCTCGGCCTTGATGCGGCCAAGGACCCATTCGATGTTCGGCTCGATGAAGGACCAGGCGCCCTGGTTCTTCGGCTCTTCCTGACACCAGATCATCTCGGCCTGCTTGAAACGTTCCAGCTCCTTGACGAGGCTGATCGCCGGGAACGGGTAGAACTGTTCGACCCGCAGCAGGTAGACGTCATCCAGACCGCGGGCGTCGCGTTCTTCGAGGAGGTCGAAGTAGACCTTGCCCGAGCACATGACGACGCGCTTGATCTTGTCGTCCGCCACCAGCTTGGTTTCCGAATGCCCGGTTTCCGAGTCGTCCCAGAGGACGCGGTGGAAGGACGAGCCTGTGGTGAACATCTCCATCTCCGAGACGCACAGCTTGTGGCGCAGAAGCGACTTCGGCGTCATCAGCATCAGAGGCTTCCGGTAGGACCGGTGCAGCTGGCGACGCAGGATGTGGAAATAGTTCGCGGGCGTGGAGCAGTTCGCGACGATCCAGTTGTCCTGTCCGCAGAGCTGCAGGAAACGCTCAAGGCGGGCGGATGAGTGTTCCGGCCCCTGGCCTTCGAAGCCGTGCGGCATCAAGCAGACGAGGCCGGACATCCGAAGCCACTTCGATTCACCGCTTGAGATGAACTGGTCGAACATGATCTGCGCGCCGTTGGCGAAGTCGCCGAACTGCGCTTCCCACAGGGTCAGGGCGTTCGGTTCAGCCATGGAGTAGCCGTACTCGAAGCCCAGCACCGCGTATTCGGACAGCGCGGAGTCGATCACTTCGTACCGGGCCTGGCCTTCGCGGATGTTGTTCAGCGGGTAATAGCGCTCTTCCGTCTCCTGGTTGACGAACGCGGAGTGGCGCTGGCTGAACGTGCCACGTGTGGAGTCCTGGCCGGCCAGACGGACGGGATACCCTTCGAGCTGGAGCGAACCGAAGGCCAAGGCCTCTGCCGTCGCCCAGTCGAAACCCTGTCCCGTCTTGAACATCTGTGCCCGTGCGTCGACCAGTCGGCCCACGGTCTTGTGCAGCGGGAAACCGTCCGGAACGGTCGTCAGGGCAGAGCCGATCTTCTGGAAGGTCTCTTCCTTGATCGCCGTCTTGCCGCGCTGGTACTTGCCCTCTTTCTGCTTGTCGAGGTGCGACCAGCGACCGTCCAGCCAGTCGGCCTTGTTGGGCTTGTAGACTTTGCCTGCCTCGAACTCCTCGTTCAGCTTGGCCTGGAACGCGGCTTTCATGTCCTCGATCTCGCCCTCGGGGATCAGACCGTCCTTGACCAGCCGTTCCGTGTACAGCGTCAGCGTCGTCTTCTGCTTCTTGATCTTGTTGTACATCACCGGGTTGGTGAACATGGGCTCGTCGCCCTCGTTGTGACCGAAGCGGCGATAGCAGAAGATGTCGATGACCACGTCCTTGCCGAACTTCTGGCGGAACTCGGTCGCGACCTTCGCGGCGTGCACGACGGCCTCCGGGTCGTCGCCGTTGACGTGGAAGATTGGTGCCTCGACCACCAGCGCGTTGTCGGTCGGGTAGGGGGACGAGCGCGAGAAATGCGGCGCGGTGGTGAAGCCGATCTGGTTGTTGACGATGATGTGCATCGTGCCGCCGGTGCGGTGACCGCGCAGGCCCGACAGGGCGAAACATTCCGCCACGACGCCCTGACCGGCAAAGGCCGCGTCGCCGTGCAACAGGATCGGCATGACCTGCGTCCGGTTCACGTCGCCGAACTGGTCCTGCTTGGCGCGGACCTTGCCCAGAACGACCGGGTTCACGGCTTCCAGGTGCGATGGGTTCGCCGTCAGGGACAGGTGCACGGTGTTGCCGTCGAACTCGCGGTCGGAGGACGCGCCGAGGTGGTACTTCACGTCGCCCGAACCGTCCACGTCTTCCGGCTTGAAGCTGCCGCCCTGGAACTCGTTGAAGATCGCCTTGTAGGGCTTGTTCATCACGTTCGCGAGCACCGACAGGCGGCCACGGTGCGGCATCCCGATGACGATTTCCTTCAGTCCGAGGTTGCCGCCGCGCTTGATGATCTGTTCCATCGCCGGGATCAGGGATTCGCCGCCGTCGAGACCGAACCGCTTCGTGCCCATGTACTTGACGTGTAGGAACTTTTCGAAGCCCTCGGCCTCCACCATCTTGTTGAGGATCGCCTTGCGCCCCTCACGCGTGAAGTGGATCTCCTTGCCGTAGCCCTCGATCCGTTCCTTCAGCCACGAGGATTGCTCCGGGTCCGAGATGTGCATGTACTGCAGTGCGAAGGTGCCGCAATAGGTGCGTTTCACGATAGACACGATTTCGCGCAGGGAGGCGATCTGCAGCCCCAGAACGTTGTCGATGAAGATCGGGCGGTCCATGTCGCTTTCGGTAAAGCCGTAGGACTTCGGGTCGAGCTCCGGGTGATTGGACGTGTCGCGCAGACCCAGCGGGTCGAGGTCGGCGGCGAGGTGGCCGCGGATGCGGTAGGCCCGGATCAGCATCAGCGCGCGGATCGAATCCAGAACGGCGCGCTGGATCGCCTCGTTCGAGACGGAAACGCCCTGCTCATTCGCCTTCGCGGCAATCTTTTTGGCGGCGCCCTTCGCCTCTGCCGGGACGGCGGGCATCGGCCATTCGCCGGTCAGGGCCGCTGTAAGGTCGTCTTCCGGCGCGGGCGGCCAGTCGGAGCGCGCCCAGGAAGGGCCTTCCGCCTCGCGCCGGACAGAGGTTTCATCGTCGCCCAACTGTTTGAAAAACGCCGCCCAGGCATCGTCAACCGCGCTCGGATTGGCGGCATAGCGGGCGTACATCTGTTCCAGGTACTCCGCGTTGTGCCCCTGCATGAAGCTGGAGGCGCGGAAAAGGTCGTTCGGGCTTTGGTCGGTCATTGGGGCACCTCTTGTGGGTTGGGACCGTATTCGTTGGGACCGGGTTTCACCGAGGGAGGCAAGGCCCTCGACAGGATTGTGACCGGGAGAGAGGAGGGGCGCATCCTCATTCCTCCCCACGGGCAAGCGTTGTTCGATAGGTCAGCACCGCATGCGTGACCGACTGGTCGGCGGGCGACAGACGCAGGGTCAGGCTGCGCAAGGCATCGCGGGTTTCACCGTCCGGAGAGGTCACGGCGTCCCTTGCCTGCCAGTGGCGCGTCAGGGCGTTCTCGTAAACCGGCATGACCTCGAAGCGACGCGCAAGGCCGTCGACTAGGTCTTCGCTGGGACCCTGCAGGACAAGCGTGCAGGACAGCATCGACTCGCCCTCTGCCTGCTCGGCGTAGAGGGCGGAGGTCAACGCACCGACGGTGGTGTGCCGCATGATCCGGGCCTGCGGTGCCGCGGGATCCGTGGCGAGGATGGCACGCTGCCAGCGCAGCCGGTGACCTGCCAGAACCGCCTTCGGATCGGCATCGCCCTGCTGGTTGGTGAGGAAATCGATCCGGGTTGCGAAATCGGCCAGAAGCTCCACCAACGCTTCGCGGTCTTCGTCCTGCGCCTCTCGCCAGTCGCTGCCGAAATCGACCTGCGACAGCGGCGTGGCAACGGGCGAGGCGCAGGTCGCGTTCTGGAACTGGACCAGCATGGCGGCGGTGTCGTCCTCCTGCGCGGAGGCCGGCAGCGATACGCACCACAGGGCCGCTGTCAGGGCCGCCGTGCAACGAGACATGGAAAGTGACCTGTTGATCATGCCACGCCCTCCTGCATCTGGCGGCCAGCGGACTGTTGCAGGAACAACGCGTCGTAGCAGGCCTGCAGTTCCGCCCATGCGCGGGTGAGGTATCCCTGCGGATCTTCTGCCATTGCCGCGTCCTTGGCGTCCTCCTCCTGGATCATGATCGGGCGGAAAGCGAGTCTTCCGGGATCGTCGCGTCGGACAAGGCCTCTCTGGAAACGTTGCAACCCATTGAATACCGTATCGAATTCTTCGCGGAAGTCGCGTTCCAACGCAATGCCCTCTTCCTCTGCGGAGAACAGGGCCTGATGCAGAGCGACCGATTTCGCGACACAGCGAAGCCGCGCCTGCATGCCTTCGGAGACGGGGCCGCGCGGCACGAGTTCGTCCCACAGAATGAAAGCCCCGACCACGCCGACGAACGCGATGATGATGCGCAGTCCGACCCTTCTCTTCGGTTGTTCGGGCGACATCATCGCACGGCTCCCCGAGGGAAATGGTCGGGCGACCGGTTGGATTGCGAAGCGACGGTCGGGCGAAGGCGCGCCAGGACACGCGCATCCATCTGCCCGGTCAGTGGGGCGGGTTGCGATGTCGTGAATGCGTACAGGCCGCACACTGGCGGTGCGGTCCGTACGGAACAGGCTCCTTGATGTGCCATGCTATCCATCGCTCCCGCCTTTCCCCGGGGCTCGTTCTTGGGGTGTGGCCCGGGCGATCCGTGGTGTCGCACGCGGCCTGTCTTAAGGTCGGGAAGTGAAGAGCGCGGAAACGGTCGCATTCGTCCTCCACCGTCCGGGTGGGCCGGGTGTCCCTTGCGGGCCACCCGATCCGGTCAGCCATTCTTGATGGCTTCGAGCACGGCCTCGCCGAGCGTGGCGGGGCTGTCCGCCACGACGATGCCGGCGGCCTTCATCGCTTCGATCTTGTCATCGGCACCACCTTTGCCGCCGGCGACAATGGCGCCCGCGTGGCCCATGCGGCGCCCCGGAGGTGCGGTGCGGCCCGCGATGAAACCGGCGGTCGGCTTCCAGCGGCCCTTTTTCTTTTCGGAGGCGAGGAACGCAGCCGCGTCCTCTTCCGCCGATCCGCCGATTTCACCGATCATGATGATCGCCTCGGTTTCGTCGTCCGCCAGGAACCATTCCAGCACGTCGATGTGCTCAGTGCCTTTGATGGGATCGCCGCCGATGCCGACGCAGGTCGACTGGCCGAGGCCGACGTCGGTGGTCTGCTTCACGGCCTCGTAGGTCAGCGTGCCGGAGCGGGACACGACGCCCACTTTGCCGCGCTTGTGGATGTGACCGGGCATGATGCCGATCTTGCAGGCGTCGGGCGTGATGACGCCGGGGCAGTTCGGGCCGATCAGCGTCGATTTGGAGTTCTCCAGCGCGCGCTTGACCTTCATCATATCGAGCACCGGGATGCCCTCGGTGATGCAGACGATCAGTTCCATCTCAGCGTCGATCGCTTCGAGGATTGAGTCGGCAGCGAACGGCGGCGGCACGTAGATCACCGATGCGTTTGCCTCGGTCTTGGCTTTGGCTTCGTGCACGCTGTCGAAGACGGGAAGGTCGAGGTGGGTCTGACCGCCTTTGCCGGGCGTCACGCCGCCGACCATCTTGGTGCCGTAGGCAATGGCCTGTTCCGAGTGGAAAGTGCCCTGCGAGCCGGTGAAGCCCTGGCAAATGACTTTGGTGTTTTCGTCGATGAGAACGGCCATGATGTACGCTTTCTTCGTGGAGTGAATTACGGGGTTTCGGGGGCCCGGGCGCCAGTGCCTCGGGCCGGACATGCAAACGGGACCGCGCGGGCGTGTGCCTGCGGGTCCCATCTCGGGGTGATGTTTGCCGTGTCAGTGGCGCCGGACGCTCGGACGTTTACCGCCGCGCGCGACCGGATGCTTCGTCCAGCAGGCGTGTCAGCAGCAAAGCCGTGCCGCCCAGAACGAGCGAACGACCGATCTGGTCGGTGACATTGGTGGGTGCGAAGGCCTTCACCGTGTCGCGGGCCTTGCGCGCGTTGATATGCCGGCGCTTGGATGTGGTTTGGTCCGTAAACGGCGTCGGGTTCGGCACATGGCCGATGCGCGGCTTGACCTTCAGCAGAACGGCACCGATCCCGATCAGCGCGCCGCCAAACACCAACGGCGTCCAGCGGTCCGTGTTCTTCGCCGCTGGCGTGGTGATCCGCTTCAGGGCCGCGCGACCCGGCAGGTCGCCATGACGTAAGATCTTGTTCATCCGAGTTCCCTCCATTGAAGAGACAACCCTGAAAACCCGTTCCAGGTTCCGCGGCGGAAGCAATGCCGTCACGACCGCCAGAGCGGTCGCGGCGTCTTGCTGCGGACATGTGGAAGGGGAGGGTCATGTATCGTCCCTGTGCAAGGAAGGGAGACGGCCGGCATTCCCTGAGGTCCGCCGGCGGTCAGGTCAGCCCTTGACGGCTTTCACGATCTTCTCGGCGCCGTCTTTGAGGTCGTCGGCGGCGATCACGTTCAGGCCGGAGTTCGCAATGATCTCTTTGCCTTTCTCGACGTTCGTGCCTTCGAGACGGACGACAAGCGGGACTTGCAGGCCAACCTCCTTCACTGCGGCGATGACGCCTTCGGCAATGATGTCACAGCGCATGATACCGCCGAAGATGTTGACGAGGATGCCTTTGACGTTCTTGTCCGAGGTGATGATCTTGAACGCCTCGGTCACCTTCTCCTTGGTCGCGCCGCCGCCCACATCGAGGAAGTTGGCAGGCTCGGCCCCATAAAGCTTGATGATGTCCATGGTCGCCATGGCAAGGCCCGCGCCGTTCACCATGCAGCCGATCTCGCCGTCGAGGGCGATGTAGTTCAGGTCGTACTTCGACGCCTGCAGTTCCTTGGAATCTTCCTCGGTCTCGTCACGCAGCTCGGCCACTTCGGCCTGGCGGTACAAAGCGTTGCCGTCGAAGCCCAGCTTGGCGTCCAGCACCTTGAGCGTGCCGTCTTTCAGGACGATCAGCGGGTTGATTTCGAGCATCTCCATGTCCTTCTCGACGAAGGCCTTGTAGAGGATGCCCATCAGCTTCACGCAATGCTTCTGGCCGGCCTTGTCGAGACCGAGCGCAAAGGCGATGCGGCGGCCGTGGAACGGCTGGTAGCCGGTGGCCGGATCGACGGAGAAGGACAGGATCTTTTCCGGGGTGCTCGCGGCCACTTCCTCGATGTCCATGCCACCCTCGGTGGAGCACACGAAGGAGATGCGGGAAGTCTGGCGGTCCACCAGCAGCGCAAGATACAGCTCGCGCTCGATGTCGGAGCCGTCCTCGATGTAGATGCGGTTCACCTGCTTGCCGGCCGGGCCGGTCTGGTGGGTGACGAGCGTCTTGCCCAGCATCTTCTTGGCTTCTTCCGCCGCTTCTTCCACGCTCTTGGCGAGGCGCACGCCGCCCTTCTCGCCCGCGTCGGCCTCCTTGAAGGAGCCCTTGCCGCGGCCGCCCGCGTGGATCTGCGCCTTGACCACCCAGAGCGGGCCATCGAGTGCACCTGCCGCGGTCTTTGCTTCTTCGGCTCTCAGGACGACGCGTCCGTCCGACACCGGAGCCCCGTAGCTGCGCAGAAGTGCCTTGGCCTGATATTCGTGGATATTCATGGGTACGTGATCCCCGTGCTTGCTGCGATTTGCATCGGGTATAGGCACGCATTGCGGGTGGGGTTAAACAAAAAATGCCAATGAACGTGAAAAAGGGGTTACTTTCCGACATCTGTGATCACAGCCCGGAAAAGTGTGATCACAAGCATTGGCGGTGTTAGCGTTTGTCAAGGAATCAAGCGCTATCTTGTCCCAAAGGCGTCGGCGGCCTAGGCTGAGAGCGATTTATGGGGAGCGTGCAGGAGAATGGCTTCGGCATTTTGTCGATCAGCGGTGATTGCAATGGCACTGGGCATTTTGCCTGTGCAGGAGGCGCTGGCAGATTGGGGCGCGCTTGGTGAAGGCGACGGTATCGGGCAAGGCGCGCGGGGTTGCACGACCATCGGCGGAGCCCAAGCCTGCCTCATCCTCAGGTGCGACGCGGGCGATCTGGGATGGGCGATGACCCTGCCAGACATGCCGGACGACGGGCAGCTGGGCGTCTCTCTTGCGATCGGCGGGACGACCTACACCCTCGACATGGATATCTCCGGTATGATTGCCGCGTCTGACTTCAATGCCGACCGTGACGATGCTCTGGTCGAGGCGCTCGGGCGTGGCGTTCTGGCGACCGTCGGATTGGACAGGGGCCGTATCGCGTCTTTCCCTCTGCCTCTGAAAGGGTCGTCGAGGGCGCTGGTGCGGGTGCAAGACGCGTGCCGGAAAAGCGGGGAAGACAAGGCTGGGACCGAGCGTCCCGTTCCGGGGCAGACTTCCGACCGCTTCGTGCCGATGTTCGGAGGGAAGGGGTCTGCCGACGACGTGTCGCGGGCGGCCGTCCTACTTGCCGACCAGCTGGAGGTCATCGGACCCGATGGCATCTTGTCCATAACGCGTCTGCCGGTGAGCGAGGGTGTCGCTCTCCTGGCTATCGAGACCGGCCCGTCAGAGATGTATGGCGCGTCCGGAACATCCGTGAGCCTGGCCATCGTCGAGGATGGAGCGGCGTGGCAGATCGCGCAGCATGTCGGGACAGTGATCTGGGCGGATAGCGCAAATCGGACCGAGGGGTGGCCGGATCTGTGGATGCAACCGGTCGGCGGGGTGGACATGCCATTTGGCGTTTGGCGGTGGACCGGAGAGGGCTATGCGAAAGTGACGAGCGTCGACCCCTGACACGAAAATGCCGGCCCCTTGCAGGGACCGGCATCAAATGACGTGTTGCGTCTGGCCCGTCAGGCCAGCGTGCTGTCGATGCCCTTGCACGCTTCGACGAGGCCCTGAACGGCCTTGACGGAGGTGTCGAACATCTCCTGCTCTTCCTTGTTGAGCTTGATGTTCACCACCTTCTCGATGCCGCCGGCGCCGATCACGGTGGGCACACCCACGTACATGTCCTTGACGCCCAGGTCGCCGTCGCAGTGGGCCGCGCAGGGCAGGACGCGCTTCTGGTCCTTGAGGTAGGCTTCTGCCATCTCGATGGCGGAGGTCGCCGGTGCATAGTAGGCCGAGCCGGTCTTCAGCAGGCCGACAATCTCGGCGCCGCCGTCACGGGTCCGCTGGACGATCGCGTCCATCTTTTCCTTCGTGGTCCAGCCCATCTCGATCAGGTCAGGCAGCGGGATACCTGCGACGGTCGAGTAACGTAGGGAGGGCACCATCGTGTCGCCGTGGCCGCCCAGGACGAACGCGGTCACGTCCTTCATGGACACACCGAATTCCAGCGACAGGAAATGGCGGAAGCGGGCGGAGTCGAGCACGCCTGCCATGCCGCAGACCTTGTTCGCGGGCAGGCCGGAAAACTTCTGCAGAGCCCAGACCATCGCGTCGAGCGGGTTGGTGATGCAGATCACGAAAGCGTCCGGCGCGTTGTCGCGGATGCCTTCGCCGACGGATTTCATGACCTTCAGGTTGATACCCAGCAGGTCGTCGCGCGACATGCCCGGCTTGCGCGGCACACCGGCGGTCACGATGCAGACGTCTGCGCCGGCGATGTCGGCGTAGTCCTGCGTGCCCTTCAGCTTGGCGTCGAAACCCTCGGACGGCCCGGATTCGGCGATGTCGAGGGACTTGCCCTCGGGGATGCCTTCGGCGATGTCGAAGAGGACGACGTCGCCGAGTTCCTTCATTGCAGCAAGGTGGGCAAGTGTGCCACCGATCTGTCCCGCGCCGATCAGGGCGATCTTGGGTCTGGCCATGGATTTGATCTCCGGTCCTGCTAGAATTTGCCAGTTGCCTACGCCGCTTACTGACG
Organism: Sagittula stellata E-37; assembly: GCF_039724765.1. Classification (NCBI taxonomy): domain Bacteria; kingdom Pseudomonadati; phylum Pseudomonadota; class Alphaproteobacteria; order Rhodobacterales; family Roseobacteraceae; genus Sagittula; species Sagittula stellata. The sequence goes on along the minus strand of NZ_CP155729.1, from coordinate 3,630,095 downwards.
CAACGCAAGAGCGCGGCACCGCAGCGAAGCGCCGTTAGGGCTATCATACCCGGGACGGCTGCGTTAAAGCCCGGTTTGCGCGGCGTTTTAGAGGAGAGTGGCGTGGAACTGGTCAATTGGACCGTCATCGCTTTCTGCCTTCCCGCGGTCGTCTTCGCAGGCATTTCCAAGGGCGGCTTCGGGTCCGGGGTCGCTTTCGCGAGCAGTTCGATTCTGGCGCTAGTGCTGCCACCGGAGGTGGCGGTAGGGCTGATGTTGCCGCTGTTGATGATGATGGATGTCACCAGCCTCTGGGCCTACTGGAAGAAGTGGGACTGGGAGGTGGCGAAGATTCTGCTGGTCGGGTCGATCCCGGGCACGATCCTCGGGGCGCTGTTCTGGGCCTGGGCCGACCCTGACGCGATCAGATTCCTGATCGGGAGCGTGGCCCTGTTGTTCGTGGGCTGGCAGGCGGCCCGGTCCACAGGTCTCATCAGGCTGGGAATGCGCTTTGGACCCAAGACCGGCGTGACGTCGGGAGTGGTTCTCGGTTTCACGAGCTTTGTCAGCCACGCCGGCGGACCGGCGGCTGCCGTCTACATGTTGGGGCAAGGGATTTCGAAGACGTCCTACCAGGCCACAACCGTGCTGGTTTTCTGGGCCGTGAACCTCTTCAAGTCTTTCTTCTACGCCTTCATGGGCATTTTCACGCACGAAACTCTGATGCTGGATCTGATCCTCGTGCCCTTTGCGATACTCGGGACGTGGATAGGCATTCGGGCGCATCACATGTTGCCAGAGCGGGTTTTCTTCGGGATCACGTATGTCGCGCTGACGCTGACCGGGGCAAAGCTTATCTGGGACGCGCTGACCTGAGATCCACGATACGGGCACGACTGTTCAGGATCGTGCCCGGTTCACTTCATGCATCGTCTCCTTTGGGCGGGAGAACTTCGGCCAGTTCCTCGAACGCCTGGCCGGACGCCACCAGGCAGGTGATGCCGTTGGACATGGTGACAGTGATCGTCCAGGATCCGCTTTCGACCGAGGCGAAAACCTCCATCACGGCGTTGTTGGAGCCAAGACCCATGCTTTGGCGCGTTTCACCGTATTTGTCTGCGAGCCGCTCCACCACTTTCTCGCGCGGGGCGCAGTGCTGAAGCTGTTGCGCCTCTACGAGAGATGCTGCGCCCAGAATGAAACCTGCGGAGAGCAGACCCAATTTCATCGTTATCATCGTCTTGACCTTTCGGCTCTTGCGCTCCGTCAGACGGAGAACGCTGTGTGAGTCCTCTCGGTTCCCGGGCGCCGACCCTGTCTGGAAGCGCCCCTCGATCATTCGTCGTCGTATTGGAACGACCTGCGAACATCCTCTGCCTTGACCGGCTTAAATCCGGTTAATGCGGCGCGCGCTGGATCAAATGCGAACCAATTGCCTGAAAACCGCGCCTCACAACGCACCGCATTCTGCAATGCAGCGAGTTTTCTCTTGAACTTTCCGGCAAAAAATGTGCATCCCAACGCAATAAAGTTGCGCAAGGAGACTCAGATGGACATGGCGACCCGACCTTTCCGGTCCGTTCTATACATTCCCGCCTCCAAGGAGCGCGCGCTCGAGAAGGCGCGTTCGATGCCGGTCGATGCCATCATCTTCGACCTCGAGGACGCCGTCGCACCGGAGGAAAAGCCCGCCGCCCGTGCCACTCTCGCCGATGCGCTGAAGACGTCCTACGGCCAGCGCACCCGGATTGTGCGGATCAACGCGCTCGACACGGAATGGGGGCTGGATGACGCGAAGGCGGCGACCGCGATGAACTGTGACGCAATCCTCCTGCCCAAGGTGGAGACCCCCGCGCAGCTCGACCGGTTGGCGGAGATCACCGACAAGCCGCTCTGGGCAATGATGGAGACGCCCATGGGCATGCTTAATGCCAGGGACATCGGCGCGCATCCCCGTCTGCAGGGCATGGTCATGGGCACCAACGACCTTGCAAAGGAACTTAACGCGCGCTTCCGCGCGGACCGCCTGCCGATGATCACCGGTCTGGGGCTCTGTGTGCTGGCGGCGAAGGCGTTCGGGAAGGTCGTAGTCGATGGCGTCTACAATGCCTTCAAGGACGACGACGGACTGAAGGCCGAATGCGCACAGGGCCGTGACATGGGTATGGACGGCAAGACGCTGATCCACCCCGCACAGGTCGACATCACCAATGCCGCCTTCGCGCCAGACGAGAAGGAGATCGACCTCGCCCGCCGCCAGATCGAGGCCTTCGAAGACGCGAAAGCCCAGGGGCAAGGCGTCGCGGTGGTGGATGGCAAGATCGTAGAGAACCTGCACGTCGAGACCGCGAAGAAGACCCTCGCCAAGGCGCAGGCCATTGCTGCGCTCGCTGGATAAGGGCAGGGTGCGCACCGACCAGGACGAGGAACTTAACCATGCTTCTGCTGATTCTGGGTGTTGCGCTCTGGTGGGCCGCGCACCTCTTCAAACGCATCGCACCGGGCGTACGAGAGCCCATGGGCAACAAGGGCAAGGGGGTTGTCGCGCTCGCGCTCGTCGCCTCCATTCTTCTCATGATCTTCGGCTACCGTATGGCCGACGGTGCATTCTTTTGGGGGCGTCACCCGGCGACGGTCGGGATCAACAACCTCATCATGCTCTTTGCTCTGTACCTGACGTCGCCGGGACCGAAAAAGGGTGCACTGTTCTACAAATTGCGCCACCCGATGCTCCTGGGGTTCCTTCTCTGGACTCTGGCGCACCTGCTGGTGAACGGTGACGTTCCGTCCTTCGTCCTGTTCGGCGGTCTGGGCCTCTGGGCCGTCGTGGAGATGATCGTCATCAACCGTGCCGAACCCGGTTGGGTCGCTCCGTCCAAAGGCAGCATCGCGAAGGACGCCATGTTTATGGCGATCTCTCTCGTGCTGCTCGTTGTGATCGGCTATGTCCATGGGCTGATCGGCCCACCTGCATTCGGGTAACCTCATGAAACTTTACCGCTTCTTGTCCGAGGACGATACCTCGGCCTTCTGCCACAAGGTCACGGCCGCGCTGAATGCCGGCTGGGAGCTTTACGGCACGCCGACCTATGCCTTCGACGCGGCCAACGGGGTCATGCGCTGTGGCCAGGCGGTCGTGAAGGAGGTGGACGGCACCTATGCCCCCGACATCAAGTTGGGAGCGTACTGATGCAGAAGACCAATCCCGGACGCTTCTTCGAGGACTACAAAGTCGGGCAGGTCATAGACCACGCAGTGCCACGCACCGTGTCGGGAGGTGAGCGTGCACTGTATCACGCGCTCTACCCGATGCGCCACGCGCTTTATTCCTCGGACGAGTTCTCAAGGTCTTGCGGTCTGCCGGGTGGGCCGCTGGACGATCTTGCTGCGTTTCATATCGTCTTCGGCAAGACGGTGCCGGACGTGTCGCTGAATGCCGTCGCAAACCTCGGCTATGCCGAAGGGCGTTGGCTTAAGCCGGTTTGGCCGGGCGACACGCTCCGCGCGTCGTCGGAAGTGATCGGTCTGAAGCAGAACTCGAATGGCCGTACGGGTGTGGTCTACGTCCACTCCAAAGGCTTCAATCAACGCGACGAATGCGTGATGGAGTACAAGCGTTGGGTCATGCTGCGAAAGCGCGACCTTGACGCGCCCGCACCGGATGCCGTCTTGCCGGACCTGAAATCGGTGCTGGATCCGGCGGACCTTGTGATCCCCGAAGGGTTGGACTTCACGAATTACGACGACACGCTGGCAGGCGAACCGCATCGCCTTGGCGATTACGAAATCGGCGAGAAGATCGACCATGTCGACGGTGTGACGATCGAGGAAGCCGAGCACATGATGGCGACGCGCCTGTGGCAGAACACGTCGAAGGTGCATTTCGACGTCACCGCCCGGCCGGACCAGCGCCTGATCTACGGCGGCCATGTCATCTCCATGGCGCGGGCGTTGTCGTTCAACGGTCTTGCCAACGCGCAGATGATTGTCGGGCTGAACGGCGGCGCGCATGCCAATCCCTGCCTGGCCGGGAACACCGTCAAGGCATGGTCGGAGGTGCTGGACAAGGCAGAGACCTCCGCGCCCGGTGTCGGCGCGATCCGTCTCAGGCTGGTGGCGACAAAAGGGGGCCGTCCGTTCGAGCTGAAGGGGCCGGATGGGAAATACCTTCCGGATGTGCTGCTTGATCTCGACTATTGGGCATTGATGCCGGTCTGACGACACCGGGCCCATGGCCGGTTCCGTTTGGTCGAGGTTGTTGGCGCATGGCCACTACCTCGCCGTGAGATGGCCGAAGTAAGTCGCCGTACCTAATGGCGTTGCGCGACTGCACTGGGGTGATCCGACGCCCTTTCCCGACCGAATCTCTCATGATCGCGACATGTGTAACGGCGCCGCCGCACTGCGGCGCCGTTACCGCCAAAGTGTGATCACGGCCCTGCAAGCCGTGATCACAAATCGGAAAAATCCGCCTATTTGTGCCAAAAAACCGCAGCTAGCAGCGCGCAGCCCACGTGACAGCGCAGCAAAAGCCACTAAAACGGGGGCAACGGAATTCAACGCAAGGACATGACCATGGCCGACGTGAACCGGGGCAACCGCCCGCTTTCGCCCTTCATGATCGGGCAATACTACCGCCCGCAGATGACATCCATCTCGTCGATCATGGTGCGCATTACCGGCATCGCCTCACTCGGCACCGCAGCTCTGCTGGTTCTATGGCTGCTCTGCGCCGCCACATCGCCCGACGCTTACGCCGTGGTGAACGGCATCCTGACCAGTTTCATCGGAGACGTCCTGATGCTGCTGGCAAGCTGGGCTATCTGGTATCACATGCTGGGCCGTCTACGCCACGTGATCTGGGACCTTGGATACATGGTCGAGATCGAGCCGTCCGAAATGATGGGCTGGATCATGTTCATCGGTGCCAGCGTCATGGCGATCTTTACCGCAATCGTGGTCTGAGGAGGAACGGTCATGCAATATCTCACGGATCGCAAGCGCGCTCAGGGCCTCGGGTCGGGACGCACCGGGACCCAGTTCCACAAGCGAATGCTGGTGACCTCCATGGCTCTGGTCGTGCTGGTGCCGCTGTTCGTCTTCAGCTTCGGCTCGGGCTTCGGTGGAAGCTACGAGGACGTACAGGCGTTTTTTGCCCGTCCGTTCCCGGCAATCATTACGGCCCTGATGCTGGTGGTTGGCGTGATCCACTTCAACGGCGAAGCGCAGGAAGCGATCGAGGATTACGTACACGGCACCACCGGCAAACTGCTCGCGGTCGCGGTGACGGCGTTCTCCTACGTGCTGATCGCGGCGGGGCTGTTCGCGCTGGTCAGACTGGCGCTCTAACGACTTTTCGGGCGGAGCGACGGCCCCACGCCGGTCTGGACGCGCGCCAAAGACACGAGGCTGACACATGGCTGCATACGAATACGAGACGCACGATTACGACGTCGTTGTTGTGGGTGCCGGCGGCGCCGGACTGCGCGCCACGCTGGGCATGGCAGAGCAGGGACTCAAGACCGCCTGCGTGACCAAGGTCTTCCCGACCCGGTCGCACACCGTCGCCGCGCAGGGTGGCATCGCCGCGTCGTTGTCCAACATGGGACCCGACAACTGGCAGTGGCACATGTACGACACGGTAAAGGGGTCCGACTGGCTGGGCGACACCGACGCCATGGAATACCTCGCCCGCGAGGCACCGAAGGCCGTTTACGAGCTTGAGCACTACGGCGTCCCGTTCTCGCGGACCGAAGAAGGCAAGATCTACCAGCGCCCCTTCGGCGGTCATACCACCGAGTTCGGTGAAGGCCCGCCGGTGCAGCGCACCTGTGCCGCCGCCGACCGGACCGGCCACGCGATCCTGCACACGCTGTACGGCCAGTCTTTGAAAGAAAGCGCCGAGTTCTACGTCGAGTACTTTGCCATCGATCTCCTGATGGAAGACGGCGTTTGCAAGGGTGTGCTGACCTGGAAACTGGACGATGGCACCTTCCATGTCTTCAACGCCAAGATGGTTGTGCTCGCCACCGGCGGCTATGGCCGTGCTTATTTTTCGGCGACTTCGGCGCACACATGCACCGGCGACGGCGGGGGCATGGTGGCGCGTGCGGGCCTTGCCTTGCAGGACATGGAATTCGTTCAGTTTCACCCCACCGGCATCTACGGTTCCGGCTGCCTCATCACCGAAGGCGCGCGCGGCGAGGGCGGCTATCTGACCAACTCCGAAGGCGAACGCTTCATGGAGCGGTACGCACCGACCTACAAGGACCTCGCGCCGCGTGATTACGTGTCCCGCTCGATGACGATGGAGATCCGCGAGGGCAGGGGCGTTGGCAAGGACGGCGACCACATCCACCTGAACCTCAGCCACTTGCCGGCAGAAGCGCTGGCCGAACGTCTTCCGGGCATCTCCGAGTCCGCGAAGATCTTTGCCGGTGTCGATGTCACGAAAGAGCCGATCCCGGTTCTGCCGACAGTGCACTATAACATGGGCGGCATTCCGACCAACTACTGGGGCGAAGTGCTGAACCCGACCGAAGACAACCCGACCGCCGTGGTCCCAGGCCTGATGGCCGTGGGCGAGGCAGGGTGTGCCTCGGTGCACGGCGCCAACCGTCTCGGCTCCAACTCGCTGATCGACCTCGTGGTGTTCGGGCGTGCGGCGGCGATCCGTGCCGGCAAGGTGGTCGACCGTGACTCTGCCATCCCTACCGCGCCCAAAGCCCAGATCGACAAGGCGTTCGACCGGTTCGACGGCCTGCGGTACGCGCAGGGCGGCACGCCGACCGCCGAACTGCGCCTGGAGATGCAGAAGACCATGCAGGCCGACGCCGCTGTGTTCCGCACATCGAAGACGCTTGAGGACGGCGTCGAGAAGATGACGGCCATTGCCGGCAAGATCGACGACCTGCGTGTGACCGACACGTCGCTGATCTGGAACTCCGACCTGATGGAAACGCTGGAACTGACGAACCTCATGCCCAACGCTCTGGCGACGATCGTCGGGGCCGAGGCCCGCAAGGAATCGCGTGGTGCCCATGCGCATGAGGACTTTACCGAGCGTGACGACGACAAGTGGCGCGTGCACACCGTGGCGCGTGTCTCTGGAAACGCCGTCGATCTGTCCTATCGTCCTGTGATTGTTGATCCGCTGACCACCGAAGACGAGGGTGGGATCAGCCTCAAGACTATCGCACCAAAGGCGAGGACATTCTGATGCGACACCTGGCAATCTTCACCGCAGCTTTCACCGCCCTCGCGGCACCCGCATTGGCCAACGGCTACGGGCAAGGAAGCGCTGTTCAGGATTGCCAGGCCTACGCGAACGGCGTGGGGTTCTCCGGGGCAAAAAGCGGATATGCAGCCGAATATCAGGCCGCTTACGATGCCTGCCTTTCGCGTTACAGTGGTGGCTACGCCGGTTATATCCCGTCGCCGCACCGCAACCGCGCACGGATCGCCGGCACCTGCCCGCCGGGCGCTCCAAAAATGTATCGGGGAACGCTCTATTGCCTGAATTGATGCTCAAGGCCGTCGCAGGGCTTTCGCTGGGCCTGGTGCTTGGCGCGTGCACGCCGCAGGCGCAGGACGCCGTGGCGCGTGAAGCCGCACGGTCGACCGTTTCCCGCGTGGTCGTGAACCGTTTTCCCGGGGTGCCGGTGCAACCGGCCATCGACTGCGTGATCGACAACGCCGATGCACCCCAGATCTACGCGCTGGCGGCGGACACCGTCGGCGGCCCGACCGAAAGCTCGGTCCAGATCGTTACCCAGATCGTCTCGAAACCCGAGACCGTTACCTGCCTGGCGACCGAAGGCCTGCCAGCCCTGCTTCGATAAGGAGAGAGAGATGGTTCAATTCACGCTCCCCAAGAACTCCAGAATCCGCACCGGCAAGACCTGGCCGAAGCCGGAAGGGGCGACCAACGTCCGGGCGTTCAAGATCTACCGCTGGAACCCCGACGACGGAGAGAACCCGCGCGTCGACACCTATTTCCTGAACATGGATGAATGCGGTCCGATGGTTCTGGACGCGCTCATCAAGATCAAGAACGAGGTCGACCCGACGCTGACCTTCCGCCGCTCGTGCCGCGAGGGGATCTGCGGGTCCTGCGCCATGAACATCGACGGCATCAACACGCTGGCCTGCATCTACGGTCTCGACGAGATCGACGGCGATGAGGTCAAGATCTACCCGCTGCCGCACATGCCGGTGGTCAAGGACCTGATCCCTGACCTGACGCACTTCTATGCCCAGCATGCTTCCATCATGCCTTGGCTGGAGACCAAGACCAACCGCCCGGCCAAAGAGTGGAGGCAGTCCATCGAGGATCGCAAGAAGCTCGACGGCCTCTATGAATGCGTGATGTGTGCGTCCTGCTCCACGTCCTGCCCGTCTTATTGGTGGAACGGCGACAAGTACCTTGGCCCCGCAGCGCTTCTGCATGCCTATCGCTGGATCATCGATTCCCGGGATGAAGCCACGGGCGAACGCCTTGATCAGCTGGAAGACCCTTTCAAGCTGTACCGCTGCCACACAATCATGAACTGCACGAAAACCTGCCCGAAGGGTCTGAACCCTGCGAAGGCCATTGCAGAGATCAAGAAGATGATGCTGGAACGCGCCGTCTGATGACCGAGGATCCGCGCGCCTACAACAGTCCGGAGGAGCTGGCAGAGCTGCTTCGGGCGATGGCCGCGCGGATGCATTACCTGAACAGGGTGGCCTTGGGTGAGAGCAGGTTCGCATGGTGGTATGCCGAACTTCTTCGCTCTGCGGCCCAAATGGCGGTTCTCCTGAAAGACAAGGAAACACAGCAAAGATTTGGGGATGGCTGGCAGGAGGGCTCTGGTGAGGATCCTCGGGCGGCTTTTTTGGCGCTTCTCGACAAGGAGCTGTCGAAACGGTGACGCACGTTGACTTGAGTCATGACCTGTGCCGCCGAAGATGTTATACTGGTCCAACAATCTGGAAGGGAGAGTTTCGATGGACGTGATCCGCGACGGCCTCTCCGGGGGCCATCAAGACAACACGCAAGACAAGCAGACCGACGCCCGCCAAAGCATGGTGCGCGACGGCAACGTCGTGCGCCTTAGACCCGAGTCGAGAAGGGTCCCTCACCCGGGGCCGGCGCGCTTCGACGACTGTCCGAAATCGGCGATGCGGTTTGCGTTGGGTCGTGACTAGAAATCCGGCCTGACGTCACAAGACCATGAGGGTGCCCTTGCGGCACCCTTTTTCGTTCCCGATCAAGGCCATGCCCTCTGTGCATGGCGTGTTTGACCAAAAGGGGGATGTCGCTGCAGTGCAGCAGGCGTATCTGGGGCCACGGGAGGAACCACGACAAGAAAGGTCATTCCCATGGCGAACGTCCGCCCCCTGAAAGAGCAGCAACCCACAAAGGCCCAGGCCGCGCTGGCCGCCCTCGATGAGGCATGGTCCTACTACATGCCCGAAAAGCGCCTTGTCGCGTTGACCCCGGAATACGAAGACCTGCCGCTGGCAAGCTGACATGACATATTCGGCCAGGCGTCACGCGCGGACCTAATCTCGGCGCGTGGCGTAAAGGGCCGATACACCTCTGCGTTGAATTTTTCAGCGTTTCGTGGCATGATTGCCTCACCTATTTTCAGGGAGGCATTTTCAATGACGATGACACGCAGACGGGCCTTGTCGCTCGGATCCGCAGGGCTGTTCGCAACAACCGTACCCTTCGCCACATGGATAAACGGCGCGCGCGCCCAGTACATGCGGACGCGCTACGACGCCGCGTCTCCCGAGGGCAAGGAGATGCTTGGCATTTACGCGAATGCCGTGGGCCAGATGAAGACGCGGGATCCCTCCGACCCGACGTCCTGGCAATTTCAGTTCTTCACGCATTGGATGGACGAGCAGAAGGCTGCGGCGATCGACCGGATCTATGGACCGGATGCCTCGCCCGAGAAGATGGCGGCAGAGGCGATGTGGAACACCTGCCGGGGTCACATCACTTGGGCAAGCCAGTCCGATTTCTTCGTGCCGTGGCACAGGATGTACGTGCTCTACCTCGAAAAGATCGTGCGGCAGGTGTCCGGCGAGGATGATTTCACGCTGCCCTACTGGAACTACTCCGACCCTGCGAGCCTTGCCATTCCTGAGGAGTTTCGCGATCCGGCATCCCCGTTGTTCGTCGCCGACCGCAACCCGGGGATCAACGATGGCACCGCGGTGATGAATGGCTTGTCGACAGCCTTCATGTCGCGCACTGCGTACCTTGGCCAGATCGGGTTCAACCGGACACTGGACAATAATCCACATGGCGCCGTGCACGTCATGGTGGGCACGACCACGAACATGGGCAACGTGCCGACCGCTGCAAACGACCCGGTGTTCTGGGTGCATCACGCGCAGATTGACCGTTGCTGGGCCAGTTGGAACGCGGCAGGCGGAGCGAACCCGACCGATGCTACGTGGACCGATCAGGCGTTCCAGTTCTACGATCCCGTCGAGAACCAGCTTGTTTCGGTGGCGTCCGGCAGCGTCACGACGACAGAGGAATTGGGCTATACCTACCAGGACCTTGTCCCCGAGCCTGCGCCTTTGACCGCCATGGTGGAGCGCGACAAGCTGACCGAAACTGCGCCCATTGTGCTGGCCGCAGCAGAGGACGTGCCGTTGACCGCAAGCGTCGACACCGGACCAGTCAAGTTGGGGGCGGACCCTGTCACTGCACGTGTCGCCGCGCCAGAGCAGAGCCTTGCGCTCGGAGGTCCGTCCGACAAGCGTCTCTATCTGGTCATCGGGGCACTCGCGACAGAGGTGCAGCCGGGTGTCGTCTACGACGTATACCTTGGCGGACCGGACGTGGCTCGGGAGCAGCGGGACGAGTGGCTGGTGGGCCAGATCCATTTCTTCAACGCCACTGCCTCGATAGAGGAGGCGGAGAAGACCGACGCCGTCTTTGCCTTCGATGTGACCGACCATATGGCGGTCCTGACGTCGGAGGCCAACGATGGGCTGCCCACACCGCAGGTCACCTTCGCCCCGGCGGGCGCGCCTGCCGAAAATGCGGAGCCACTGGTCGGAGACATTCGGTTCGTAGAGGAATAGACTCGGCGCACACATGGGGCGGGCCAATGTGTTGACCTGCCCCCCCCCGGGCTTCCACACGTGGGCGTTCCGGGATAGGGCAAGGCATGCTCATCCCGATCCTGCTTGTCGTCGCGTTTGTCCTGCTGCTGATCTTCAACCGACCCGAGACACGTCTTTGTCGTTGGCGTGAGTTCCGCAGCAACGACGACGTGCGGTGGACATGCGTGCATTGTGGCGCCACGGTAAGCCTGCCGCGGGGAGAACGCCCACGCGAATGCTATCGCCGGGAACACAGCCAATGACCAGTCCAGAGACCGAAAACGACGAGCCGACAGAGCTTTCCTTCGTCTGTCCGCCGGACCTCGCGGGCCATATCCCGTTCCCGACGCCTGCCGCGCAACATGTCCCCGACTGGTTCCGCAAGCTGCCGATGGAGCTGGACATGCCGGGTGCCGAGGGGCAGCCGTGGAAAACCATGAGCGCCTGCTTGCCCGTGCATGACGCCTTCGCCTTGGGGTGGGTGCTTCCCACGCCGTTCGACCTGGGGGTGGGGCGCGACGAGGAAGGACAATTGATCTTCCAGTGGCCCGAAAACGTGCCGTTCGCCCCGGTCGAATTGATGAACCCTGCGCAAATTGGCGCGGACAGTCCCCCGTTTCAGGATGCTCTGCCGCTGAAGTTCGTCAATCCGTGGCGGGTCAAGTTGCCGCCGGGGTGGTCAGCTGCCTTTCTGCATCCGCTGAACCATTTCGAACTGCCCTTCCGTATCTTCGATGCGGTGGTCGACTGCGACGTGTTGCAAAAACCCGTGGACATCCCGTTCCGATGGATCGCTGCTGAAGAGCAGGTTCTTCTGCCAGCCGGAACGCCGATGGTTCAGGTGGTCCCATTCGAGCGCCGGCTTACGCCACCACATGCAGACATCCGCGCCGAGACGCCGGAAGAGACGGCAGAACGCGAAGCAGCCGCCCGCACAAAACCTGGCGAGCCGTCCGACTACGCACGAAAGTGGCGCAGGCGCCACGAAACCGAAGGGACATGATGAACACGCCCATTGATGCAGAGGATCGCCGCGCCGTCCCGCCAGTCATCTGTTATCCGACAGAGACGCTGCCACACCCCGACCTTGCGCTCTATCGAAAGGCTTTGGGATCCGCCCAGGTGACGCATCGTGTCACCGCTCCCCCGCGTGACGCTTGCACCTTCGAGGTGCCCGCCGGCCATTTCTTCCGCATCACCTGCACCGAAGCCCCGCAGGTCGGCGACCTGAACCTGTGGAACGCCAACGATCTGTCGGAACGCTTCTTCTCTGGCAAGACGCGGGCGCTGCATGGAACGCACGTCTCGACGGGTGACCGGCTCTGGTCTGCGCTGCCTCACCTGCGGCCGATGGCGACCATCGTCGAGGACACATTGGACTGGTACGGCATCGACAGCTTTGGCGGATCGGTCCATGACGTGATCGGCACGCGGTGCGATCCCTACACCCATGCGCTGCTGTCCGGCGGCGCATATCACCATTGCTGCCATTCCAATCTGACTCGCGCTTTGGCCAACGCCCGTAATTTGGACCTGATTGAAGCTGAACGGCATGTGCATGACGTCCTGAACGTCTTCATGTGTACGGGGTTCACCCACGATACCGGACAGTATTTCATGAAGGCCTCCCCTGTGCGCCCCGGGGATTTTCTGACCTTCTTCGCAGAAATCGACTTGCTTGGCGCGCTCAGCGCTTGTCCTGGAGGGGATTGCGGATCGGAGCACAGTTCGGACACGGCACGCTGTGCGCCTCTGGGGGTCGAGATCCTGTCGCCTGACGAAACCAGTCTTAACGGATGGGCTGCGCCTGCGCCAAACGGATATGATCGCAGCCACGGGCGGTGACACCCACCCGGTTCTAAAAATGTCCCGGGTGGGTTCTCTGTTCAGGAAAACGCGGCTTCCAGCGCGATTTCGACCATGTCGCCAAAACTGCGCTCTCGATCCTCGGAGGGCAACGCTTCATGGGTCAGAAGGTGATCGGACACAGTCAGAACCGCCAAAGCCCGCACACCGTGTCGGGCCGCAAGCGTGTAGAGCTCTGCCGCTTCCATTTCGACACCGAGTATGCCGTGACGGACCATCTGCTCATTCAGATCCGGCCGTTCGTCGTAGAAAACATCCGAAGAATAGATCCCGCCGACATGCACGCCACAATCTTTGCCGCGTGCAGCGGTAACGGCTTTTTCCAGTAGGCCGAAATCCGCGCAAGGTGCGAAATTCAATTCTCGAAAGATGCCGCGCGACGGCGTCGAAAGAGTGGACGCCGTCATCGCGACGATCACATCTCGGATTTTGACGCTATTCTGCATCGCCCCGCAGGAACCGATGCGGATCAGAGTCTTCGCCCCATAGTCTCGAATCAATTCGTTCGCGTAGATCGAAAGGCTGGGCATTCCCATGCCCGAGCCTTGTATCGTAACGCGCTGACCCTTCCACGTGCCAGTGTACCCTAGCATGCCGCGTACGCGATTCACGCACTTGGCATTTTCAAGAAAGGTCTGCGCGGCCCATTCGGCGCGAAGCGGATCGCCGGGCATCAAGACCGTTTCCGCGATCTCGCCCGGCGCTGCTCCGATGTGGATTGTCATCGTAAAATGCCTGGTTGCGTGAACGTCAAAGCGCCATGTCTTCCAAAGACTTGCCTTCATCCAGCGCTTCGATCAGCCAGTTCGGCTTGCGCCCGCGGCCCGTCCAGGTCTGCGAAGGATCTGCGGGGTTCGCGTATTTCGGAGCGCTTTTGGAGCCTTTCGGCCCGGCAGTCATCACATCTTCAAGCGAGAAGCCGTATTCCTTTGCAGCCTGTTCGGCGGCGCGCTTGGCCTCCGCCATGCGGCGTGCATCAACGGTCCTCAGCGCCTTTTGCGCGTCGGCAACCAATTTTTGTAACTCGTCACGGGAAAGAGACTCAAGATCAACATTCATAGCCAAGTCCTTTATCCGTTGGCAGTAGGTAACTCGCAGCTCTTAATTCTAGTGCGAAGGAACTGCAAGGCGAGCATAGGTTATGCAGGGTAAATCAGGCGTCAACAAGTAAGGAGTTTCGCATTTAGGTTGATCGGTAGAAATTCGCTGGTAGACACAATTTCGGCATTCGTTTTTTTGATTTGCCGCCATTTAGCGTCATTTCCCAGTGAGCATGTTGTGTGAATTCAAATCCGTTCCTGGCTGCATCTGAAATGAAGAACGGCCAAGCACGAGGCTTGGCCGTCCGCGATTTCGGTGTGGTTCACTCCGCCGCGACCGACTGCGGGTCCACCAGGGTCACGATGTCTTTCATGATCGTGTTGAGTGCGAAATCCTTCGGCGTATAGACGCGGGCAACCCCCATCGCCTTGAGACGGACGGCATCCTCTTCGGGAATGATGCCGCCGATGATCACGGGCAATTCGCCAAGACCGGCGGCTCTCAGGCGGTGCATTACGTCCTCCACGAGCGGGATATGCGACCCCGAAAGGATCGACAGGCCGACGACGTGGGCGCCCTGTTGTGCTGCTGTAACGATCTGTTCAGGGGTCAGGCGAATGCCTTCGTAGTCGATCTCCATTCCGCAGTCGCGCGCCCGAAAAGCGATCTGCTCGGCGCCGTTAGAATGACCATCGAGGCCGGGCTTGCCGACAAGGAAGCGCATCCGGCGGCCCAGGCGATCCGAGACCGCGTCCACCATCGCGCGCAAGTCGTCCAGGCCTTCGGTCTTGTTGGACACGGCACGCGAGACGCCGGTCGGGCCGCGGAACTCTCCGTGGACAGCCCGCATTTCGCCCGCCCATTCACCGGTGGTCACGCCGGCCTTCGCACATTCGATCGAGGCCGGGACGACGTTCTCACCCTTCTGCGCCGCAGTCCTGAGCTCGGACAGTGCGGCCTTCACGGCCTCCGCATCCCGTCCGTCGCGCCATTCCGCAAGGCGCGCCTTCTGGTCTTCCTCCACCGCGGGATCGACGGTCATGATGCCACCGTCCTCACCCATCAATGGCGACGGCTCTGTCTGCTGCCAGCGGTTCACGCCGACGACAATCGTTTCTTCGCGCTCGATCCGGTTTAGGCGCTCGGCGTTTGAATCGACAAGGCGCCCCTTCATGTACTCGATCGCACTGATCGCACCGCCCATCGAATCGATGTTTGCAAGTTCCGCCCGGGCACCTTCCTTCAATGCCTCGACCTTCGCATCCACCGCCGGGTTGCCGTCGAACAGGTCGCCGTACTCCAGCAGATCGGTTTCATACGCGAGGATCTGCTGCATTCGCATGGACCACTGTTGGTCCCAGGGGCGCGGCAGCCCGAGCGCCTCGTTCCATGCGGGCAATTGGACGGCGCGCGCGCGGGCGCGTTTAGACAGCGTTACCGCCAGCATCTCGATCAGGATGCGATAAACGTTGTTCTCTGGCTGCTGCTCCGTCAGCCCGAGGGAGTTCACCTGCACGCCGTAGCGGAAGCGGCGCATCTTGGGATCCTCGACGCCGTACCGCTCCTGCAGAATCTCGTCCCACAGGTCGACAAAGGCGCGCATCTTGCACATCTCGGTGACAAAGCGGATGCCGGCGTTCACGAAGAACGAGATCCGCCCGCAGACGCCCGGAAAATCCTCGGGTGCGATCCTGCCTTTCAGTTCGTCCAGGACCGCGATGGCCGTCGCCAGGGCGAAGGACAGTTCCTGCTCTGGCGTCGCGCCCGCTTCCTGCAGGTGGTAGGAGCAGACGTTCATCGGGTTCCACTTCGGGACATGCTTGTAGCAGTATTCAGCCACGTCGCCGATCATCTTGAGCGACGGCTTTGGCGGACAGATGTAGGTGCCGCGCGAGAGATACTCCTTGATGAGATCGTTCTGGACGGTCCCCTGAAGCTTTGAGACATCGGCCCCCTGTTCCTCTGCCACCGCGATATACAGTGCAAGAAGCCAAGGCGCCGTCGCATTGATCGTCATGGAAGTGTTCATTTGTTCCAGCGGGATGTCCCGGAACAGCATGCGCATGTCGCCGAGGTGGCAGACCGGAACGCCGACCTTGCCCACTTCGCCTCGGGACAGGATGTGATCGCTGTCGTAGCCGGTCTGGGTAGGCAGGTCGAAAGCCACCGAAAGACCGGTCTGCCCCTTCGCGAGGTTGGAGCGATAAAGCGCATTCGACGCCTCGGCGGTGGAGTGTCCGGCATATGTGCGGATCAGCCAGGGACGGTCGGCTTGGGGAGCGGGCGCGCTCATAGGGGTGTCGCTTTTGGCGGTCTCGGTCATCGGGGCCTCCTTCGTGGGCGCTGCCGCGGCGCGGGTCCTGCGCAAGCCGTGGCGTGAGACTGGTGGGCAATCTTGTTACGTTTGCATTCTGTATTGCGAAATAATATGTCGCTGTCAATTCGCCGCGTTGCGGCACTGCTGGCGCGGAAAGTGTGCGCTCAAGCGCGATCCGCGTCCACTGTTCGACGTCTCTCTGAGAATTTGGAGGAGCGCACTGCTCAGGCTTTCGCCTGTTGGGTACGGGACAGCACGCTCCCAGTGTTTTCTGCGGTGGCAATAGAAGTTTCTGCGTCCGCTGGGTTATAAAATTTCAAAACTATGTCGAATGAAGTTGCAATGTTGCGCATCGGCTCGTATCCAGTGGTCCAACGCCGCGATTCTGCGCTGCAGAGCCGGTATCCGTTAACGACCGAGGACCTAGAACAGGAGGCCCCCATGGCACTGGATCAGCAGACTGGCATCGCTCAGTACGACGCGCCGGAAAAAGACCTCTACGAGATCGGCGAAATGCCCCCGATGGGCTACGTCCCTAAGAAGATGTACGCGTGGAACATCCGTCGCGAGCGTCATGGGGATCCCGACAAGTCATTCCAGGTCGAAGTCGTGGACACCTGGGACATCGACAGCCACGAGGTTCTGGTGCTCGTCATGGCGGCGGGCGTGAACTACAACGGCGTCTGGGCCGGGAAGGGCGTTCCGATCAGCCCGTTCGATGTTCACAAGCAGGACTACCACATCGCGGGATCCGACGCCTCGGGCATCGTTTGGAAAGTCGGCGACAAGGTGAAGAACTGGAAGGTGGGCGACGAGGTCGTGATCCACTGCAACCAGGACGATGGCGACGACGAGGAATGCAACGGCGGCGACCCGATGTTCTCTCCGTCCCAGCGGATCTGGGGCTACGAGACCGGCGACGGCTCCTTTGCGCAGTTCACTCGGGTGCAGGCCCAGCAGCTCATGCCGCGGCCCAAGCACCTGACATGGGAAGAGGCCGCCTGCTACACGCTGACTCTGGCAACCGCCTATCGGATGCTGTTCGGCCACCATCCTCATGAGCTAAAGCCCGGCCAGAACGTTCTGGTTTGGGGCGCGTCGGGCGGCCTGGGCTCTTACGCGATCCAGCTTGCCAACACGGCGGGCGCCAATGCGATCGGCGTGATCTCGGACGAAAGCAAGCGTCAGTTCGTGATGGACCAGGGCGCGAAGGGCGTGATCAACCGCAAGGATTTCAACTGCTGGGGCCAGCTTCCGACGGTCAATTCGCCGGAATACAACGAATGGCTTAAGGAAGCCCGCAAGTTCGGTAAGGCGATCTGGGAAATCACCGGCAAGGGCGTCAGCGTGGATATGGTCTTCGAGCATCCGGGCGAAGCGACTTTCCCGGTGTCGACGCTGGTGGTGAAGAAGGGTGGCATCGTGGTGATCTGCGCCGGCACCTCCGGTTTCAACTGCACCTTCGACGTGCGCTACATGTGGATGCACCAGAAGCGCTTGCAGGGATCGCATTTCGCAAACCTGAAGCAGGCGGCCTCTGCCAACCGCCTGATGATCGAGCGCCGCCTCGACCCCTGCATGTCCGAAGTCTTTCCGTGGGACGAGATCCCGGCCGCGCACATGAAAATGATGCGCAACGAGCACAAGCCCGGCAACATGGCCGTTCTCGTGCAGGCGCCGAAGACCGGTCTGCGGACGATCGAGGATTGCCTCGACGCGCGAAAGTAGGCGCGACCATCCAAAACCTAGGGGTCCAGGAGACTCCGGGGGCAAGCTGAAACGCCCGCGAATCGGTCACGGTTCGCGGGCGTTCTTCTGTCTGTCGGTCAGACAAAGCAATTACAGCGCCTTGCCGAACCGTGCCCTCGCTATTTCTGGGGAGGAAATTTCCGTGAATACCCGGAGGCTTGGGTACATGGTAGAGTTGTCTTAATTGATCGTTAACCATCACAGGGTGAGGCTTGCCATGGGACATGACTGGATTTTGGACGTACTGACCGACCTGAAAACCTTTGCGCGCGCCAACGGCATGCCGTCGCTGGCGGCGCAACTGGACGACGCGTCCTTCGTCGCGCAGGCGGAAATGACGTCACTTGCCGAGGGTAAGGGACTTGGGCTTTCTGCGAAACGCGCCGCGTCTGGACGGGTTGATCGAACGTTTGGAGTCCGCTGACGGACTGGAAGATCTCCAGCTTCTGATCGAAGAACTGAGGGACGAATATGGTGTCGATCATATCGTCTATCACTGGGTCAACAGCGCCGGAGAACAATATGGCTGCGGCACCTACGATCTCGAATGGGTCAATCACTACATAGAGAAAGGCTATCTGAGGATCGATCCGGTCATTCAGGGATGTTACCAGCGTTTTCACCCGGTGAACTGGAAACGCCTCGACTGGTCTTCTAAATCCGCACGGGCTTTTCTCGAAGACGCGATTGGCCACGGCATCGGCAACCAGGGATATTCCATCCCGATCCGTGGCCCCAACGGCCAGTTCGCGCTGTTCACCATGTCCCACAGCTGCAACGACGATGAATGGGAGGCGTTCACCAT